>JANOPP010000393.1:0-43893 GCA_031421915.1 Myxococcales bacterium | reverse complement strand
AGCGGCGCGAGCACGATCCGCGAACCGGCCACTGGTGGCACGAGCCAGACGCGGGGCCCTTTCTCCGCGCGTGTCCATCCAGCGGGGATCTCCACGTGCGGAAACGCGGCCAGGTTCATGGCCACACCATATCGTGATCGGAGGAGCTGTCGTGGCAACGCGGCGTCCGCTGGCTGGACGTTCATCGAGACCGCGGGAGGGTTGTTTCCGCGGGAACGTCGACGTCCACCCACCTCAGCGCAAGGGCCGGAGAGTGTCCGCTCGACCGTTCGGGTGTCCGCCCGACCGGTCAGGCGGCGGACACGAACCCATCTGGTTTGGCGAACCTGCGGTGGCATCGCGCTCGCACTCCGGCAGCTGGAGGTCCGATGAACTCCCACGCCCGAACAGAAAGCCACCCCCTTGGCATCACCCCTGCGCTCGTGTTGATCACGGTCGTGCTTGCCGCCTGCGTCACCGACGACGCGATGCCTGACGCCGACGATGAGCTCGCGGAGGTGGCCACAACGCCGCTGCTCACAACGCCCGCATTGACCCTGCGGTTTGCGCGCGCCGGCCAGAGTCCGAATCGCGACAACGAGCTCGACGGGATCGCGGTGGACGCTAGCGGCAACGTGTACGTCTCGGGGAGCTTCATCGATACGCTGCAGATCGCCGGAGAGCCGATCGGCCTTACCTCTGCCGGTGGCCGCGACATGTTCGTGGCCAAGTTCGACGCGCGCGGGGCGCGCCAGTGGGTGAAGAGATACGGCAGCACCGGCGATGACCTGATCTTCGACATGGCCGTGACGTCCGATGGGGCCAACGTCGTGGTCAGCGGGCAGTTCAGCGGCACTGTGGAGTTCGGCATGAACGCGCTCACGTCGAAGGGACACTCGGATGCGGTGCTGATCCGGATCGCGACGGGGACCGGAACTACCGGCACCGTGAAGCAGTTCGGGGGAGCCGGTGACGACGGCGCCAACGAGATCGAGATCGACGGCAACGGCGACATCCTCATGACGATGATGTCGAACAGTCACGATCTCGCCGTCGGCGGCTGCACCTACGACGCATCCGCAAACGATCGCGATGGCGACGCCTTGGTCGTCAAGCTCGGCTCGTTTCTGATGTCGCCGAAGTGGGCGTTCAAGACGAACGGCATCACCTACGAGCGCGCGCGCGCCATCAACGTGGTGAGCAGCGGCGCGACGGTGCTCGGCTACATCGCCGGGTATACGTCGCGTGGCAGCATCGCGTTCGGTACGACGACCACCTACGGCGGAACGACCGCGTGCTCGAAGAAGAGCTATAGCGTCACGCTGTCGAACCCCTACGCGCCCTGGACGAGTCGATGGCAAGCGTCCGCCGCGTTCGTCGATGTCAACGGCGTGCTGAAGTGGACCTACCAGCTCCCCACGACCGAGGGTGACAACGCGTTCCGAGCGTCGGCAGGCGACGCCAACGGCAAGGTCTACTTGCACGCCAACGCGCCCGGACGCGCCATGCTCCGCGGCGCGCTCGCCAGCGGTGCCCTCACCACGAGCGGCGAATTGACAGCTGCTTCCGAGGAAGGCGGCACCACCAACGTGCTGGCCCGGGTCGACGCCATGACGGGCAAGCTCGACTGGCTCGACCAGCTGGAGAGCAGCGGCGTCTCCGACGACCAGGGCGGCGAGATGGAGGCCCGCCCCGACGGCACGATCTTCCTCAGCTCCACCAAGGTCGGGGCGTATTCGTTGCGCACGAAGTACGTCGCCAGCGGCACGGGGGCCCTCACCGCGACGCAAGCGCCGAGCGCCACGGTCATCCCGACGGACGACAGCTGCAGCTTTCTGTCCGTGTTCGATGCCCTGGGAAACTTCAAGACCTACTTCCAGCCCCTGGACTGCAGCGGCGCCACGACGACCGGGGCGGTGGTCGACGTCAACGGCGAACAGGTCGCGTACTCGACGAGGTTCTTCGACCGAATCACCTATCCCGCGACGGCCAACGTGATCGGTGGGTCGTCAGACGGCACGCATCCGTACTTCCAGACCGTCGACAGCACGGGCACACCCGCAGCGTCGGATGTGGACTTCGCGTTTCACCTGCTCGGCTACACGCCATAGATGCCCTGCGCTGACGGGCTGCGCCGCCGCAGATCCAGCAGCGACTGATCGCGCTCACGGGAACCATTTACCTTGTCGGCGGACCTACTGTTCGACGAGCGGGAGCTGGTTCTCGTCGAGCTTGAACATCCCGAGGATCGAGACGGCGGGTCCCGACATCCCGAGCACTGCGCCACAAAGCGTGGCCGTGTTGCGCTTCACGAGGTCGCCCGTCGTGCCGACCGCGACGAACGCGACCTCGTCCCCGTCGGCGGTGCGGAGCTGGCCGACGTAGACCTTGCGGCCGTCGAGATCGCGGCGCGCGATCCGCTGGATCTCGCCGGTCGCGCAGAGGCGCTTGCCGCGCTCGAGCGCGGGATCCTTCTCGACTCGGCCGAGGGTTGTTTCCGCGGCAACGTCGACATCGGCCCAGCGGAGCTTCTTGTAGCTCGCGAGGAGCTGCGCACCGGGACCGAGCTCGTCGGTGGAGTCGGTGAGCGCGGGGCGGGCGAGGGCGATCGCCTGCTCGAAGGTTGGTGCGTTCGCGACCCGGGTCGCGGGGGATTCGGGTGGTGGCGGTGGTGCGGGACGCGGAGAGATGGGCGCTGGCACTGCCGCGGGCGCGGGCGCGTCTCCGCCTCTGGTGAGAGCGATCACGGCGACGACCGTCGAGCCGAGCATCAGGGCGGCGAACGCGATGATACCGGTCCGGCGAGATGACGCAGCGGGCCCCCTTCGCCCGCCCCCCGAGCACGCATTGCAGTGCGTCTTGTCCGGAGAGATCGCTCGACCGCACGACGTGCATTTGTTGTCTGCCTTCGCGCCGGCGGGTCGACCGCGCCCTTCCCACGCAGCATCACGCTCCGCGGCGGCACGCGCCCACGCGGCACGCTTGCGGTCACCGTCGGTAGGCGTGCTCGGCAACAGCGGGTGGCTGCAGCTGGGACACGTCACGCCGATCTGGACGAACGCGTGGCAGTAATCGCACTTCACCCGGTCGGTGGAGTCCAGCGTCGTGGCGGAGGCGTTGTCGGGCGGCGGTGTCTTCGGTGGAAGTTGGTAGCTGCATTTTCGGCACCTCGTGCCGGGCTGTCCGATCTCGTGGCAGCACTCGCACTGCACGGTGTCGGCGGGGGCCGAGCTGGAGCTGTCTCTATTTGCCGATGCAGTCCCCGCGCACGCGTTGCACAGGGATTGGTCGCGCGAGATCGTTCGTCCGCAGGAGCGGCACGAGTTATCTGCCTGTGTCGACCTCGCCGAGATCCGCCGGCCGCACGTGCCGCAGTCGTTCGATCCGATCGGCACGGCTGCGCCGCAGAATGGGCACGGTGAGGTGTTGGTCTCAGAGCGCTCACGATTCATGGACGCTGTCCCCGCGCACAGATTGCACCGGGCGCTCCCCCACGCGATCGTCCGGCCACACGAGGTGCACGCGTTGTCTCCCAGCGGGCGAGCGCCAACCGGGGTCTTCGAGCACGCATTGCAGCGGGAGCTCCCCCACGCGATCGTCCGGCCACACGAACTGCACGCGTTGTCCGCCAGCGAACCTGACACCCGAACACGCTACCAGATTCATCGACACCATCAGAGCGGAGTCCTCAGGCGGCGACTCGCCCGCCCACGACGAGGCTGATAGGCATCGGAAACGTCAGACGCCATTCGATCGAGATCGGACGTTCGCCTTCAGTGCCGTCGGGTGCGACGGGCCCGAGATACTGAAACGCCGCTGTTACGCCGGGACGATCATCATCGCGGTGTCGAACGCTGAGCGTCAAGCAGCTCGCGGAGCAGCTCGATACCAGCAAGGCAACGGTCGAGCGCGATCTCGCGACGCTCGAGCGTGACTTCGCGCTCGTCGAGGAGAATGTCGGGAAGCAGAAGAAGACGTACCGGATCGATCAGAAGATCCGCGCGCTCGAATCGATCACGTTCGGGACCACCGAGTTGCTCTCGATCTTCGCGGCGCAGGCGGCGATCGCCGGGATGGCGGGGACGCCGCTGCACGACGACCTGCGCTCCGTGATGCTCAAGATTCGCGGCTTCCTCAGCCCGCGTCACAACGGCGGGCTCGATGCCCTGTCACGCGTGTTCGTGCCGCACGTGCGCGGCCACGTCGACTACGAGCCGCAACGCGAGCAGATCGACGAGATCGTGGACGCGATCGCGCGGCGACGCGTGTGCACGCTCACGTACCAGGCGGCGGGGAAGGCGGAGCGCGAGCACCGGGCGCGTCCGCTGCGGCTGGTGTGGCATCGCTCGGCGCTGTACGTGCTCGCGTGTCTCGGAGAGCACCAGCGGATCACGACGCTCGCGGTTCACCGGATGCGCAAGCTCGAGGTGTCGAACGAGCAGTTCGCACCGCCGCGGCTCGACGTCGATGCGCACGTCTCGAAGGCGTTCGGGATCTTCGTGAGCGATCAGGAGGAGGACGTCGAGATCGTGTTCGATGCGGAGGTCGCGCGCTCGCTCGAGGAGCGGACGTTTCATCCGTCCGAGCGCAAGGACCGGCGGGCCGACGGGGCGCTGGTGTACCGGCTGCGGTCGAGTGCACAGTGGGAGATCATCCCGTGGGTGCAGAGCTTCGGAGCGTTCGCCGAGCTCGTGTCGCCGCCGAGCTGGCGTGCCGCGCTTCGCGGCAACGTCGAGGCGATGATGGCGCGCTACGCCGACGGTTAGCGCGGGAGTGGCTGCACGGCTTGTCGCCGGGCGGCGGATCCTGAGACGATTTGGAGATGAAGCATCTCGTCCTCTCCCTGTCACTCGCGCTCTCCCTCACCGCCTGCAGCGGCAAGGAGGAGGCAAGCAAGATGAAGAAGATCACGGACGAGCTCTGCGCCTGCAAGACCGTCGAGTGCGCCGAGAAGATCTACGCGGAGATCGAGAAGTTCACGGGCGCGAACGAGGGCAAGAAGGTCTCGGCGGAGGCCGCGGATGCGTACAACGCCGACATCACGCGCGCCGAGAAGTGCGCCGAGCGGATCGTCAAGGAGGTCGAGAAGGCCGAGAAGTAGCGCGTCAGCGCTGGTGGACGTCGCCGATCGCCGCGCTGCGGCCGGGGCCGTGGCAGATCATGCACTGCTCCTTCGCCGTCGACGCGAGCACCACCGAGCGCGGAGCATAGAACTGGCCGCCGTTGGCCCGCATGTGATCGACCGCGATGGACGAGTCGTGGCAGGCCACGCACGCGGCAGTGAGCGGCGTCGCGACGAGCGTCGTGCCAGCGGCCTCGGTCGTCGTGGCGGTGGCCGCGTTGAACGAGAACGCCGAGCCGTAGGTTCCGGCGGAGACGTACGGCGACACGGTGTAGTAGGTCGAGTTGGTCAGCGGGTTGGGATCGAGCGTGCCGCTCGCGACCGTGGTCAGCTGCTCGTTGGGGAGCGCGGTCAGGTTCGTCGCGTTCGTGAAGTCGTACGTGTTGGGCAGGTGGCACGTGGTGCAGGTGTTGAGCGTGCCGGGGAACTCGATCTCGTTGTAGCCGGCACCGACGGCGGCTGCGTGCCACGTGTACGGGACGGTCCGCTTGCGACCGCCGTGGATCGCATGGATGAAGAACTTCGAGCTCGCCGCCCAGCCCGCGCTCGAGCGGTTCGGGTTGTGACAGAACGCGCAGGTCGGTCCGTCATTGCGCTGACCGGCGTGGAAGCTCGGCGAGACACCGAGCGCGCCGTGACACTTGAGGCACTTCGCGTTGTCGACGATCGGGCGGCGCGCCGTGAAGCCGGTCGCGACCTTCCAGACGTTGGGGGCAGGAACGCTGAGGCCGCCCTGCGCCTTGCCGTCGGCCGGGGTGTTCGGCGTCCACGGGTACGCCTGGAGGTTGGTCTGCACGAGCGGCGGCGCGCTCGACAGCGAGTAGGTGTAGCCGAGGCCGCCGGTGAGCATCTTGGCAGTCGTCGGGATCTGAACGCCGGTGAGCGTGATCTGGTAGTAGCCCATCGCGTCGGGGCCGGTCAGCGTGCCGACGCCTGTGCCGGTGGCGCTGCCGTCCCAGATCTTCTTGATGTAGCCGCTCACGGTGGCGTTGAAGTCCGTCGGCGACTGGTTACCGTCCTGCGGGACCGCGAACGCGAAGTAGACGCTCGGCGAGCCGACGAAGTTCGGCATCAGCTCGGTCACGGTGCCAGCGGCGAAGGTCTGGAACACGATGTCGGTGCCGTTGCCCTTGAGCTTGAACGTGATCCGCGGGCGCTTGATGGCCGGCGTGACGGCGTCGGGGACCGTTTCGACGGTCTTCACGTCGTAGGTGATCGCGATGGCGCTCGGCGGCACGTAGCCGCCCGCGGCGACGAACGACGCGTGGGTGTTGTTGTTGGTGCCGCCGAGCTTCCAGGAATTGTTGGGGTCGGGGAGGGCGACCGGCTTGTGATAGGACGCCGTCGGGAAGCCGCCCGCCGGGCCGTGACACGTCGCGCACTCGGCATCGGTGCGCGGGCCACCGCCGTGGTTGCACGGGACCGGCTTGCCATCGGGGCCGCGGACGAGGTTGCCGAGAATCCCGCACGTCGCTGGGTTCGAGGCGGTGAACGAGACGTAGTCGTGGCAACCGGTGCACGCGGCGATCGTCGGGTTGGTGAGCGCCTGCGCTCCCTGAGCCGCGTTGGCATGGCAGGAATCGCACTTGCGGACGTCCTGCGGGTACGTCGCGGCGATGCCGCGGAACAGGTTCGCGTCGGCGACGTTCGCGCCGTTGTGGATGCGGTGGACGAACACCGACGAATTCGCCGCGAGGTTCGTGGTGCGTCCCGGGTTGTGGCAGACGTTGCACATCGCGACCTCGATGCGACCTCCGCCGTGGAATGCCGCCGACGACGTGGTCTCCGCCTTGAACTTGCCGTGGCAGCCATCGCAGCCGGCCTGCGAGGCGATCTCACGCACGAGCGGCGTGCCGGTGCCGCTCGGGATGAAGTAGTAGGGCGTGTTCGCGGCGTAGAACGTGTTGGCGTTGATCGGGAACACGAGGTCGGTCTGGCGCGACGCCTGGATCCACACGACGTGGCTCTCGCCGAGCTTGGTCGGGTCGTACGCGACTGCCAGCGGGCCGTTCGTCGTCGACGTCGTCGGGAACGTGTACGTGTAGTCGCCGGCGCCAAAGCCGTTCTCGACGAGCGTGCCGTGGCCAGCCGCGGAGCCCTTCGGGTTGTAGTTGGTGGGCTGGCCGAGCGGAGCCGACGTGCTCGTCGACTTCGTATAGACGGTGAGCGGGGAGACGACCTCGACAGCCTGGTTCGGCGACGGGAGCTGGCTCTTCGTGAAGTAGCCGAGCGCGAACCGCGGCAGGATCGCGGTGTTCACCGAGTAGGCGCCGGTGAGGTCGAGCGGATAGCCGCGGTCGTCCTTGAGCGTGAAGCGCACGGTGATCGGCGCGGTCGTCGACGTGCTCACGCCGTTCGGTTTGACCGCGACGACGATGCCGGTGCTCGGCGAGATGGTGCCGCTCGGGGCGACGTTGCAAACGAAGCTGGTCGCCGCCGCGTTGATCTCGGTGGCGTCGAGCGTGCCGTTGTTGTTGGCGTCGACGCCGGTCTCGATCTTGGTTCCGCCGAACGGACAGTTGGTTCCGGCCAGCTCCTCGGAGGTCCGGACGAGCGAGCTCGTGCCGCCGCTCCCGTTGCACACGTAGGTCGTGTTCGTGAGCTCGGAGCCCTCGAGGAGGCCGTTGTCGTCGTTGTCGACGCCGACGTCGATCCGCGTTCCCCCACCCGGGCAGTTCGCACCTGCTGGCTCGTCAAAGGTGAGGACGAGCGAGCTCGGTCTCGCGTTGTCACCGCATGCGGTGAGGACGGCGAGGGAACAGATCAACCAGGTGAGTCGATTCATGGCGGGGATTCATCCCGTGTGCACGGCGCATTCCACCAGCGCGATGTACTGGCGCACTCGTCGACGATTTCGTCGTGGAGCTCCGCGCAAGATCTGCGGGCGTCGCGTGAGCGGCGCAGGATCTGCGCACTCAGAACACGAACGGGTAGCCGAACGAGCCGCCGTTTTGCGTCTTCGCGAAGCTCGCCTTCTTGATCGCCGTCGCGACGCAAGTGCCGATCGCCTCGTCGGGCGTGCTCGTCACGCTGACGTTCTCGACCTTGCCGCCGCCGCTCACCGTGACGTGGAGCTTCACGGTGCCCTTGGTGTTGTGGATCTCGCCGCAGCGCACGACCGCCGGCTTCACGTTGCCGACGCCTTCGACGATCATCGCGCGATCGATCGCCTCGGGAAGATCGGACGTCGGCTTCACCTCGACGGGCTCGTCTTTCGGCTTGTACTTCGCGCAGCACGGCAGCTGAAACCGATCGAGCACGCACGAGACCTCGTCGCAGCCGCTCTCGGCCGTCACCGGCGCGAGCTCGGGCTCCTTCTCGACCTTGACCTTCGGCTCCTTCACCGTCGGAGGCGTCTTCGGCTCCTTCGCGATCGGAGGAACCTTTGGTGTCACGGGCGGAGTCTTCGCGACGACCGCGGGTGGATCAGGATCGAGGGGCATGTCGATCTCGTCGAGCGCAGCATCGACCGTGACTGCAGGCGGCGGCTCGACCGGAGGAGTCGGCGGCGTCGGTGGCTCATTGCTCGTGTCGGGCACCGTCGTTCGCGCTGCCACGAGATCGGGAGCCGCATCGATGACGGCCGCGGCGTTCGCGTCCTTGTTGGTCTTCCGCAGCATCAGGAACACGAACACCATCGCCGCGCCGGCGATCACGATGCCGAGCCACGCGAACACGAACTTCCGCGACCCGCCGGACGGCGGCACGTAGGCGACACCTTCGTTGAACGTCTCGCGCGCCGCGCGCGGCGGAGCCGTTCGCGCGACCATCGGCGACGCGACGGTGATCGGCTGGCTCAGCGACGAGTCGATCATCACGCTCGGCGCCGGCGTCTTGGGAATCGGCCCCGTCTTCTCGACGGCCTCGAACTCGCGCGTGCGTGGAGCGGCGGCCTCGAGCTCCTCGATCATCGGCGCGGGCAGGGCCGGCGCCTTCATCGGCAGCGGCGCCGAGATCGTCGATTGCTTCGGCCGCGGCGGCGCGGGAGCTACGCCCTGGTTCGTTGTCTCCTTCTCGAGGAACTGCGGGATCGCCTCCAGCTTCCGAGACACCGACTTCTCGGGCACCGGTGGCGGCATCGTGCCGGCGCGCGCGGGCGGCTTGGGTGGAGCTGGGACCGCCGCGATTTGCGCGGTCGGCTTCCGCGGCGAGATCCACGGCTCGGGTGCCGGCGCCTTGTCGGGCAGCTCGACGTGCGCGACGCGCGGCATCCGCATCACCAGGTTCTGCGGCTTGGTGCGGTAGTCGAGCTGCGGGATGATCAGGCGATCGAGTGCGGTCCGGACCGCACCGATCGAGGCCGGCAGCAGGAACACGAACGTGTTCTTGCACTGCGCGGCGTCGGCATCGACGAGCATCGCCGCCGTCCCGATCTCCTCGAACGTCATGTAGCGGAACAGGTCGGAGAACCCGACGAGGGGCTTGGTGACCAGTGGCGCGAGCGCCGCGGCCGCGTACTCGGTCTTGGTGCCGGCCGTGGCGATGATCACATCGATCGCCGGATCGGCGACCCACTCGAGGAACTTGGCGCGGATGACCTGGACGAAGTCGCCCACGATCGCGGTCGCCACGACCTTGTGGCCCGCCTGCGTGAAGCGCTCGACAGTGAGCTGCGCCGGCGGCTCGTCCGAGATCGACAGGGCGTCGCCGATGGCGAGCACCGCCACGTTCAATCCGACGAACCCCCGCTCCATCACCTCGAGTTTAGTACGTCGGGGGCCCGGATGCCGCTGATCGAGCCCGTCACCTGCCGCTACCCCAGCGGTTTGGGGGAGTCAGGGAAACCAGGGCGCCCGTGTCCGGGTCGCGGACCGACGGGAACGGGGTGCCAGTGGGTTAGCCGCTGGCCGCGTGGTTGCACGAGCAAGCGGGCATGCGCTGGCTCGTTGCCCTGATGCTCACCGCAGGAGTCGCCCAGGCGGATCCCACCGTCGACACCTCGTGCGGCAACTGCTCGTCGAGCGCGATCGACGGCGGCTGCATGGTCCAGCCCGGCATCAGCTCACTCGCGTCGCTCGCGATTCTCCTCGCGATCCTCAGGGTGCGGCGGCGCCGCTCAACTGGACCGTGAAGTCCTCGCGGGTGAGCGAGAACACGTCCTTGTCGAGGCGTAGCGCCCAGATGACCTCGGCGAGGCACAGCGCCATCGGGGTCTGCGTCGACGGCTCGACGTCGACGACCTCGTCCTTGGTGGTCTCGACGTGGATCAAGACCTCCCAGGGCGCGGTCGGCCGCACCGACTTCACGCACGACTGGGTCTCGACGAGCCGGCTGAAATCTACGTTCCTGCGTGTGATCGACCCGCCTCGCAAGCCGCCGTGTCCCGAGCCGAAGCCCGAGCCCGCGCCGGTCCCACGCAGAAAGCCGATCGTCGACGGGCGTACGCCCGGTTCGTAGGCCACGTACGACGTCACCGGCGACACCGCGCGGCCGAACATGGCCACCTTCATCATCTCCCCGGGCGTCAGCTCCTGGTGCGCATCGGCGCCGAACACGAACGCGGCGGTCTGGATCGAGAACGGCGTGGTCACGTTGACCTCGCGCCGGACCGGATCACTCCACAAAAGGCCGGTCAGCGTCACCGACGTCGGCGCGGTGACCTTGTCGTACATGATGCGGACGCCGTCGCCCTCGTGGAGTGTCGGGCTCTCGAGCTCGAAGCCCGGTGCCTTGAGGAACTCGATCCGCGTCGGGCGTACCAGCTCGAGTGCGACCGGCACGAGCGACTTGATCGTCTTGGCGGGGAAGCCAGTGAAGTCGACGTAGATGCCGTGGTGCCGCGTCGCGAGCGGCGCGAAGGCGTGCGTGTCCTTGCGCTGGAGCTGCGGACGGTCGTCGCTGTCCATCTGCGGCACGATCACGTGGACCACCGTCTCGGGCGACAGCTTCGCGAACGCGGCCTGGGCGAGCAGGGACGTCAACGAGCTGCGCCACAGCTCGTCGGTCGCCAGCACGATCCGGCGCGGTCCCTTGCGATCGCTCAGGATCGATGTCGCCATCCGGGCCCCTTCGTCGAGCGCACTGCCATTGCCGAGTGCGAACGTCCCGCGCGCCTTGGCCACGGCGAACGCGTCGCCGAAATCTGCGGCCGACACGAACCGTCCGAACGCACGCGTCGGCCGGCGCCGATACGTCACGATCTCGATCTCGGCGTCGGGCACGTGCGTCAGGTACGCCTTCATCAGATCGAGCTGCGCCGTCACGCCCGGCTCGGCGATCGAGAACGACGTGTCGAGCACGAACACGACCTGCGCCTTCTTCGGCGTCGGGACGAGCTGTGGTGCGACGTCGATCTCGAGGCGACCGAAGATGTGTTTGTCCGACGCCGTCACGCGACCGAGCCGCGTCAGCCAGGTGTTGATCGTGGGCGGTCCGACCGAGATCGTCGCCACGCCGCTCTCGCTCGCGGATGCGGGCGCGTCGGGGACGAACAGCGGCGTGTCGGTCGACTTCTTCGTCGTCTGATCCTTGCCGGTACCGAACGTGATCGTCCAGTGGTCGAGCGTGCCGGTGTCGAGGCCGGCGTGATCGGAGACGACAAGGCGCCACAGTCCCGCGGCCTGCGTCTTCTCCGGCAACTTCACCAAGAACTTGCCGCGCAGATCGTTCTCGCCGCCGCCACCGCCGCCGAACACGGAGACCTTCACGCCCGCGGGCGTCAAGAGCTCGACGCGGAGGTCGCTGCGATACGTGTGCGCGAGCTGGAGCTCGATCGTCGCCTCGCCATATACCTGGTGCGTGCGGACCTCCGGCTCGACGGTGAGCGCACTCGAGACGTAGCTCGCGTTCTCGCTCGCATCGACCTGGTCCTCCCACGGCTGGCGAACGGGCGGGAGGATCACGATCGGCGTGCCGCGCGCGACGCGCTTGCCATCGATCATGATCGGCGTGCGGTTGTCGCCCCACGCGGGATTGACGGTGATGACGGGCATCGCGAGCGGGAGCTCGCGCGCACCTTCCTCGCCACTGTCGCTGGAGGTCGACGTGCGCGGATACGAGACGTAGTACTTGCCGCCCTCGTAGCGGGTCGGCGCCGTCAGCGTGTACTCGACGGTCGAGACGGTGCCCGGCATCACCGGGAACACCTGCAGTGAGAGAGTGTCCGCCCACATCCACGCGAGCAGGGCAGGGTCCTTCGGCGCGTGCTGGCCAAAGCCCGTCATCTCCTTGTAGAGGCGGGCCGCGGCCTCGCGCTCCATGAGGACGCCGTCGTACCACTTGTCGTTCGCCTTGATCCGGAGGCCTGTGGCTGCCGCTCCGTACGGCATACCCAGCTCGAGCTCGACCTGATCGGCGACGGTGCCGGGGTTGGAGAACATCCGGCGCACCGTATAGATGGCAACGCCGTCGCGGATCTTGATGTCGACGGTGTGCGCCGCCTCGAACATCGGCTGCTCGCGCGTGGCGCGCAGCGTGTCTGCGGTGGCGGTGTGTGTGAGGAGAAGGAGCCCGGCCACGACCAGCGCACGCGTCATGCCCAGGAGGACACCACGATTCGGGGTCGGGTTTCGGCGATCTCAGGGAGAAGACAGCCGGGACCGCAGGCCTCCGACCGCATCGCCTGCGGCGCCCCGCAGCGGACCGAGGCTGTCCCACAACGCGTGTGCGTGTGCGGGCTGGAGCTCGGCGATCTCGCGCATGAAGGTCTCGAGACGCTGGACGAGGAGCGTGCGCTGGCGATCGTCGGCTTGCTCGAGCGCGGGGATGAACAGCGCGAACATCCGATCGCCGTAGGTGTCGTCGAGGTGCTTGTTGGTGCACCACGCGAGGAGCCTGGTCAGGGCGGCGGGGCCCAGGGTCGGGAACACCTCGTCGATCACGACCGCGTGGACGGTGTCGTCGGAGCGATGGCCGCAGATGTGGCGCTTGTTCGCGGCGATGAACGCGTCGACGAGCGCGAGCTGCTCGGCCTCGGTGCCGCGGCGCGCGACCTCGGCGGCGATCCGCGCGGCGGCCGGGACGTTGTCGTGGCAGGTCTGGAACAGGACCGCGAACACGCGCCCGAGCGTGGCGATCGACAGCTGCGCGAGATGTTGATCGAGCGCATGGTCGAGCGCGGGGAGCTCGCCGCGGGCCTGGATCGTCGCGTTGGTCTCGTCGTCGCCCTCGTCGGCCTCGTCATCGTCGTCGTCGTAGTCCGCACCATCCTCGTCGTTGTCTTCGGCGTCGTCCTCCTCATCGTCGTCGTCGCCCTCCCCCTCGTCCTCGTCGGCCTGCATGGCGAGGAACGCCTTCCTGCCGAGTGCGGCGAGCCGATCGAGCGCGGACTCCACGACCTTCGGATCGTCCGAGGTGAGCGCTGGCAACAGGTCGGTGGCCATTGCTTCGAGGATACCCGATCAGTCGAAGCCGCCGAAATCTCCGCCATCGAAGCCGCCGCCATCGCCGCCACCCGCATCGTCCCACCAGCTCCCGCCGCTGTCGGTGTCGACGCCGGAGTCCGCAATGTCCTGCGCGTCGGACTCGGCCGCCGCGTCGTCGGCGCTCATCGCGTCGTCGGCCTCCGCGGGTGAGGAGTCCGTCGGGCCGTCCTGGATGCCGGTGTCGTCGGTGTGGCCCTGGTAGTGGTGATGGTGATCGACGACCGCGTAGTGCGGCATCGACATCATCGAGAACATCGCCGACCACATCAGCATGTCGGCCATCACCCAGCCCGGCGACCAGTAGTAGTGGTCGTACGGATCGTAGTTGCGGTCGCGCGGGGACTGCGGATCGCGCGCGGTGTCGGCCTTGGGATCGGGGCGCGTGATGCGCGGCTCTGCGACCTCGACCTCGACCTTCGCGGTCGGCATCGCATGGGCGAGGGCATCGCGCACGCGATCGACGAGCGCGGTGAACTGGATCCGGAACATCTCGAGCGCCTTGGCGTCGGTCGCGACGGGCTCGGCGCGCTTGCGATAGGTCTCGGCGTCCTCGCCCGGGCGCGGGGTGAGGGCCTCGATCCGACCGGAGATCAACGTGCGCGCTGCGGGCGCGTCCTTCTTGTGCTCGGGGCGCGCCTGGATCTCCAGGACGAGGTGAAGGCCAGCCTCGCGGTGCTCGACGGCGAGGCGGAGCTCGCGGAAGCCCTGGCCGAACACCGAGTCGTTGTCGTGGAACGCGAGGAACAGATCGCCGAGGTCGTCGGGCGTGCCCTCGCGATCGTGGAACAGGACAGTGTCGTCGATGAAGAGCGAGACGGCGTTGGTCACGCCGATCTTGCGGAGGGCGTCACGCGTGGCCTCGACGATCGCGGTGGCTTCCAGGGCGGAGCGCGCGCGACCGGTCCGGAGGTCGGGCTTGCCGCCGAACGCGCGCTTGATCTTCTCGAAGAAGCGCGGGGCGCGAAGGATGTCCTCTGCCTCGACATGAAGGGCGATGGCCCCGAAGAGCTTCATGCCCGGGACCGTAGCGCGATCTAGCGGCGATGGTCGCGGCCGCGAGCGCGGCCGTTGTGCACGCAGTTGTAGCCGTCCCAGTGATAGCCGGGCCCGCAGTTCGCACGCCGCGGCTCGTTGCGATAGCCGCGATTGTTCGTGCGAACGAGGCAGCCCGAGAGCAGGCCCGCGATCAGGAGCGAGCCGAAGAGCTTCTTCATAGGAACCAACGCTAGCAGCACGGGCATGGAGGATGCGACCTCCGGTGTGCCGCCGTGTGGGTTGGGTGAGATCACCGAAGTCGGGCGCCCACTTCGAGGGCCGCGCGCTCGCCCGACTCGATCGCACCCTCGATGTACCCGAGGTGCTCGACGGCGGTCTCGGTGCCGGCAAAATGCAGCAACCCATACGGCGCGCGGAGGCCCGCGGCGCTCTCGGTGAGCAGGCGCGGCGGCATCACGCCGACGTAGCAGCCGGCGGACCACTCGTCGGACAGCCAGTCCTTGTCGACGAGCGCCGTGGGGTGGTGGGCCTTCGCGCCGTGGAGCCGACCGAGATCGCTGAGGAGGAGGCGGCGGCGATCGTCGGGAGCGACCGTGGACAGCTCACGCGCCCGATCGCCGACGACGAACGCGACGAGCGCGGCATGTGTGCCGTCCGCCGAACAGTCGTCGAACGTGGCGCGCACCAGGCCGTGCGGAGAGAACGCCTCGCCCGAGTAGCCGGCCTCGCGCCAGAACGGCGTCTTGTACGACGCGATGCATTTGAGGACGGAGCCGGGGTTCATGCGCTGATGGATCGCGATCCGCTCGAGTGGGAGGTCGGCGATCTCGATGCGGGCGAGGAGGGCCGGGGGCAGGGCGAGGATCGCCCGGTGGGCCGTGAAGCTGCCGCGCGCGGTGTGGACGGTGACGCCATCCGCGCGCTGTTCGATCGCACGGACCGCGTGATCGAGTCGAACCCGATCGCCGAGATCGGCCGCGAGACGGATCGAGACCTCCTGGGCACCCGTGGTGAACCGCCGCTCCTGCGCACCACCCTCGATCTCGCACAGCTTCTGAACACCGCCGCCCGCGTGCGAGTAGAGGAGGAAGTAGAGCAGCGAGATGTCGCGCGGCTCGGCCGCGAAGATCATCTGCGCGGCGAGCGCGATCATGTCCCGCGCACGCGGGTTCTTGACGTTGGTGTCGAGCCACTGCGCGAACGTCTGGGCGTCGAGCTCCGCGGCGCCGGGCATCGCCATCGGCTGCTCGAGCGGGACCTGCTTCGCGAGCTTCTCGAGCGCGCGGATCTTGAGCCCGAGATCGATCAAGCCGAACAGGCCCACGTTGGGCAGGAAGCCCGAGAACGTGCGGAGCTTGCCGTCGCCGCGATCGAGCACCTTCTTGCCGGTCGCGTACTGCGGGAACGTCGGGATGCGGAGCTCCTCGGCGAGGCGCTTCAGGCGGTGATGGGTGGCACCGATCCACTGACCGCCGAGGTCGATCCGCTGGCCCTCGAGATCCTCGGACAGCGTGCGCCCACCGACGCGGTCGCGGGCCTCGAGCACGATGACCGACGTACCGGCGCGGACGAGATCGCGCGCCGCGATCAGACCGGCCACACCGGCGCCGACGACGATCGCGTCCGTGGTCACCTTCTCACCCGCACACGGACATCATCGCCGATCGCGACGCGGTATTCTCGGCTCGTGGCCAAGCCAAACCTCGAGCTGCGGTGGGTCAAGCCGCCGCATCAGGAGCGGTCGCGCGACACGCAGGCGCGGATCGTCCATGCGGCGCGGCGGCTCCTCGAGAAGGGGCACTCGTTCCACGAGATCTCGGTCGCCGAGCTCGCGCGCGAGGCGGATGCGTCGGTCGGTGCGTTCTACAACCGGTTTCGCGACAAGGACGCGCTCCTCCACGTGATGCAGATCGAGCTGTGTCGCGAGGGCGAGGCGACGGCAGCGGCCGTGCTCGTCCCCGAGCGCTGGACGGGCGTGCCGCTCGAGGCGCTGATCCGCGCGTTTGTCGGGCTCGGCGTCGCGAGCTATCGCCAGCAGGCAGGGCTGCGGCGCGCGCTCCTCGTGGCGATGTGCAACGACAAGGAGTTTCGAGATCGCTCGGTCGCGCTGACGAAGCTGACGTGTGACGGCCTGACCGCGGTGCTCGCGGCGCGCAACCCGAAGGTCAAGCGCGCCGTGATCCGGACGGCGATCGACGTGTGTCACCGGATCGTCTACGGCGTTCTCGATCAGGACTTGCTGTTCGCCGACGATCCCCCGACCGGCCACGCCCTCACTGACAAGCAGCTTGTCGACGAGCTCGGCGACGCATGCCTCGCATACCTCGCACCGCGCGGGCTCTGACACCACGGTCGGGTGGGCGCGAACGCGCATGTGCGGATGCGTGACGAGCGCTCTTCGTCGAACGGTGGCCTCACGCAACTCCTCTGGTCGAAGGCGCGTTTCCCCCCTACCGTCTGATCGTGCCCCGAGGACGAGTGTTGATTGTCGACGACGATGACGACGTGCGCATGGCCACCCAGGACGCGATGGAGCGGCGTGGCTACGAGGTGGTCGCGGTGTCGAGTGGTGCCGAGGCCCTCACGTTCATCGCGCACGACACGCCGAGCATCATGCTCCTCGATCTCGAGATGGACGACATGAACGGCTTCGAGGTGCTCACGTTGATCCAGTCCGATCCGCGCTACCGCAAGGTCCAGGTCGTGGTCGTGACCGGCTCGGGCGCGAAGCTGCCGGCCCACATCAAGATGCTCCGCAAGCCGTTCAAGATCGACGCCCTGATCGCGCTGCTCGAAGACGAGCCCAGCGCGAAGGCGTCCTAGCGCCGCGCGGCTACTCGACAAGCCGATCGCTGGAAGGTCCTGCTGCCACGGACCGATCCCGCGGGCCGAGACGCCCAACGATTCTCGCGGGTTCGTCGCTGGGGTCAGGTGGCCTGGTCTGTGCTGCTCGTGGAGGCCCTATGCGCCTGGTCCCCTATGCGTTGCTCGCGATTGCCCCCATCTCGGTCATCTCGTGCGTCGCAGAGGATGAAACCATCGACCTCGGCTCGGTCGCGGACGGCAAGTCCGACGCCCCCGCGATCACGAATCGCGACATCTCGGTCCCCAAGCGCTCCGCGCCGAGCAAGCCCGGCGTCCGCAACTACACCGTTCGCTCGACCGTCGACTTCGAGGCCTCGCTGACCCAGCTCACGAGCAACGAGGTCAAGATCATCATCACCAACCTCGACACCAACGCGAAGGTCGAGAGCGTTCGCACCGCCGCCCCCAAGGCCACCGCCACCGGTGACGGCACCGAGCACGAGTACAAGATCCGCGTCGAGAACTGGGGCACGACCACGCTGCGCGCCAAGCTCAGCGCCCTCGGCGCCCAGGCCGTCTCCGCCGAGCTCCTCGCCGCCGCCCGCGCGAACCTCGATCGCATCGACCGCGAGATCGACAAGACCCACCTCGACAACTACGGCCTCTCCGGATCACGCACCGATCAGTTCATGACGGCGCTCGCGACCGAGTACGAGCGCCAGCATCCCGACCAGTACATCGCGCGCGTCAAAGCGCTCGCGTCGATGATCTTCTTCGCACTGCCCGACGTCGCCCCGCCCGCCGACGGTGTGAAGACTCCGTTCCACGGCCTCGACATGGATCAGTTCGACGATCTGATGTCGATCGAGGACCAGGTCTACAACCGCCTCGTCCAGATCAACAACAACGACACCAACGGCGTCCGTCCGTTCTCCGTCTGCGAGACCAAGTTCATCATCGAGACCTACGTCCGTCCGAAGGTCGCGTTCCCCGGCTTCGATCCGTACAAGACGGCGTACACCGCCGCCGCGGGGAGCTGCACGCAGAAGGAGAAGGACGAGTGGTACAACTTCCGCGGTCTCGGTGGCCTGCGCCCGAGCTGGGTCGAGTCGAACCTCGCGGATCGCTTCCTTCGCCGCATGGCGAAGAACTGCAAGTCACCGACGTCCGCCTGGGCCGCCGAGTGCGCGACCTGGGAGACCGATCGCCTCGGCTACCGCCAGCTCCGTAATCGCCAGCTGTCCGCGCGCACGATGTTCTACGCCCCCGATCAGGAGTCGTACCTGATCGATCCGGACAACTCGACCGTCCTCGTCGAGGACCGCAACGGCGACAGCATCGGCGAGTTCCTTCGCCCCGGTCCCGTCACGCTCACCAACGGCGACACCGGCGAGCTCCAGGTCAACTCGACCGGCGAGTTCACGGGCAACCTCAAGTTCAAGCCGACCACGGGCCCGGTCCGCACGATCACGCCCGCGCAGATCAAGGCGACCGACGCGGTCGACCCGCGCTGGGACGCCCAGCTCATCGACGACCCCGACATGGGCCTGATGTCCGTGTTCTCCGACGGCGGCAACTGCACCGGGCAGCTCCTCGATCCCGCGCAGTGCCCGCTGATGCGCCGCTTCTACTCGATGATCGATCGGCACGAGAACTTCTACCGGACGTACTCGGCGCTCTCGCCGGACTACTACGGCATCTCGAGCCAGCCATCGCCGCTCGTCGCTTGCTCGATCACCCTGACCGCCGCGCACCACTGGGACACCGCGGGTACGCCCTCGGGCGGCACCGCCGGCTTCATCTTCCTCATGCGCATCCCGTTCAAGGACATCCTGACCGGCAACGATCGGTCGGTCGCGACCCTCATGCCTGGCCCCAGGACGACCTCGCTCCAGAGCCTCTACGCCGGCACGGCCACGCTCGACATGTCCAGGGCGTGGCTCGACATCGCCTCGCTCTCGAACAACCTCTACCAGACCGAGCACGAGATCTCGGCGTTCGGCGCCGTTCGCCCCGAGCAGATCGAGGGCATCCTGGTCATCCGCAAGCCGGCCGCCGTACCCTAGACCTCCTCTGGTCCGACCATTGCCGGTTTCTCGCGAGATCATGACAAACTGATCTCGCCCAAACGGGCGATGTCGTCGTACTCAATGGGCAATGCAGTCGCAACCCGAGCTCGCGTCCCTACGTGCAGAGCTTCGTCTCGGCGGTGTGTTCGAGCATAGCGAAGCACGTAGCTGGCTGAAGATGGCATTCCTCCTGGGGGTCGTTGCCGCCTGCTACGCCGGCGTCGTGATCTACGGCTGGGTTGCCGGCCTGTTCCTGGTGCCGATTGCGGCGGTGTTCGGAACCGCGACCGCGATGATGGGTCACGAAGGCAGCCACCGCTCGACGTCCAAGTCGCCGATGCGCAACGCCATGATGGCGTACCTCGCGTTCCCGATCTTCGGCGGCCTCTCGTCGCTGTACTGGCGCGAGAAGCACGATCGTTTGCACCACGGCCATCCGAACGTCGAGGGCGTCGATCCTGACATTCGTCCGTTCCCGTTCGCATCCTCCAAGAAGGATCACGAGCGCTGCGGTCCGAAGGAGCGCTGGTTCCAGCGCACGTTCCAGAAGTGGGCGTTCTGGCCGATGTCGACGCTGATGGCGGTCGGTATGCGCCGCAGCTCGCTCGTGCACCTCTACAACTATCCCAAGAAGAAGGGCTTCGACGGCGACTGGTGGAAGGAGCTCGCAGCGCTCGTCACCCACTACAGCCTGTGGCTCGTCGTCCCGTCGATCGTGTTTGGACCGCTCACGGCGTTCCTTCTCTACTCGTCGATCTGGGCGCTCGTCGGTACGTTCCTCGCCCTGGTCTTCCTGCCGGCCCACGCGGGCCTGCCGATCGTCAGCGAGCAGAACAACGACTGGATCCACCAGCTCGAGACCACACGGAACCTCGAGATGCCGAAGATCGTCTCGTTCTTCTTCATCGGCCTCGACTACCAGGTCGAGCACCACCTGTTCCCCAAGATCCCGCACGCGCACCTGCCCAAGGCCGCGGCGATCACGAAGGCGTGGTGCGCCAAGCACAACGTCGTCTATCACTCGCTGCCGTACCACCTCGCGCTCCTCGACGCGGCCAAGTTCATGGCCGACAGCTACACGCGCGAGTCGATGGATCCGATCGAGGTCCGCGCGGGCCTCGTCGGTAACCACCGCGCCGCCGCCTGACGCTGCGCCTCCACTACTAACGTTCACCCAGCGATCAACTCGTCCCAACCGAGTGCGTACCCCATTGCGCGCTTGACCTCTGCGATGCGGGCGGTTGCGATGCCGCCGAGCTGCTCCGCGAGCTGCGATATCGGCACTGGTCGGACGTTGTCGAAGTTAGCGACGCATTGACGGGGCAGCCCCTCGCGTCGACCCAGGACAACCTCTTGCGGAATCGCGCGGATCCTCGTGGTGATCTCGACAGCGAGCACGGAGCCCAGGTACGAGTACGAGCCGGTGCGCGAGAGCAGCAACACGGGACGTCGACCCACTGGTTCCGGCAACTCGGCCCACCAAACTTCGTATTGCTTCACCGGCGCCTCCGTCGGCGCGGCGGACGAAGGGCCTCGGCTGCGTCCGCCCACACAGCTGGATCGAAGGCGATCGGATCGGGGGGGGATCGCCGATACGCGGCCCGGGTCCGCACCTCCTCGACCTCGAGCAGCGCACGTCCGATCGCCTGCCGAATGAACTCCGACCGCTTTCTCGTTCGCGCCGGCACCGCCCGCTCGAGAAGGGCAGCCGTGCGCTCGTCCAGCTGCACGAGGATCTGCTTCATATGGTCAATCATATCATCGCTCCGCGACGTGATCAGTCAGAGAGCAAGCCGCGGACCAGCGGCACTCTCGGGGAACCTCGTGAAATGTCGTCGCGGTCGCGCTGCAACGTCCGGTCGCCGATCACGGCGTCCGAACGTCGGCGGACACCGGACTAGACCTGGCGGACGAAGTCGGGCTGCAGCGTCCCGATCTTGGTCATCACGACCTGATAGAGCTGCCCGTCGCGCGCGCGGCACGCACCGGCTGCTGCGAGCAGGTAGAACTTCCACATCAGGTAGAAGCGGCGGTCGTAGCGGTGCGAGATCTCGCTGTACGTGCGGTCGAAGTTCTCCCACCAGGCCATCAGCGTCGGATCGTAGTCCGGCCCGATGTTGTGGATGTCCTCGGGGACGAACAGGTCCTCCATCGAGCGGCCGAGCTGGCCGAGCGACGGGGCCACCGCGTTCGGGAAGATGTACTTCTCGATCCACGGCGTGCCGTGGCGGAGGCTGCGGTTGTTGCCGATCGTGTGAACCAGCGCGACGCCGTCGTCGACGAGGTTGCGATCGATCACCTTCATCATGTCCCGATAGTTCTTCGGGCCGACGTGCTCCATCATGCCGATGGAGTAGACGCGGTCGAACGTGCCGTGCACGTCGCGGTAGTCACAGAGGCGGAGCTCGACGTCGAGCTTCTTACCCTTGGGGCCCCACAGCTCGTTACCGAGAGCGACCTGATCCTTGGACAGCGTGACGCCGAGGACCGAGCAGCCGTACTTCTCGGCGGCCCAGCTCGCCATGCCGCCCCAGCCGCAGCCGAGGTCGAGGACGCGCATGCCGGGCTTGAGGCCGAGCTTGCGGGCCACGAGGTCGAGCTTGGCGTCCTGTGCCTCCTGGAGCGTCGTCGCGTTCTTCCAGTAGCCGCAGGTGTAGACCATGCGCTCGTCGAGCATGCGCGTGTAGAGGTCGTTGCCGATGTCGTAGTGCGCCTCGACCGACGCACCCGAGCGCGTCTTGGCCTGGAGGTTCATGAGGACGGCCTTCACCGTCAGCGCCTTGAGGCGCCAGCTCCCCTGAATCTTCTGCTTCAGGTTCGCCTTCATGAGCTTCATGATCGTGACGTCGAGGGCGTCCGTCTCCCACCAGCCATCCATGTACGACTCGCCGAAGCCGACCGACGCATCGCGCACGGTGCGCTCGTAGAAGCGCGGATCGTGGACCGTGATGTCGCCCGGGTTCGTGCCGTTGATCTCGACGCCCGCGAGCCCGAACAGCTCGCGAACGATCGTCTCCGCTTCCGACGTGCGCACGGGCATCCGGAACGCGGGCATGACGCGATCGAACAGCTCGCGGAACGCGGACGGGGGCGGAGGCACCTGGCGATCACCCGGGGTGTGGTGTTGCATGAGGGGCCCTCTTTCCCACGGGAAGGGGCCCCATTCAAGCCAAAAGAATCGCTGGGATCGCTGTGGATCCAGGGCCTTGTGAGCGCTACTCCGCCAGGACGGCCGCGAGCGTCGGTGCGGTCAGAACCCGCTCCAGGTACCGGTCGAGGAGGTCGGGAGTCGCGGCCGCGATGCGCCCCTCGTCGTCGGGGGCGAGCGCGCCGAACTTGAGGACGAGCAGCTTGCGGAGAACCTCTGCGCGTCCTTCTGCGCGTCCTTCTGCGCGTCCTTCGACCCGGGCTTTCTCCGTGTGATGCTCGAACCAGGTCATGGTCATATCGATCTCCTTGGTCGCTGACAGCTGCTTCACGATCTTGGCACAGAACGCGTCGAATGGGATTGGCTCCGTAACGAGCGCAAAATACCGGATCAGCTGCGCAAGCGCGTCGATGCCTCGGGGCGCGCGACGCGCCTCGTCGAAAGGCGCGATCCACTCGCCGTTGTTGTCCTGAAACCGATCGGCGTGACGCCCGTCCCGCAGGGCCCACAGCACGAGCTTCACGAAGGCGGACATGGTCCTCGCCTTGAGGTGCGCGTTCGACTGCTGGGCGAGGTCGTCGACCAGCAACGAGAATCGTGGCACCAGAGCCGCGAGCTCCGGGATCGCAAGGACCCTCGGATCGAGCATCTCGTCGAATGATCTTGGCGCGCTCCAACCCGAGCGATCGTGGCTGAGCACGACGGGGATGATCGCGGCCAGCGGCGCCTCGGGCTGCTCCTTGCGAAAGCGCTCCCAGATCCGCACTTCGTACACGAGCATGCGCAAGGGCATGTCGGGTTCGGAGGAGCTCTGGTGCTCGAGCAAGAGGTACAGCAACGCCTCGCCGCCGGTGTCGAGACGCACGGAGAACAGAAGATCGGTATGGCGCTCTGCGAGCTCGGGGTCGACGAACGAACCGTCTTTCAGCGTGATGGAATCCCAGACGATGACCGAGGACACGGCGGCAGGGAGGACGTCGCGCAGCAGCCCGGTGGCATGCTCGAGATCCTCGAACGTTGCCTTGAACAGCGCATCGTGCGGCTTGTTCGTCACGTACTCGAGGACAGCAAGCTGCGCGCCGTCGCAAGACGTCTGAATCACAACGGCACGTTGTCCGGTCCGGCCGGTGAGCGGACGCGATGTCCGACTACTGAGAGCGTTCGGCGTCGACCGCCTTGAGCGTCGTGTACGGCAGGCTGATGTACTCGGCGATCTGATGGCCGATGCGGCGTCCGCGCGAGTCGCAGAACAGCTCACCGAGGACATGCTGGAGGTTCAACGACACGCCGAGGTAGAGCCGCTGGGTCGGTGCATCGTTGGGATCGGCGCGCGGCGGCGAGTAGTGCCGCGTCTCGAAGCCGACGACGACATCGGCGAAGCCGAGGATGCTCGGCATCCGCGGAATGGCATCGAGGTGGAGCGCCAGCATGTAGGACTGGCCACTGTAGTCCTGGAAGAAGTCGATGTTGCCGTCGTCGCGGACCGTGCGGCGGTAGTCCTTCGATGGGACGTACTCGAACCGGAAGTCGAGGAGCCGATCGACTGCGGGGACGTTGACCATCAGCACCGCGAACGCGGCGCCGGCGACGTTGGCGATGATGTCGCCCATCTCGAACTGATAGATCAGCGAGTCCTCGTACTCCGAGACGGTGAAGAACACCTGCGAGATGCTCGCAGCGACGAGGCTCGACTCGAGCTTCGGCCAGCCCGCGGTCGTGAGAAAGCCCGTCGTCGCGCGCGAGAGGAGGTAGCCCGTCCACGCGTGTCCGAGCTTGTCTGCGCCACCGGCATACGTGTCGACCCCGAAGCCGTCGTACGTGATGCCCATGCCATTGTTCTCCTTGCCGCGAAACCACGCGAAGTACGCGTAGGTCGAGAACGCGGCATAGGTCAGGGCCAGGCCACCGGCCGCGTAGAGCTTGGCGCGATTGCGACGAGGAACGAGAGGGGCGGGTGGCGGAGCGGGGATGGCGAGCGGAGCCGTCGCCGTGTCGTCAGTCTGCTCGGTCGGCACGCCCGCCGGTGCCGCGATCACGGGTGACGCGAGCGAGAGGGCGACGAACAGAGCGAGAAGTCGTTGCACGTGTTTGGAAGGTGAAGTCGGGACGCCAGACCCACGATAGGGCGGCGCCCACGTTCTCACGCCGCACACCTGGCTCGAAGTCGAGGCGCTCGACAAGTTCGACCCATGCGTCGATCTCGAGGGAGAGGTTGTACGCAAACGGTCGGCGGAGGCGACCGCCCCCACGAAACCGCAGCTCGGAGGTGCCGCGGGTCGCGCGCGAGATCGGGCCGTCGACGACGAACGTATAGGTGTCGCTCGAGAACCGCACGAGCTCGATCCACGGGGAGATCGTCAGGTTCCTCATCGCGACCCGACGCCCTAGATAGAGCGACCACGCGTCCGGACCGAGCGGGCTGCCGACGACGCGGCCCGCGTTGGTGAAGCCCGTGGTCCGCGGCGTGTGCTCCTGCGATCGGACACCGGTCTTCTGGAGCTCGACGACGAGTGCATCTCGTCCGAGCGCAGCGAGCTCGACGCCGACGAGGTGATCGGCGTCGTGGCGCAGAGCGTGGTGGAATCGGTCGCGCCAGTCCTCGAACACGAGCTGGTAGTAGAAGCGCACGCCGCCGAACGCCTCGCTGCGGATCGCGACGTCGAAGCCCACGCGCCGATTCGAGATGTCCGATCCGCTTGCCGATGCGTCGCCACGCCGAATGTGCTCGGTGATGAAGTCGAACAGGTCGAGGGACGCCGCACCGTCGCCCCCGAGCTGCAGGAGTTGCATCATTCCGATCTCGACGTGGTCGGCGATGTCGACCTGGCCGCGGCCGATGCTGACGAGACTATCCTTGAAGGTCTGCGGATCGCGGAGCTGACCGAGGACGTACGTGACGCTCGCGCGCACCGACGATGTCAGCTCGAACGGTTCGGCAGTCGAGACGCGGAGATGATCGAGAGGTGGCGCGTGGTCCCCCCAGCCGAGCGACGTTCGAGCTGACGGACCGAGCACGATCACGTCGCGCCCGACCTCCGCGCCGAGCGGGCCAAGCGTCGCGCTGAGGTAGACGCGATCGAGGGTCACACCCTCGTCGTACGTATTGTTGCCGCCGGCGGCACGAAGGCGCGTGGCGAGAGACAGCCAGTCCTGATAACCGACCGACGAGTCGAGCTCTGTGTAGAGGCCAGCGCCTGGACCACACGGTCGGCCCTCCGCGTGCTCGCACGATGCGGCGATCAAGCCGACGAGGTCGCGCGGCCGAACCGAGGATCCGTAGGTGCGCTCGAGGTCGCGAGCGGCGAGGACTCGAACGAGCGCGCGATCGACCGGGGCGAACCACCATGCCCCTGGTGGTGCACCGGCGCCGCCGATCAGCTCGTCCATGCGGGCCTCGGTCAGCGGGCGCAGACCGCCGAGGTACGGATCGAGGATGCCCTGCGAGTACATCGCGGACAGCTCCTCGTAGCGCGGGTCGTCGAGAGAGACGTTTGGTGAGGCGTTCGCCGTGGCGTTCGCCAGGATGACGCTCGTGAGGACCCTGAGCACGCCCGCAACTACCCACGCCGCGGCGCGGACTGTCAACCGTGACGGGAGGTACGTTCGCCGCCCCGTGACGCGACCAGGTTCCTGGCCACCGAAGCTCGACGTGTTCGGGACCGGCATCTCGTTGGTCTCGATGCCCGAGCTGATGAAGCTCCTGGAGCATCGCGATCCGACTCACGCGGTGGTGGTCAACGTCTGCAACGTTCACTCCGTGATGTCGGCTCGCACCGATCAGGATCTCGCACGCGCATTCGCCGACGGCGAGATCAGTACGCCGGATGGACTGCCACTGGTCTGGGTGATGAAGACCACCGGAGCGTCGGCTCAGACCCAGGTGCGCGGCACGGACATCGTCACCGCGTCGCTCGCGCATGGGGGCGCTCTCAACTGGCGTCACTTCTTCTACGGCTCGACGCCTGAGACCCTCGGGCGGCTCCAGTCCGAGATCGCGGCGACGTATCCCGATGCGCACATCGCGGGTGCTGTGTCTCCGCCCTTTCGTGAGCAGAGCGACGCCGAGCTCGACGCCGTCGCGCGAGAGATCCTCGACGCGCGAGCGGATCTGGTGTGGGTCGGCCTCGGGATGCCCAGGCAGGAGAAGTGGATGCACCGCATTCGCGCGCGGCTCCCGGGGACCGTTCTGGTCGGCGTCGGTGCAGCGTTCGATTTCCTTGCCGGTACCAAGCGCGAGGCACCGCACTGGATGCGCACCGCGGGCCTTGAGTGGGCGTTCCGGCTCGGGTCCGAACCCCGCCGACTGTGGCGGCGGTACCTCTGGAACAACCCCGCCTTCCTGGCGCTCTGGCTGCGCGCATCGGTCGCGCCCCGCAGCAGTCAGCGCTGATCGTTCAGGTGTGCGGAGCGCGGCCGGTCAGCGCGCCGCGCACGTCGTCGTCGTCGGCCCGAACCATCATCTCGATCAATTGCGTGAACGTCACCTTGGGCGCCCAGCCTAGCCGCTGGCGCGCCTTGGTCGCATCGCCGTGGAGGTGATCGACTTCGGTCGGGCGGAAGTAGCGCGGGTCGATCTCGACGTATGGCTTCCAGTCGAGGCCGAGCGTCCCGAACGCGACGTCGAGAACATCGCGCACCGAGTGTGATTCGCCCGTCGCGATGACGAAGTCATCCGGGTTGTCCTGTTGGAGCATCATCCACATCGCTTCGACGTAGTCACCCGCGAAGCCCCAGTCGCGGCGCGCATCGAGGTTCCCGAGGAACAGCCTCTCCTCGAGTCCGTGCTTGATCCGCGCTGCGGTGCGCGTGATCTTTCGCGTGACGAACGGGATTCCGCGGCGCGGAGACTCGTGGTTGAACAGGATCCCGCACGAGATGAACATCCCGTACGCATCGCGATAGTTCTGACACAGCTGGTGCGCGAACACCTTCGCGCAGGCGTAGGGGCTCCGCGGCTGGAAGTGCGTCGTCTCGCTCTGCGGTGGAGGCGTCGATCCGTACATCTCGCTCGATGAGGCCTGATAGAACCGGCACTTCGTGTCGAGCTCGCGGATCGCCTCGAGCAGTCGCAACGTTCCCATCGCGACTGACGACGCCGTGTACTCCGGCATGTCGAAGCTGACACGGACATGGCTCTGCGCGCCCAGGTTGTAGACCTCGTCGGGACGGATCCGTCGCACGAGGTTGCTGAGGCCGCTGCCATCGTCGAGGTCGCCGTAGTGCAGCCGCAATCGATAGTCGGGAACGTGCGGGTCCTGGTAGATCCGATCGAGGCGCTCGGTGTTGAACGAGCTTGAGCGGCGAACCACACCGTGGACCTCGTACCCCTTTCCGAGCAGAAGCTCCGCCAGGTACGAGCCGTCCTGGCCCGTGATGCCCGTGATCAGTGCGCGCTTCACAGGGTCCCCGTCGCGTATTGCTCGCGGGCCCACGCCACCGTTCGGGCGAGACCGTCGGCGAACGAAGTCTTCGCGGTGAAGCCGAACCGCTCTCTCGCTCGCGTCACGTCGAGGCGCCGCCGCGGCTGGCCGTTCGGTTTGCTCGGATCCCATGCGAGACGTCCCTCGAACCCGGTGGCTCGTGCCACTTGCTCGGCGAGCTCGCGAATCGTGATCTCGTCGCCCGTGCCGATGTTGACCGGATCGCTGGAGTCATAGCGCTCCGACGCGAGTACCAGGCCCTCGGCTGCATCGTCGGCGTAGATGAACTCGCGCGTCGGCGTTCCGTCCCCCCACAGCTCGACCTCGTTCTTGTTGGCGGCGCGGGCGTCGAGGAACTTTCGGATCATGGCTGGGATCACGTGCGAGCTGCGCGGGTCGAAGTTGTCGCGCGGGCCGTAGAGGTTGACGGGGAACAGCATGATGCTGTTGAGGCCGTACTGCTCGCGGTAGGCCTGCGCCTGGACCAGGAGGAGCTTCTTCGCGATCCCGTACGGTGCGTTGGTCTCCTCGGGGTACCCGTTCCAGAGGTCGTCCTCGTGGAACGGCACCGGTGCGAACTTCGGGTATGCGCAGATCGTGCCTGCGATCACGACCTTGGACACGCCGGCGAGCCGCGCCTCCTCGAGGACGTGGAGGCCCATCATCGCGTTGTCGAACAGGAACAGCCCGGGGTTGTCGCGGTTCGCGCCAATGCCTCCGACACGCGCGGCGAGGTGGAACACGATGTCGGGCTTGGTGTCGTGGAGAAGTCGGTGCGTGGCGGCACGATCGACGAGGTCGAACTCTGCGCTTCGCGGCACCACGAGGTCCGTCACGCCGCGCTGTCGGAGACGGTCGACAACGAAGCTGCCGAGGAACCCGGCGCCTCCCGTGACCAGGACACGCTTGCGTCTGAGCGGCGATTCCGACACGCGCGGACTCTTGCAAAACCACCCGTGATTTGCCAGCCCGACACCCCGCTCAGATGCGAGGTAGACTGCGCGCCGCATGTCTGGCTGCGCTGTGGATCGCGCATGAACGCGATACCGAGGACCTCGAGAGCCGTTCTCGCAGGCGGCTGGGCCGACCTCCACAAGGCCTACTTCGTGGGCTTCGTGGCAGTGCTCCTCGCGTGCTGGTCGCCTCTCAAGATCCTGGCGTACGCGCTCCCCACGTTGTTCACCGGGTGGCTCCTGTTGCGCGCGCCCTCTGGCATTTCTTCGAACCGCCTCGCCGGACTGCTCTCGTTCGCGGTGCTCGTTGCGTTCGTGCACTCACTGATCGTCGACGAGTTCCTCGTCTTCAACTTTGTTCTGGCGCTGATCACGTACTCGGCGTTTCTGCCGATCCTCGTCATTGACTCAAAGCACCTGGCTTCACGCGAGCTTGTGATCCAGCTACGACGCGTCACGTCGACCATGATCGTGGTGCAGGGCGTGATCGGGATTATCCAGGCCGTGTATGGAGCGACTCAGACCGGAACGTTCGGCGGTGGCAACGGCGACCACGTTCAAGGGACGATCTATCCCTTCCTCGGTGTAGAGGGCGGCTTCGCCAATCCGATGTTCGCGACGAACATGGTGCTGATGTTGCTCGCGTGTCTCTCGATGCCGGGGGTCTTGAGCGGACCTCGACGCAACTATCTGGTGATCGGGGTCGTCGCACTGGTGCTCGCCTCCGTGGTCCATGTGATGGCGTTCCTCATCGCTGCAGGCGGCCTTGCCTGGTTCATCACGCGCAGTCGGAAGCCGCCAACCAAGGCCACCAAGGCATCGCAGCGTCGGGTTGTTGCCGTCGGAGTCTTCGCGGTGGTCCTCGGCTTTGCAGCGATTCCGCAGGATTTCGTCAACGGCTGCAACATCGCGGAACATGCGGTCAACGTGGATGCGCTCGAGGTGCCACGAGCGATCATGCTCTATCGCGTGTTCACCCAGCTGCCGGAGGAAGCTCCGCTGCAGCCCATCATCGGCCTCGGCTTCGGTCAATTCAGCAGCCGCGCCAGCTTGATGTCGAGTGGGATGTTTCTCGGCACGGAGGATGCGAGGCGCTCCCTGCCGATCGGTTCGCCGCAGGCAACGCGGCTCGCAACCGACTATTGCGTGGCGCTGCTGATCGCCTTCGCCGAGTCGATGCAGACGATGGGCTCGACGCATCAGCCGTTCTTTTCGTTCTTGAGCGTGTACACGGAGCTCGGGCTGATCGGTGTGCTCGTCTTGCTTCTGGCTATCTTCCGGGTTCTCCGTCGCGTGCAACGAAAGAGCCGCGAGCACCCGGAGCTTCGGTTCCCGGCGTTCTTGTTCACCACCGGTACCTTGTTTGTGGTCTTCCTCGGGTTTCAGGAGAACTACTGGGAAATTCCGCAGGCGATCTTGGTGGGTCTGCTGCTGCTCAAGGTGGCCTATGCAAACATCATCCACGATCCGGACGCGTCGTGACCGCGCATGTTTCACCGGAAGGCATCAACCGTGCGTTCTACGACAACGCCTACGGTGCATCGACGCTGTTGCAGATCTTGGTCAAGCACTGTGTGTCGTACGACCAGCTCTCGAAGACGCGACGCAACCTGCGGCTGGCTCGGCTGATCCCGGAGTTCTCGACGGCGCTTTCCGTGCTCGACTACGGGTTCGGACACGGAACACTGTTGTTCCGGATGCCGTCACGGCACCGCGTCTCGGGTGTCGAGCTCTCCGCGGCTGCTATGCGGAACGCGGGAAAACTCTCGGGATTTCTTCGTCGACCGACCACGCTTCACTCACCGGAGGGTCTGGAGAGCGCACCGGCCGATCTCGTCTTCGACCTGATCTGCTGTTCCCACGTTCTCGAACACGTCCCGGATGACGTCCGCTTGCTACGGCAGTTCCACGCCCGCCTGCGTCCTCGAGGCCACCTCCTCATCAACCTTCCGATCAACGAAGTCTGGGACGATCCGAATCATGTGCGGCGATACTCTGCGGAGACAGCGACACGTGCGCTTGAAGCGAATGGGTTCGACGTCGAACACGTCGTCGAGGCCGACGCCTTGAGCGGATGGCTCCTGGTGCGCGATCAGCAGTCGCGCGCACCCGCCAGAGTTGCACTGAGGGCGATGCGGATGATGCTCGCGCTGCTTCCCGTCGGTGTTCTCGACCGCCTCGAGTCCACACTCCTGCCGCAGCACGAACCGCAGCAGCTCCTGATCCTCGCTCAAAAGGTATGAAGCGCATCCTCGTCGTCGGACAGACGCCACCGCCGCATGGCGGGCAGGCGCTGATGATCGAACGCTTGCTGGCGGGCTCGTTCAAGAATGCTGAGCTGCATCACGTACGGATGTCGTTCGCGAAGGACATGAACGATATGGGCAGGCTGCGACTCGGCAAGCTGGTGCACGCCGCGGCGGTCGTGCTCGGCGCTGCATATCAGCGTGTCCGTCACAACACCGATGTCCTCTACTACGCGCCCTCGGGGCCTGACTACCTGCCGATGCTCCGCGACATGGTGGTGCTCTCGAGCATCCGGTGGATGTTCAAGTCTTCGATCTTCCATTTCCACGCCGCAGGTACGAGCGAGATCTACGCACGTCTCCCGCGTTACCTCCGGCTGCTCTATCGCTGGAGCTACTTCAAGCCGGACATCGCGATCCAGCTCTCGGAATTCAATCCCGACGATGCGTCGGTCCTCGAGGCGCGAACCAAGTTCGTCATCCCGAACGGCATCGAGGACGTCTACGGCGCGATGGGCTGCCCCGCGAAAGTCCGCAGCGATCGGTGCGGCATTCTGTGGGTCGGACTGATCAGCGAATCGAAGGGCTTTCTCGTGCTGGTCGAGGCGATGAAGTTGCTCGAGGCTACAGGCGTCGCGGCCCACGTCACGGTCGTCGGAAGCTTTGTCTCCGACGAGTTCAAACTGCGGGCAAAGGCCCTGATCTCGTCGAGCGGACTCGACGACGTGTTCGAATTCACGGGGGTTCTGACCGGCCAGGCGAAGCACGAGCAGTTCCTGAAGGCCGACATCTTCTGCTTTCCAACGTTCTTCGAGTCGGAGTCGTTCGGGCTCGTGGTGCTGGAGGCCATGCAGTTCTGCCTGCCGGTCGTCGCGACCAACTGGCGTGGCGTCCAGTCGCTCGTGAAGGACGAAGTCACTGGTTACATGGTGGCGCCGAAGGACAGCCAGCGCCTTGCCGACAAGCTCGGCATCCTCGTGCGCGATCGCGACCTGCGGATCGCGATGGGGGAGCGCGGCCGCCAACGGTTCCTTCAGGACTATCTCGTGGAGACGTTCTACGAGCGCATGGATGAGTGTTTCGCCACCGCGTAGGCGTTCGTCACGGCTTCGGCATCAGAATGATCATCGGATAGGCACCGAGCTGCGTCGCGGCGGATGGGAATCGCCGTTCAGCTCGTTCGACGAGATCGAGCAGCCTGCGGCCGAACATGTTGTTCGGGATCAAGCGCTTCGAGTCCTGCGCCGCAAGACTTCGCCACGGGAACATCTCGAGGCTGCATTGGTCCTCGAACTGATTCCACCACGACAGCGGATGCGCGAAGTAATAGATCGGCGCTGGACCCTTCGCGCGACTCAGTAGTCTCGCGGCACGCGCGATCAGGCGATCGGGGTTCGCGTAGATGATGACGATCGGTTTCTCCGGCTTGGTTACGCGGATCAGCTCGCGAACCGCCGTGGCCTGCTGGCTTCGCTCGATGTGATAGATCGTGTGAAGGCTGAGCGCGGCGTCGAAGTGGTCGTCTGGAAACGGCAGATCGAGCAAGCTGCACTTCACATACTCGCCGGCTGCGCCTAGCTTCGCCTGTGCCTGCTCGAGAGCGCGCTCCGAGATGTCGACGCACACACGCGACGCGAAGTGCTTCGAGTATTCGAGATACTCGGGGTACTGGATCGGTCCGGAAGCGGCGTCGAGAATCCGCTCGCCCGAGCCTGGCAGGTGCTCGCAGATGCGGAGTCGGCACTGAGTCACGTAGCTCTGTGCGACAGGACGCAGGTCCTCCCACAGTTCTGCGTCGGTGCTGACGCCTGTCGTGGACTCACTCCAGCCTTCGTTGTCGTAGAAGGTTCTGACGCGCGCCTCCGTATCCAGGTGCTCGCCGGGTGCTGCCGGGGCGTGCGTTGCAGCGCGTGCTTGCATCCGATTGCTTGCTTTCGCTGCCTTCTGGCGATTCCAGGCGATCCACGCGGGCCGCAATGCGGGACCGAGGAGGGAACCTTGCACCGTCTTCACTGCCGTGATCCGCATGACCTCGAGCTTCGAGGCGACGCGGCTCTGCCAGTGAAAGGAACGAGGCAACTGATCGCGAAGGTCTTGGAGAACCTGTGCGAACTCGTCGAGCGCGAGAGGCCACTTCGTGCTCGAGATGCCGTCCATGTCGTACTCCGCGATTCGCTCGAAGTCGCATGCGGCATCGAGTCCTGCGATGAGGCACCGGAGGTGAAATTCGTAGTCGCCCGCAATCCGATATCGCGTTGAGAACGGACCCACGCGATGGATCGACGTCCGCCGGTAGATCACCCCTTGGTGGCAGATCGCATTGGTGCCGAGCATGCTCTCGCGAAACGTGCGTCGCGGAAGAAACGGGTAGAGGAACGCGCCGGCGCGATAGAGGTCGGCGCCGGCGCACACGAGGTCGAGCTGCGAGGCTTCGAGCTTCGCGAGCACACGTTTGAGCGCCTCGACGTCGCGTAACCGATCGCCTCCATTGAGAAACCAAACGAGGTCGCCGTTCGCGAGCTCGAGGCCGGTGTTGAGGGCGTGATAGATACCCTCCGGGCCCGCTTCGACATGGATCAGGGGCCAATCGGTGGGACGCTCGGCCAGAACACGGACGTTCGCTTGCGGTGAGGAGTCGACGATCACGTGCTCCCAGGAGAGGCCGGAGCTCTGCAGTGCACGCAGGGAGCGCATCGTTGCGGCGAGGCCGGCCGGATCCTCGTACGTGATCGTGATGACGGACAGCAGCGGCATCTGGTTCGTCAGGTCAGCGACGTCGTGCGAGGCGCCCAGCGGCAAACCGTAGTGAGGCGACCGGCCGGATCATCGTCGCCGAAACGTAGCTGTAGGCGCGGAACACGCGGTCTCGGATTCCACGCTGGTCGAAGCGCCGGAACGCACGTGGCGTGGGTTGGGCGAACACGGCGGTCTTCCACGGGATGCCGACCACCTCGGGGCAGGCAAACTCGAAGTCCTGCCCCGATTCTGACGTACGCGCGACGATCAACGAGCCGTCGTAGCCCCAGAAATATCGGAGCTGCGCCGGAAGATCCGTGGTCACGAGCGCGCGTGCGCGGATCGTCGACGGTCGATGCGTCCGATCCAGGTAGATCAGATTCAACTGGGTGGTGGCGACGAGGTCGTAGCCAGCTCCGGTGGCGAACCGATGGATCGCAGCCGCGGAGTTGCCTTTGTTCTCGCCGGGCGGGTTCGTGTACTCGACATCGAGAGGAATCGTTGGATTGAACTCGATACAAACGACGCGCGGCCGGATCTTCTTCAGGCCCTTCCACATCGCGAGATCATCGGAATCGATGTCGATCGAGAGGAAATCGAGCTGGCCTGCGGTTCCAACGATCCGCCCCTGCGTCAGGATCTCGTCCAGCGAGCGCGGGCCTTCGGCCTCCACGAACGCCAAGATCAGCTCTGCACGCTCGGTCCTGACGTTGCTGACGAGATCCTTGTAACGAGTCTCATCCCCTTCGATGAAGACGCCACGCCAGCCGCGGTCGAGCAACGCGCGCGAGTTCGAGAGGTGTTGCCCGTCCCATGCGCCGAACTCGCAGAACGAGCCACTCTGGATCCCGAGCTCGCCGAACAGCTTCTCGAGGATCCCGTCCTCGCCGCACTGCGAGTGAACGTTGCTCCTGAAACTGTGGAGGTCGATCTCCGCCATGAATCGGTTCGTGTAGCACGGAATTCGGGGTCGATTCACCGGGGGCGCTTCAACACAGCGACGAGATGGTCTTCGGTGAGGCCGACGCCACGGACGACGAGCGCGCCATCGCGGGACATGATCCTCTTCCACAGGTAGCCAAGCTTGAGATACGCGCGAGGTGCGATTCCGAAGAACAGCGTCAGTGGAAGATCCGTGACCAACCGTCGGACCGACAACTGCGCGTACCGGAACGTCGTGAGCTCGAGGACGACGGCCTTCCTGCGGCTGGCATAGCTCTCGAGCCAACGCTTCGAGATGAACGCAACGTGCTCTGGCGGAAAGCAGTACCACCAGTTTGCTCGCAGCCTGTGCCAGAGCCGGTTGTCGGCGTCCCCTGTGCTGACGATCAACAACCCATCGGCATCGAGTCGTTCGAGCAGCTGATCGAGCAGCACGCCGGGATCCACGACATGCTCGATCACATCGATCAGCACGATCGCTTGAAACCGCAGCGACGCCGGCGCTTCTCTGAGATCTTCCCAGACGACGAGCCCGTCCTTCTTGCGCGCGAGATCGGCGGCCGCACGGTTGATCTCGATCCCGTACCGTTCGTAGTCGGTGCCAAGACTATCGAGAAGACCGCCGGTGAAGCAGCCGTAGTCGAGAATGCGCGCGTCGGAACTGACACGTCCACGGAGCAGCTCGGAGATCCGTTTCCAGTCCTCTCGCTCGGAGCCAACGTCCGACCAGGTATCGGTCACCGCATTGTCGTAGAGCTGTCTGAGCAGCTCTGGTTCTGGAGTGGGAGAGCGGAACTTCAAGTAGCAGCGCGAACAGGCATAGAGACCACCGCCGGGAATCTCGGTCGGTAGCCGCTCGCCCGCGAACCAGTGATGGTCCTGCAGCCTTCCCACGAGTGTCCCCTCGCTCCGGCACGACGGACAATCGACGCGACGCGCGAGGGTCACGTCAGGCTCATGGGAGGGAGTCTGGAACTGCCGCGTGCTCGCAGGTGTCTCGTGAGCGGAACCAGGAGCGAGAACGTTCCGATCGCATAGACCACGCGTCCCCACGGCGCCCCCGCAACCCCCCACGCATCGGTCGCAAGGTAGAGGCAGATGATCGCAGAGACAGCCGCCGCCAGACTTGCGAGCCCGACAAACCGAATCCTGCCGATTCCGAGCAAGAGGAAGTAGGGCACGACGAGCTGGGCGAGTAACCAGTACGCAAGCGTCAGTGGATATAGCAGCTCGGAGCCCGCAGCCGCTTCGGCAGGCCCGAGCCAGAGTCGCAGGATGTCGGTCCCGAACAGCAACAGGATGCCGGCCATGGCGCTACTCGCCAGACCACTGGCCAGCATCGTCCACTTGGTGAGACGGGACAGTGAGAATGAACCCTCCGCTTCGAGACGGCGGCTGACCTTCGGGAACAACACACTCGTCGCAGCCGCGGGTACCGCGTGGATCTGCTGCGTGAGTTGCGTGACGACCGAGTAGTGAGCGAGGGCGGCGGATCCAAGGAGTGCGCCGATCAGCAATCGATCCACGATCCCGAACAGCATGCCGGCGAGCCCCTGCACCCAGCCCCACTTCGCGTACCCCAGGACCTTGCCGAGTTCACCAAAGCGCGGGCGCAGCGATGTCAGCCCGAGCAGGCGCCTGGCGACGCTCGCCTTGAGTGCCAAGCGCAAGACGCCCACCACGATGAGCGAGAGGTAAAGGCCGCCAAAGCTCCCCGTCAGCGCGAATACGAGCAGCGCGACGACGATCTGCGCCGTCTTGCTGAGGATCTCGACACGCGCCGCGGGGCCGAAATACTCCGCGCCTTTGAGCGCTGACGCGAAGACGTTCTCGAGTTGTTCGATCCAGATCAGGACTGCCGCGACCGCACCCGTCAGATGCACGAGGTCGGCATCGCCCATCTCGTTGAAGAGAGTGGTTCCTCCGAACCAGAAGATCGCAAAGATCACCAAGGCAAGAGCACCGCCGATCGCGATGGCGATCGCGAGAGCGGTCCGAATCGTCAGTTCGGCCGCCTTCGCATCGTCGGTTCCGCGTGCCGCGGAGACGAGCTTGATGGTCGCGGTGCCGGTTCCCGCGTTCAGGATGCCACCAAAGCCCACGGTGGCTGTGAGGAGGATCCAGTACGCGAATCGTTGCTCGCCCAGTGCGTGCCAGAAGTACGGAGTCGTGACGAAGGCGAGAAGCGGGAACCACCCGTACTCGAGCATTGCCCATGCGGGGCTTGCGAGCCTTCGGATCATCGCCGCGATGGATTGGTCACGAGATGCGGTTTGTACTGTCGCATCCAGTCAACAGTGTCACGAATCCCGGCCTCCAGCGTGAACGGAGCCGGTCCGAGCAGGGCGAGCGTCGGAGCCATCGAGACGGCGTTTCCGGTGGTCATGCTCTGGTACCGCGACGACGTGATCGGGAACTTGATCCCAGCACTCCCCAGCAGATCGCCGGCGATCGCGAGCGTGCGAACAAGACTCCGTGGAACGACGCGCACCGTCTTGCCCGTCTGCGCTACCGAGAACCCGTTCGCCCAGTCGATCAGCTCGACAGGTTCGTCGCCGACGTAGATCACCTTGCCGGCGACCTTCTCGGCATCGAAGTTCGCGATCCGCATGATCTGATACGTGACGTTCTTCACGTAGCCGTAGGAGCGCACGATGCGTTGACGACCCGGGTGCACGTAGAGGCCACGAGCCAGGACACGCCAGAACTCGTCGGGATAGCGCGGGTGCCAGGGGCCCCAGATGTTCGTCGGCCTGATGATCGTCCAGGTGCACGTCAGGCCCGCTGCACGCGTCGCCTTCTCGGTGAGAACCTTCGATTCGCCGTAGACGGTATGCGGCGCGAAGTCGAAGTCGTCTTCTGGCGTGCCTCGATACTGGTTGACGAATTGTGAGGACGTGACGATCACGCGTTCCACGGACGGTGTGGCCTTCACCGCATCGAGAACGCGAATGGTGCCCGTCGTGTTCGCCTCGTAGTCAGCGAGATCCGTTCCGTCCGTGTCAGTACGCGCGGCGAGGTGGATGACGTGCGTTGGAGCGAAGTCTCGAGTCGTGCGAGTCAGAAGATCGGCGTCAAGAATGTCGACGTGCTGCCAGACATCACGATGCTCGTCGAGTTTCGGCGGACGGATGTCCACGTTGAGGACGGCGCGCCGGTCGCGCAAGAGACCATCGATCAGGTTCGTGCCGATGAAGCCCGAACCTCCGGTGACCAAGATCTTCACGCCGCGATCGCGGTGCGGCGGCGCCACCACACAGGAATGATGATCAGCGCGCATGCGAACGCGAGGCCGCCCATCAGCCCATAGATCGCGATTCGCATCCGTCGTGGCCTAGACCGGTATGTCGGTAGCGTTGGGCTGTCGAGAATCTGGAACGTCGACGTGTCTCGCGCTTCGTCGACCTTCGCGGTCTCGAATCGCTGAGTCATCAGGAAGAACACCGTCTCCTGGATCTTCTGCTCTCGGAACAGCTGCTCGAGCTCGAACCTGAGCTCCGGAACGCGCATCGCGTCCGGGAAGAACTTGGGGTTGGCGCCAGCAGCCGAACCGGAGCCAGCCCCCGGATCCGGAGCCACGGCGCTCGCGGGATGCGAGTCCTCGAGTTGCTTGAGCTTCGCTTCCATGATCCCGATCTGCTGCTGGAGCTGGACGACGTTGGCCTCGGTCCGCGACGAGAAGCTGCTCAGGTACGAGAGCTGGAGCTGCTTGGCAACGAGATCGCCCTTGATCGAGGCCATCGCAGAGATCACGGCCTTGCTCTGCTCACCGAGATCGATCACGCGGTGCTTCTCCTGGAACTCGCGAAGCTTGCGCGAGGATTCGTCGACGTCCTTCCGTGCCTTGACGACCTGACTCTCGAGGAAGCGCCGTTCTTCACGCGCCGACGACGCGGAGATTCGGCCAAAGACACGATTGCCGACTTCACCGAAGAAGGCGGTCATCGCCATCGCTTGCGCAGGATCTCGATCCTCACAGGTGAGGGCGACGACACCCGACTTGCGATCAACACCGGTCACACAGTGCTCCCACAGCGCGGCCCGCGCGTGCTCGATGTGCGCGGTGTCGTAGCGCTCCCTGAGATTGAACTTCGTGATCACCTCGTCAGCCACCGAGTTGCTCGTCAGCACGGCTTGGATCCGTTGCACGTCGGTCGACGACGAGGCACCGAGCGCGTCTGCCCCCGGGATGTTCTGCAGCACGCTCATTGCCGGGTTGCTAGTCCGTTGGGACGCGACGACCGTGAGCCGTGCCGCATACCAGCTCGGCATGATGAACGCGACCGCTACGCCTACGACAGAGCCGAGGATCGCGAACAACAGGACGGCTTTCCATCTGCGAGCCACGAGCAGGACGACATCGAGCTGGGGCTCCTCGGTCATCGTGTCACCGCGATCGTGATGGCGAGGCCGCTCAGCAACAGACCGGCACTTGCGAGCACGATCTGCACGATTTCGGGCCGTGTGAAGTTGCGCTCTGGGACGAGGATCGCGTCTCCAGGTTGGAGCCTCGCGCCGCGCCTGTACGGGCGCATCGCGCCAGCACTGTCGATCAATTTGATGTCGTCCTCCTCACGCGCCGTTCGTGTTCGACCGCCCGCGTGGGCGATGTACTCCGGGACCCCGAATCGCGGATTGAAGTTGTAGGGTCCGGGACGACCGACCGCGCCCTCCACCAGAATCGCGTGTCGCATCGGGGGAATCACGATCGAATCGCCCATCTCGATCGCTCGATCGGCCGAGAAATCACGCTGGACAAAGAGCCTGTCGAGATCGATCGGGATGACGAGCGGTTCCTCGCCTTTGCGGGGACGCGAGATGTACGAGAGATTCAGATTGCCGGGCGCTCGTATCCCGCCCGCCCGCTCGATCAGCGATCGCACGGTGTCTCCTTCGACGAACGGCAAGCGCTTGCTCGTCGTCGTCTGGTCGAGTGAATCGGCGCCGACGACTGCGCCGATCAACAGGACGGAGCGCTGGAGCTCGACGACACTCTGCACCTGTACTTCATCGTCGTCGCGCAGCGACTGGTTCGGGACGCCGCCGGTGCCCGTGAACGGTAGGTCTATGAATTTCTGCTGCTGGCGCTCGTTGCGTCGGACGATCCGGAGCGGAAGGGACCGCGCCGCGGAGGCCTTGAGTCCCCCTGCGAGATCGAGAAGCTCGGCGAGGTCCTTGCTCTTGATCAGCTCGTACGTTCCTGGACGCTGCACGGGCCCCGAGATCGTCGCCGTCACGTCGGGAAACGGCACGGTGATCACGTCGCCGTCGAGGACGTATGGGTTGTACGTGGTGTCGCCCGTCAGCTCGTAGAGCACGAGATCGGCCGTGAGCGTGGCGCCGCTCAAGCGCTTGATCGAGATCCTCCGGCGCGAGCCCGTGGCACCACCAGCTCGTACCAGCGTGCTTCCGACGCGTTCGAGCGCGCTCGCGGGGTACACGCCCGGTGTCTTCACGTTGTCGACGAGGTGGACGAGGAACGTTCGAGGCTTGGTCAACGTCAGCTCGAACCCGAGACCTGGGTACTCTCGCTGGACCTTCTTCTTCACCAGCGCACGCACTGCGGTCAGAGACTTAGCCGCGACGTCGACGAACCCGATCTTGGAGATGAATGCGTTGCCTTCGAGATCCGCTGCGATCTGCAGCCTGAAGTTCTGGCGCCCCCAGAAGTTGAGCTCGAAGACGTCGCCCGGCCCGCACAGATACGTTGCAGGATCGATCGGCCTCTCGAGCGAGATCGGCGCAGGATCCGAGGTCCGCGCTGCACGCTCTGCGCCCATGGTTTCCGTGCCGTCGTCGTCGATCGGCACCGGCATGGTGGTCGTCGTCGGTGTTGTCGTGGGCCCGGTACCGCGCTGTGGATCCTGCGGGAGCGGCTGCGCTCCCACCGGTCCGAGCAGCACCGTCACGGTCGCGAGCACCAGCCCGACGACGAATCCCGTACGCATGGCCCAGGAACCTAGGCGACTGGGGCGAAGAGTGTCAAGGCGAGACGGTTGCCGCTTCCTCAATGAAGTGAGGCATCTACGCCACGTTCACGCCTTGATCAACAACCCTTGGCCGGTCGGCAGCGTGGCGATCCGCACGCCCTTGCTCGCGGCAACCGACCACGACGTGGAGCAAGCCATAGTTTCGATGCGCGCGATGGGCAGCGTGCCGGTGATGATCAGCTTGTCCGATTGCATATTCAACGAGCTCACAGCCTCGAGCGCGAGTTGCCGACTCAGGTTGTAGGCGATGTCGCGCGTGAGCTTCGACACGAGCAGGGTCTCGACTCGGCGGAATCTAGCTCTACTGGGCGCCGCGCGTGGTCAGCACCACGATCGGGGTCTTGAGCAGGATCACGAGGTCGAGCCAGAGCGACCAGGTCCGGGCGTACTCGAGGTCGAGCTCCAGCCAGCGGTCGAACTCGGGGATCTCGCTGCGGCCGCTGACCTGCCACAGACCCGTGATGCCGGGGATCACGCACAGGCGCTGGACCTGACGTCCCGTGTACTGCTCGACCTCCTCGGGCATCGGGGGCCGCGGGCCGACGAGGCTCATGTCGCCCTTGAGCACGTTCCAGAGCTGCGGCAGCTCGTCGATGCTGAGCTTGCGGAGAACGGCGCCGAGCCGCGTGATCCGCGGATCGCTCGCGATCTTGAAGACGGGCCCCTGCATCTCGTTGAGGTGCTCGATGTTCGCGCGGAGCTCCTCAGCATCGACGACCATCGTTCTGAACTTGTAGAACCGGAACACGCGGCCACCGAGGCCGCAGCGATCCTGCACGAAGAAGATCGGGCCGCGCGAGGTGACGCGAACCGCGATCGCGGTCGCCGCAAACACGGGCGCGAGCGCGACGAGTCCGACCGTGCTGCCGACCACATCGATGGCGCGTTTCGCGACACGCGCCGTGCGAGTGCGAGCCTGGAGCTTGATCTCCGCCGTGACGTCGCGAAGTGAGCGTCTGCGCACGATCGGCGACGCAGCAGCTGGAGATGGCCTCTGTGCCGTCTCTACCGGGTTCGCGCTCCGCGCAATTCTGGCCACAACCATGCAGACCGCTCTCGACTACCGAGTCGTACAGAAGGTCGGTCGTGCGGTCAACGCTGCTCTCACGTCTCACACATGTCTTGACCGGGGACGATCTGGCGATTCTCCTGTCCCCTCGCGTTGAGACGTCGCGGGCGCGGAGCTAGCATGACCGCCTGGGGGCAGCATGAGGAAAGTCACTCTGAGCGTAGCGTTCGCCGTTCCGACCCTTCTCGCCGGCAATGTCGGCGCACAGGACGGCCTCGACGATGGGATGGGGACCACCCAGGCCGCAACGACGTCACCTGAACCAGGCAAGCTCGAAGCTGGCCTGTTCCTGGGCGGCTTCATCTCGAACTACTTCCACCAGTTCTACGATCCGGACGTCATGCCGAATCGCGAGGAGCTGGACAGGGTCAGCCCCGAGTTCGGTCTCCGCTTCGCGATCTTCCCGTCGCGACTCGTCGGTATCGAGTTCGAAGGCTCGCTGATCATGGCGAGCACGAAGGACTCGGGCGAGGGCGCGCAGATCTACAACGGTCGCGTTCAGCTGATGCTGCAGAAGCCCGGCCGGATCACGCCGTTCGTGGCCGCCGGTCTCGGCGTCAACTATCTCAGCTCCGATGACAACGTCCTTGGCAGCGACACCGACTTCCCGATCCACATCGGTGGCGGATTCCGGTTCTTCGCGACCAAGTCGATCGCGCTGCGCGTCGATGGCCGCTTCATCCGCGGCCCGTCGCAGCAGGATCCGTACACGCTCAACGCGAGCTACGGCGAGTTCACGCTCGGCCTGTCGTTCAACCCGAGCCCGGATGGCACGGTCACGGAAGAGCAGCCGCTCGATCCCGATCCGGACAAGGACGGCATCGTCGGTGCGGCGGACGCGTGTCCGACCGAGGCGGGGACCAACACCAATGGTTGCCCGAACCAGGACAAGGACGGCGACGGCATCATGGACGCCGCCGACAAGTGTGTCGGCGAGCCCGAGACCGTCAACACGTTCCAGGACGAGGACGGTTGCCCGGATACGCTGCCGGACACCGATGCCGATGGCTTCGATGACACCAAGGACAAGTGCCCGGTCGAGGCCGAGGACAAGGACGGCTTCCAGGACGACGACGGTTGCCCGGATGCGGACAACGATGCCGACGGCCTGATGGACGGCCTCGACAGGTGCCCGCTGCAGGCGGGTCCGCCCGAGAACAGTGGCTGCCCGGATACCGACGCGGACTCCGACGGCGTTGTCGACCGCATGGACAACTGCCCGCAGGAGGCCGGCGCGAAGGACAACCAGGGCTGCAAGAAGAAGCAGCTCGTCGTCATCACCAAGGATCAGCTGAAGATCCTCGACCAGGTCTACTTCAAGACGAACTCGGCGGCGCTCGACAAGAAGTCGAACAAGCTGCTCGACAACATGGCGTTCGTCCTCAAGGCGCACCCGGAGATCGTGAAGATCCGCATCGAGGGTCACACCGATGACGTCGGTGACGACGCCAAGAACCTCGCGCTGTCTCAGCAGCGCGCGGAGTCGGTGGTCGCGTACCTCGTGAAGGCCGGCGTCGAGCAGGGTCGCTTCGAGGCGCAGGGCCTCGGCGAGACCAAGCCGCTCGTCCAGGGCAAGACGAAGAAGGCGCGCGCCGCCAACCGCCGCGTCGAGTTCAACGTCGTCGCGCAGTAAGTAGTACTGCGCGAAGCGTCACCCGAGTTCCTCGCCGAAGGGGAGGAGGGTCGCAACGAAGGTCGAGATGCTTCGCAATCGACGATACTTCGCTCGCGTGTTCTTCGCTCCGTCGGCAGCGGCAGTCTTCGACGAGGAGAAGCTAGTTCGTCACGGCGGGGACAGGCGTAAGCGCCCGCTGGGCGAGCTTCGATTAGGACGACTGCGGGATGTGCTCGTTGCGCTTCATCAGGATCGGCATCAGGAACTGCGCGACCGCACCGAAGACGTTGTGTTCGGGCTCGAGCATCTTGCCGATGCCCTGGGCCGTGATGAGCGCGACGAAGACGAGCATCATGTCGGTGACCGGGTGCACGCGGTACTTGCGGCCGATCGCGAACATCTCGCCGATCAGCTCGCCGTACTCGAGCTTCGCGACGTCC
>JANOPP010000392.1:0-23480 GCA_031421915.1 Myxococcales bacterium | reverse complement strand
CACATGACCGACGAGACCGCGGTCGAGTTCGCGGGCTGGTACACGCACGCAAACGCGGATCTGATCCGCGCCCTCGAGTCGCAGCGCGGCACGGTCCTGACCGATACCTACGCGCGGATGCTGGTCGCCGAGTCGCTCCTCGTCTGGAGCCCGGTGTACGGCAAGCTGCGACTCGGCGGCTCGATCATCCACTTCGACCTTCACGCCGACCTCGGCGTCGGGGTGATCGACTCGAAGACCAGCCGTGGCGCTGCAGGTATCATCGGCATGGGCATCAAGCTGTTCCTCGGGCAGGCGGTCGCGTTCCGGGTCGATGCCCGCAACCGAACGTTCCGCCAGGAGCTTCTGGACGAGCGCTTCCTCGTCAACGACACAGCGGTCACGGCAAGCCTGTCACTGTTCCTTCCGTTCTCGAATTGATGTTTGGGCGGGCACTGCGCACCGCCGCGGTTCACTCTGGGGAGAATCTGATGATCGCCAGCCTTCGTCGCTCGATGCTGATCGCGCTCGCACTCGTGCCCGCGGTCGCGATCGCCGCTCCACGCGGCAAGAAGAAAGCGAAGAAGAAGCCCGCAGCGGCGAAGAAGGCCGAGCCCGAGCCGGCCGCACCCGAGCCGACTCCGGCTCCGACGCCAGATCCCAAGGCGATGGCACCTGCCCCCGGCCCGACGCCCACGGTGCCGCCGGTCGGCGGTGGCGCGGGTGGCACCGGAACGGGAAGCGGAACGGGCGGTGGCGCAGGTACGTCGGGTACACCACCGACACCGAACGAGATCACGCCGCCTCCGGTTGCGCCCGCCTCCGCAGACACCGATGTCGATACGCTCCGCCAGGAGTACCTGAGCCTGCGCGACGAGTTGTTCAAGTCGCGTGCGCGCGCGAACACGGTTGCGAGCCAGCTCTACTCGACGCGTGTCCAGATCAAGCTGACGTACACGACCGCGCGCTACTACAACCCCGCGAAGGCCTCGATCCGTCTCGACGGCGCGACGGTCTACGAGAACGCCTCCGGTGGAATCGCGAGCGATGACGGGGTCCGGTTCGACGGCTACCTCGCACCGGGTCGCCACCTGATCACGTTCCGCATCGAGGCGACCGGCAAGGACGACGATACGTTCACGTCGGTCACCGAGAACCAGATCGTCGTCAAGGCCGTCGCCGGCAAGGACCTGCTCGTCGCGGCCAAGGCGCGCGATGGCGGCGACATCGCGTACGAGTGGAAGCGCAAGGAGAAGGGCACGTACGGCCTCGCGGTCGACGTGGCCGTCAAGAGCGTGCCCCGCGCCGGCGGAGCGAAGGCCAAGAAATGACGCGCTTCGTGATCCGCGCCGGGGGAAGGTCGCTCGCGACGATCGCGACGCTCGGCTTGCTCACGGCGGTCGCTGGTGCGCAGCCGGAAGCTGCCAAGGACGCGAACAAGCCCACCGAAGCCGAGGCGACTCCGAAGGCCGATGACCCGCTGACAAGATACTTCGAGGCGCTCGAGGCGACCAAGCTGGTCGACGTCGAGAGCGGCAACCTCGAGTCTCTTCGCAAGGAGCTCGCCGTCGCCGAGGACATGTTGCGCGACGGGACGTTCACCAATGCCGCCGTCGCCCTCTACGCGATCGTGAAGTCGCCGCGCTACACGGCGTTCACCGACTTCGTCGAGTACCAGAACGCCGAGTACGACCTATCCGTCGCGCTCGCGCGTGCGGGCAGCTACGGCGCCGCACTCGACGCCGTCGAGACCGTGCTCGCGCGTGGTCCGGGCGCCGCGTACTGGGGACCGGCGCATCGCCGCGCGGTCGACATCGCACTCGAGACCCGCGATCATGGCGGCGTGCTCGCCCGGATCGAGGCCGTGAAGATCACGGATCCGATCCCACCGTCCGCCGCCGGCGAACGCACGTATCTCCGCGGCCGCGCCGCCTACGACGCCGGGAAGCTCGCCGACGCCGAGGGCGAGCTCGTCATGATCTCGAAAAAGAGCCGCCTGTACTCGTCGGCGATCTACCTCCGCGGCGTGATCAAGGCGCGCCGCGGCGAGTACAAGCTGTCCGCCGAGGCGATGTGCGAAGTGGCAGCGACGCCGGACAACGACAAGTTCACGTTCGTCGTCGACGATCGCTACTTCACGATCAAGGATCTCGCGCGCCTCGGCCTCGGCCGCCTCGCGCACGAGAACAGCGAGTACGACGACGCCTACTACCACTACTTCCAGATCCCCGACGACTCGTCGTACCTGCCCGATGCGCTGTTCGAGGCATCGTGGTCGATGTACCAGAAGCGCGAGCTCCCCACCTCACGCGATCTCGTGAAGGAGTTCCTCAAAGAGTTCCCGAGCTCGCCGCTGTGGCCCGAGGCGAGCCTGCTCGCCGGCTACGTCGAGCTCGCGGACTGCAAGTTCACCGAGTCGCAGCAGTGGTACGACAACCTCGTCGCCAAGCTGCAGCCGATCGTCGACACGATGGACAAGGCGCGCCGCGATCCAGATCTGCGCAAGCTGATGTTCGCATCCGCGCTGACTCGCTACCGCGAGGTTCGTCAGACGGGCGAGGTCGGCGGCAAGAAGGCAGGCACCGTGGCGGCAAAGACGCCGATCGAAGAGGTGCTCGCCCTGATGCGCCTCGATCCGAAGTTCATCCGCCTCAACGACGCGATCACCGGCATGCACGAGCTGGCGAACAGCGCGCCCGCCGCCGTACGCCAGTGGCAGAACCTCGGCAACCAGGTCAGCGAGAAGAAGGTCGCGGCGGTCTCGACCGAGAAGACGCTCGAGCAGGAGCAGCTCGCCGATGCGAACGCAGTGCTCGAGGATCTGCGCCGCCTCGGCACACAGATCTCCGAGTCACGGGCCGAGTTGATGCGCGGCAAGCGCGAGGGTCTGATCCCGCCCGACGCCGCACAGGCCGAGGAGAAGCGACTCGACGAGCTCGCGAAGAAGCAACAAGCGTCGCTCGCGAACGCGGTCGCATTGGCCGAGGAAGCCGCGAGCGTCGTCGCCAAGGAGACGTCCGCCGGCATCCGTCCGCTCATCCAGGCCGACCTGTTCGAAGCGCGCCGGCTCGACCGCGCGTCGCACGCCCTGCTCCTCAAGCTCGAGGAAGCCGGTGACAAGCTCGCGCAGGCGTCGATCGAGAAGCTCTACAACGACACTCGCCGCGTCCTCGACAAGGCCAAGCTCGGCAAGATCGACGCGATCATCGGACAGAAGCGCAAGCTCGACATCGAGGTCCAGGACCTCGCGGCCGGCCGGTTCCCCGAGGAGCTGATCGGCAAGTTGTGGAACGCGAGCATGATCGCGGACGACGAAGAATTCTGGCCGTGGCAAGGCGAATACTGGGCGGACGAATACGCGGGGTTTCGATGAGACAGCTTTTCTTCCCGGCGCGAGCTGCGCTGCTGACTCTGCTGCTGGCACCTGCGGCGGCCTCCGCTCAGGCTCCGATGAAGGACATCTCGACGACGACCCGCGGGCCGACGTCGGAGCTCTACATCCGCAAGCGGCCGCCCGCGCCCGAGGCACCGGTCCTCTCGACAGATCTCAAGGCGCTGCTGACGTCGACCGAGAAGCGGCGCGACGACAAGCGCCTCGAAGCAATTGGTCTGCTCAAGGGCTTCCTCGCGTCCAAGCCGTCGGGTGAGGCCAGGGCCGAGGGCACGTTCAAGCTCGCCGAGCTGCTATGGGAAGAGGCGCGCCGGTTGTTCCTCGTGCGGATGGATGACTACGGGCGAGCCATCGAGAAGTGCCTCCAGCAAAAGACCGAGTGCGTGCAGCCGAAGGAGCCGCGCATCGATCTCAAGGAGGCCGAGGCCCTCTACCGCGACCTCCACGACAACCACCCCGACTTCCGCCGCATGGACCTCGTGACCTACCTCATCGGCTTTGCCGCGAAGGAGGACAACCGCGAGGTCGAGGCGATGCAGCGGTTCCAGGAGGTCATCAACAAGCACCCGGGCTCGGCGCTGCAGGGCGATGCCTGGATGATGATCGGCGAGCACTTCTTCGCGCAGGGTGACTGGTTGCGGGCACGCGACGCGTACAAGAACGTCGGCGAGGAGGCCGCGACGAGCGACCTCGCGACCTTCAAGGTCGCCTGGTGCGAGTGGAAGCTCGGCAACACGACGCAGGCAGCGAAGGACTTCAAGCGGGTCCTCGACAAGGCGGTCAAGCAAGAGCGCGAGGGCACCGAGGCCCAGAAGCGGCGCAGCGCCTCGCTCCGCGAGGAAGCGCTCGAATACCTCGTCGTCGTGTTCACCGAGGATCGCTCGATCTCGCCGAAGGAGGTCTTCGACTTCCTCGTCTCGATCGACGGCGAGCAGTACTCGCGCGACGTCATGGTCAAGGTCGCCGAGAGCTACGCGGCGCAGGCCGAGTGGGACCGCTCGACCGACGCCTACCGGTTCCTGATCCGCATGGATCCCGAGTCGATGAAGTCGGCCGAGTTCCAGCGCGCGATCGTCACGAACTGGACGAGCGCCCTCGATGTCGACCGCGCCCAGGAGGAGATCAAGGTCCTCCTCGTCAACTTCGGCCCCAACACGGATTGGGCCAAGGCACAGAAGAACCGCGAGGCCCTCGCCCGCTCCCTCGAGACCACCGAGGAGCTCACGCGCGTCACCGCGATGAACATCCACGGCGAAGCGCAGCGCCGCGACAAGGCCGACAAGAAGGCCGACATCAACCTCTACACGCGCGCCGCCTCCGCGTACGAGCAGTACCTGCTCGCGTTCGGCGGCGCGAAGGGGTTATCCGAGCGAGCGATCGAGATCCGCTACTACCGGGCTGACATCCTGTTCTTCAAGCTCCAGAAGGTCGAGGAGGCCGGCGACGAGTACCTCGCAGTCGGCAAGAGCGCGCCGGTCGGCAAGCTCCACAAGGACGCCCTGCTCAACGCGATGAACGCGTTCGAGAAGGCGCGCCCCAAGGACACGATCGGCAAGACGAAGCTCTACCCGGTCGACAAGAAGTTCGGCGAGGCGATCGACCTCTACGCGACGCTGTTCCCTGCAGATCCGACGCTCGTCGGCGTGATCTTCAAGAACGGGCAGATGTTCTACGACTACGGCGAGTACGACGAGGCGATCAAACGGTTCGGCGTGATCGTCACGAAGTACCCGAACGATGCCAACGCAGGCCCCGCCGGTGATCGCATCCTGTCGTCGCTCAACAAGGCGCAGGACTACGAGAACATCGAGAACTGGGCGCGCAAGCTGAAGAAGGCGAAGGCGTTCTCGAGCAAGGAGCAGCAGGACCGCCTCGACCGGCTGATCGTCGAATCGATCCAGAAGAGCGGCGACAAGTACTCGGAGGCCGGCAAATACGAGCAGGCGGCGACGTTCTACATGCGCGTGCCCAAGGAGACCAGCGACACCAAGGTCGCGTCGCAGAGCATGATGAATGCGGGCGTGATGTACGAGAAGGCGAAGCAGCCCGAGAAGGCCGCCGACATCTATCTCGAGATCGCCGAGAAGTACGGCGAGAAGAACCAGGAGATCGGCGAGAAGGCCGCCTTCACCGCCGGTCAGGTCTACGAGAAGGTCATCTTCTACGACAAGGCGGCGAAGGCCTACGAGCTCGTGTGGACCAAGTTCCGCACCGGCAGCAAGAGCGCCGACGCGCTCTACAACGCCGGCCTGCTCCGCCAGGCGCTCGGTCAGAACAAGGAAGCGATCGCGCACTACCAGGAGTACGCGAAGAAGTTCCGCGAGCGAAAGGACGCGCCGGACGTCGCGTTCAACATCGGCGTCGTCTACGAGCAGGCGGGCGACGAGGGCCCTGCGTACCAGGCGTACGTCGACTACACGAAGATCTATCGGTCGAGCGGCAAGCGCGTCGTCGAGGCGTACACGCGCGCCGGTCGCATGTCGTACCGGCTCGGCCAGTTCAAGCGGAGCAAGGACGAGTTCGTCACCGCGCAGAAGATCTGGAAGGGGCAGAACGGCGCTGACAAGAAGGCCGGCACGTCGTGGGCCGCCGAGGCTCGCTACTACGAGGGCGAGCTGATCTTCAAGGACTACGAGAAGGTCACGCTCGACGTGAACCCGAACAAGCTCGAGAAGGCGCTCAAGCAGAAGACCAAGCTCCTCTCCGAAGCCGAGAAGGTCTACACCTCGGTCGTCGACTACAACGACCTCAAGTGGGCGACGGCCGCGCTGTTCCGCGTCGGTCAGGTCTACGACGGGTTCGCCGAATCGCTGGTCAACGCCGCGACGCCGAAGGGCCTCACGCCTGATCAGGCGCAGGCGTATCGCGACGCGCTCGATGTCTACGTCGTCGACATCCAGGGCAAGGCCGTCGACCTGTTCACCGCCGGCTACCAGAAGGCGATCCAGATGCAGGTCTACGACGAGTACACCGCGAAGATCCGCGAGGCACTCGGCCGCCTGGCCTCCGACAAGTTCCCGCCGGAGCGCGAGTCGCGCCAGAAGGAACGCATCGGCGATCGCCCGCCGACGCCCGAGATCGTGACAGAGGTGGCGCGATGAACCGGCTCATCCTCGTCGCAGCCGTCACCGCCACTCTCGGGGGCGCGTGCGGTGGCTCGTCAGCGAATCGCATCGGTCCGGGCAAGTCCAAGACGGTCAAGCTCGACCCCGTCAATCCAAAGGCGGCGAAGGAGTTCGAGGCCGCGATGCGTGCCATCCGGCTCGGCGGCCCCGAAGCCAACGAGACCGCGAAGGCGCGCCTCAAATCCGCCCTCGAGTTCGACAGCAAGCTGTGGGAGGCGTGGCACGACCTCGGCGCGATCGCGTACCGCGATGGCGAGGACGAGGTCGCGATCGAGGCATTCTCGAAGGCGCTCGCGATCAACCCGAACCACACATCGACGCTGCTCGGGCGCGCCGAGGCCAACCGCCGCGCCGGCAAGAAGAAGGACGCGCGCAGCGACTACGAGTCCGCGCTGCGCTCGACCGAAGAAGATGATCCGAACCGGCGCGATGCCGCCGCGCGCCTCGCGTCTCTGCTTCGCGACTTCGGTGACTTCGACGATGCGGTCGCCGTGCTGCGCGACACCGTTCGGCTCTCCGGCATCAACGCGAAGATCTACACCGAGCTCGGTCTGATCTACATCCAGCAGAAGCGGCCCGAGCTCGCGCAGCTCGTGCTCGCCAAGGCGATCGAGCTCGATGCGAAAGATCCGGCGATCTACAACGCGTTCGCGCTGCTCGCGATGAAGCAGGGCAAGGCGCAGGAGGCGTTCCAGCGCTTCGAGCAGGCCGTCGCGATCGACGAGAACTACATCGATGCGCGGTTCAACAAGGCGTCGGTGCTCCTCGACGCGGGCGACTACGCGCGAGCCAAGGCCGAGCTCTCGGCAGTTGTCGAAAAGCGACCGGACGACTTCTCCGCGCAGGTCTCGCTGGGCGTCGCCCACCGCGGCCTCAAGGAGCTCGCCGAGGCCAAGCGCACGTGGGACAAGGTGATCAAAGACGCACCCAAGCGGTCAACCCCGCGGGCGGATGCGATGTTCAACGTCGCGATCCTGAAGCTCGACTATCAGAACGATGCGGCCGGCGGCAAAGCGGACCTGGAGCGGTATCTGCAAGAAGCTCCGTCTGGTCACGCCAAGCGACCGGCAGCAGAAGAGAAACGAAAGGAGCTCGGCAAATGAAGTTGAGGTTTGCGGCCCCCGCCTGGGGGTATCTGCCCGCGTTTGTCATGGCGTTCGTGTGCGTTGCACTCGCACCCGCTTCGGCGCAGCCGAACAAGAAGAAGGAGGCCCCGATGGTCACCTCCCCGACCCTGCCGGGTGATGACGGCAAGCCGGGCGACGTCAAGATCGACCCCAAGACCAAGAAGCCGAAGACCTTCGACTTCACGGCGCTCGACCTCAACGGTCGCATGCGCTCGCCCCAGCTGCTCTACTTCCTCGAGCGCGCCAACGAGGAGCTCGAACGTGCGAGCCTGGAGAAGCGCTCGTTCATCCCGCACATGGTGCGGTCTCTGGAGGAAGAACAGCTGTGAGCACGGTTGCCCTGAGGACGTCGCTGATCTGGCACGACGAGGTGATGGAGGACGTCGTCCTCGAGAAGCCTCGACCGATCACGCTCGGCGCCTCGGGCAAGGCGACATTCGTCGTCCCCGACGTCGGACTGCCCGCCGACTTTGCGGTGGTGCGCCCCGGCAACCGCGGCTATCTGCTCACGCTCGGCGAGCGGATGCGCGGCACGATCTGTATCGACGGTGAGGAGAAGGACGTCGCGGAGTTCGTGCGGCGCGGTGGCGAAGGCGATGGGCCTGGCGGCTTCCGCGCGACGCCGATCAGCGGCAAGGACTGGGGCGTCATCGAGCTCGACGAGAGCGGCGACTACAAGCTGTTCTTCCAGTTCGTTCCGCTCGACGAAGATCCGGTGTGGCTGACCAAGCCCGTGATCTACGCAGGCCTCGGCGGCTACGTGCTGAGCAGCATCGCGCTGTCGGTGCTGTTCTTTCTGACCAAGGACCTCCCGATCGAGGAGGCCATCTTTCGCGGGGCCGGTATCTCGACGCTCGCGATCGTCCTCGGCGGACTCGGCTTCTCGACCTACAAGCAGGATGGCGAGTCGCAGGCCTCGCTCGCGTTCTCCGTGGTGCTCCACGCCGCGCTGCTCATGATGACGTACCAGTTCTACAGCGGTGAGAACCCGTTCGTGTGGCCCGGGCCGCGTTCGATGACTGGCCAGTACCTCGTGACGCGACTCGATCCAGAGCCGCCACCGGAGCCGCCGAAGACCGCGCCGACCGTCGGCCAGGTCAGCAAGGATCAGGCGGCAGCCGCGAGCCCGACACCGCCCAAGAAGACCGCGACCAAGAACGACGAGGGCGCCTCTGGTGGCAAGGGCGACGAGCCACGCGCGCGCACGACGGACCCGACGGATGCGCCGCCGGATCCGCCGAAGGTCGCGTTCTTCGACGACAAGAACAAGAAGTACCTCGACAACATCATCGACCGGAACCTGTCGACGAGCCTGTCGAAGTTCACCGGCATCAAGGGCGACACCACGACGCGTGGCTCGATCGGCTTTGGTCCCGGCACGGGCTCGGGCGTCGGTGACGGGGCCGGAACGGGCACCACGCGAGGCAGCAAGGGCAAGGGCTCCGGCGGTGGAGGCAACGTCGAGGGCGACTTCGTCACCAACAAGGGCCCGATCGACACCGGCAAGGAGCGCCCCGGCGGAACCTGCGTCGGGCCGAACTGCAACGGCGCTGCGCCCAAGCAGATCGCAGTCAAGATGGAAGGCGGTTCCGGCGACTTCAATGGCCTGTCCAAAGAGGAAGTCGATCGCGTCGTGCGCGCACGTCAGGGCATCTTCCGCGCCTGCTACCAGAAGGAGCTCAACCGCTCGCCGGGCATCGGCGGCAAGCTGGTCATCCACTTCGTGATCACGGCGGATGGCACGGTGAAGAGCGCCAGCACGCAGGGCGGCACCCTCCGCAACGACGGCGTCGAGTCGTGCGTGAAGAACAACATCATGCGACTCAAGTTCCCCGCCAAGGGCGGAGCGATCGTCAACTATCCATTCGTGTTCTCACAGGGAGGCTAGTTATGCGTAAGGTCGTCTTCGGTAGCATTCTTGTCTCCTGGTTGGTCGGCTGTACCAACGACCCGATCTATCTGCCGTCGCCGCAGGGCATCGCGGCGGGTGAGCCGGGGATGGACGGCCCGCTCGAGGGCCGCGCGTCGGTTCAGATCCCTATCAACACCGAGACGATGAAGGACGCCGCCGATCGCGCGCGTCGCCAAGCGCTGATCGATCCCGCCGCGGTCATTCCGTACGTCGCCGTGGACGACCTCGAGGTCTCCGTCGAGTGGACGATCAAGAACAACGATCCCGTGATGCCCGGTAACGCCCGGATCCAGCTCAACGGTGCGAACCAGTTCTTCGAGTACGACCCCGCGCTCCTCGTGCTCAGCGCCGACGACGAAGCCCCGCCGTCACCGAGCCTCGGCGGTGACATTCCGCTCGACATCCCCGCCGGCGGCACGCTCCAGGGCGTGTTCCGCGAGGACGAGCTGCGCGAGGCGTCGATCGATCTCGACATGATCACGCGCGCGAACACCAACCCGTTCCGCGCGACGCTCGTCGTCGACAAGAACCGCACCGAGTTCGCCGAGATGACCCCGCTCATGTACGACATGGACGGCGAACCACTGCCGCAGACAGAGACGGGCCTGAAGTTCCCGCGCGAGGCGTTCGCACAGCTCCTCCGGGTCGACCTCGTGTTCAAGCCTGATCGCCCGATGGTGCTCGAGTACACCGTCCGAGTCCGCGACGTTCGTGGCGAGATCGTGCACGACCTCGCGCTGGCAGCGTTCACCGACCCGGTGGGCATGGGCGAGCTCGAGCCGTTCATGCCGGCGCCGTACGAGGTCGCGCCGCCTGTGCCGATGCCGCCCTGACAGCGCGTTTTTCCGGGGCGCTACCCGCGAGATCGGCGAGCACTCGGTCTACGATGGCATCCGGGATGGGTCGTTCAGCGCTCGTGATCTGCGCGCTTGTCGCGATGGCCGGCACCGCCGCCGCGCGTCCCGCGTCGACCGGCTGGTACGCTGAGGGTGGCCTCGGCGCCGTCGGTTTCCTGCCGCGCGCGTCCGCCGACGCGGCGATCGGCCCCGGCCTCGACGTGCGGATCGGGCGAGATCTGTTCTCGTTTCTCTCGCTCGGCATCCAGCTCGCGGCGTCGAGCCACGAGGCGACGGTCCCTGCCCCGCCCGAGGGCGACTGGTTCCAGCTCTATCGTGGCACTGCGGACCTCCGCCTCGGCGGCCGCTTCGATCGGCTCGCGCTGTTCATCGAGGGTGGCGTCGGCGTTGCGATGATCTCGTCGAACGTTCTCGGCAAGGTGATGATCACCGACCCAGGTGAGACGTTCTCGATCGCGTTTCAGGCGGGCGCGGGATTCGAGTACCAGCTCGAGAACCGCCACTACTCCATCGGGCTCGCGGCCGACGGCATCCTGATGCCGCAGTTCGATGCGATCCGCGCGATCGATGGCCGCGCGTACCTGCGCTACACGTACTGACGCTCCGCCTCGAGGCTCCTCCGTAGCGTAGGGCGCGTGTTCGGAGGCCGAGCGCGCCCGCACTCGGGTGCCAGGCACTCGGGTGCCGGGCGTTCGGGTGCCAGAACGTTTAACCGCAGAGGCGCAGAGGCCGCAGAGCAGAAGAGATCAGGCTCGCTCCGCTCGCTGAGCACGCGTGCTGGTGCAAGCGGGAACATCGGTGGCACACGTGTCCGTCCCGAAACCTCTGCTCTGCGGCCTCTGCGCTGCGGTTCACTCTGGAACACGCAGTGCCCGAGCGCGGAACCCGAACACGCAGTGTCCGAGCGCGGAGCCCGAGCGCGGAGCCCGAGCACGGTGCCCGAGCACGGTGCCACAAGCACGGAGCAGTGCCCGAGCGCGGAGCCCGAACACGCAGTGTCCGAGCGCGGCGCCCGAGCACGGTGCCCGAGCACGGTGCCACAAGCACGGAGCAGTGCCCGAGCGCGGAGCCCGAACACGCAGTGTCCGAGCGCGGCGCCCGAGCACAGTGCCCGAGCACGGTGCCACAAGCACGGAGCAGTGCCCGAGCGCGGTGCAGCCGCTAGCGCAGCGCTTTGCGCCCGTTGCCGATGAGATCGATCAGCACGCGGCGGAACGCAGCGCGAGCATCGAGCATGCCGATCACCGCCGCCGCTCCGAGGCGTTGACGCCAGAGCAGGAGCACCTTGGCAGGTAGCGCCATTCCTCCGATCGCCAGCGCGCGGCCCGTCGCGGCCGCGAGGTCGGTCGCGTAGCCGGGGTTCCACGCGAAATCGCCGTGCGTCTGAACGGGCGCCGCGAGGGCCCGCTCCCAGTCGCGGTGCGCCGTCGATGCGAGGAGGTCAGCGCGCTTGAGCAGGCCCGCGCGAGCGAGGCCCATGCGGAAGCGCTCGGCTGCGGAGGCGTTGTCGTCGTCGAGGAGGCCCCACCAGATCTCGCGATCGGCGTCGCGGACATCGTCGGGCAGCTCGAACGCGCAGCCGAAGTCGAGACACCACACGTGGACGGTGCCATCCGGCTGCTCGTCGACGAGGAAGTTGCCGGGATTCGGATCGGCGTTGAGGAGACCGTGTGCGAGCGGCGAGCCCCAGGTCACGGCGTAGATGCCGAGCGCGGCCTGGCGCCGCACGTCGGCCGAGCCAGAGCCGGCAACCTCGACGATCGTCTTGCCGCGCGCGCGCGTCATCGTCAGCACGCGCGTCGATGACAGCTCGTCGATCACGCGCGGAAAGCGAAGGACTGGGTGGTCCGCCCAGGCCGCGGCGAACCTGACCTGGGCCGCGGCCTCGGCGCGATAGTCGAGCTCGTTGCGGACCGCGTCACCGAGCATGACGAGCGCGGCATCGTCGAGCGAGCGGCCGACCTCGGACCCGGCGAGCTTGCGCAGGAAGGCGGAGTCGTCGAGATCCGCGCGGAGCGCATCGGCGACGCCCGGGTACTGGACCTTGATCACGGCGTCCGTGCCGTCGCGGAGCTTCACCGCGTGGACCTGTCCCAGCGATGCGGATGCGAGCGGATCTGGATCCCAGTGTGCGAACAGTTGTTGCGGAGGCTTGCCGAGGTCATCCTCGATCACCTTCGCGACCGCGCCCGCGGAGATCGCGGGTGCGTGATCCCACAGACCGCCGAGTACAGCGCGGGCAGCGCCGGTCGCGCCGCTGCGACCACCGAGGGTCGCTCCCGGATCGTACGCCGCGAGCTGCGCGACCTTCGCGAGCCCGCCCTTGAGGCGGCCTGCCTGTGCCGCAAGGACACGCGCGGCTTCCTCGTCGACCACGAGGTCATCGTCGTCGGAGCCGGACGGATCCGTCGTCACGATCTGCTTGGCGCGCGCCCACAATCGCGCCCAGCCGACGCTGCGCTCCGCGCGACGGCGCTCGTCGGTCACGGCAGCTGCTCGATCTGGATCATCTTGACCGGCCCGGACTCGTCGCTCCAGAACAGCTCGACGCGGTTCTTGCCGGTCTTCTTCGCGCGGTAGAGTGCGCGGTCCGCGCGGCGGATCAGATCCTCGCCGTCCGCGGCCTTGCTCTCGGGATACGACGCGACGCCGAACGACGCGGTGACCGAGAGAACCTTCGGGGGCTCGGAGTCCGTGGTCACGCGCAGCTCGGAGATCGCGGCGCGGATACGCTCCCCGACGTTGTACGAGGCGACCATGTCACTGCGCGGGAGAATCACGGAGATCTCTTCGCCGCCGTAGCGAGCCGCAGTATCGACGCCGCGAAGCTGGGCTTTGACGGTGTTCGCGATCTGACGGAGCACCCGATCGCCGATGAGATGCCCATGCTCGTCATTCAGATTCTTGAAATCGTCGACGTCGATCATCAGCACCGAGAACGGCGTGCCGTAGCGCTTGGACCGCTCGACCTCCTCCTCGATGCGCGCATCGAAGTAGCGGCGCATGAACAGGCCGGTCAGGCCATCGACCATCGCGAGCTCGTAGAGGTGGGCATTCTGGAGCGCGGCAGCGATCTGCAGCCCGAGCGACTCGAGCAGGCGCTGGTGGTCCGCGCGGAACACACCCTGTCGCGTGCTCTGGACGGCGATCACGCCCTCGCAGCCGCCGTACATCATGAGCGGGACGCCGAGCCACGAGCGAATCCCCTGCGTGCCCTCGCCGCCAAGCTCGAGATCTTCGGTGGCGAGATCCTCGACCAGCCGCGAGATGCCGCGCTGCATGACCCACCCCGCGGCTCCCTCGCCCTCCACCATCGCCTGGCGGAAGAACCGATCGCTCGCGCGGTCGAAGCCATCGATCACGAGACCACTCTCGCCGCCCGAGCGACGGTGCACGAGTGCGACCGCCTCGGCCTCCGGGATCGCGTTCACCGTCTCGCGAGCGACCGCTTCGACAAGCTCCTCGAGCTGCAGCGACGCGGACAGCTTGCGCGCGGTCGCGGTCAGGATCTCGAGGTCGTGGACGCGCTCCTCGAGCTGGTGCTGCGTGCGCGACAGCCGCGAGAACACGAGGTTGATCAGGAGGTACGTGAGCGAGAGGAGCAGAAAGCCGAGCGGCTGGTCCGGATCGTAGAGCAGCACGAGCACGACGCCGATCGGCATCAGCGACGCCTCGGCGAGGATGCCGGGCACCGCGAGATCCTGGAGGTACGCGCGCCAGCTCCGGCCGAGCAGCCGGATCCGCACGCCCTGGAGTGCGTAGTGCGTGATCAGGAGCAACGTCGCGATCGAGACCACCCGGAGCCCGACGTCGATCGCATCGGGCTTCTGCGCCATCACCGAGTCGGCGCCGAGCACCCAGCCGCACAGCGTGACGAGCGCGCCGGACATGCCGCCGAAGTACAGGACGTAGCCGATCTCCTCCCACCAGCTCCCGGGCTCGACCCGCCCTCGCTTGCGGGCGTAGTACAGGCGAGCCGAGGCATCGACCGTCAGCGCGATCGCGACCAGGCGCCCAGCGCCCACCGAGCCGACGCAAAGCGCCGCAGCGACATAGTAGGCAGAGTCGAGCGAGAGCACGCTTCCCTCGACCAGGCGGAACGCGAGCGCACGCGCGGCGAGGATGACCACCACGAACAGCGCGATCCACAGCGGGCTCGTCTGCGCTGCAGCCGGCAGCAAGTCGAGCGCCGGGAGTGCAAGCACGACGCCCCACCCCAGGACGCCCAGCACGATGGTGAACAGGTGCCCGGCGTTCCTCGGCACAGCGGGTGATCTATCTCAGATACATGCCGAAAGCGCGAACGGTCTCACCAGCGTTGCTGGGAGACCGTCCGATTGTTTGGGAGATGTAGGAGTGGTGTTCAGATGTCGATAATCATCACACCGCGCTCGGAGGATTCCTCGGCAGGCTTGATCGCGGGCCTCTCGCCCATGTCAGGCCGATAGATGGGCATTTCGGCTCGACCGCCTTCCTGCTCCTTCCGCCGTTCCTCTTCCTTCTTCAGAATCTCTTCGATAATCCAGGGATCCAGCATGAGGGACCACCTTTCACAGGTACAGAGTGTCGAGCCTAACTACGTTACTAAGCGGTAGCTCCGAACCTCCAACACTGCAACCTACGGGCCTTGAGACAATGATTCCCGCGTCCTTATTGTAACGCATCGGAATCGTAACGGCTCCACTTCTAACGTACGAATTCGCGACGCTGTGAGATCGCTCTCGGTCTGTCATCTCGCCGGGGTGCAGAGCCCACTGACGCGCCCCGTCGTCGACGAATCCCGAACATCAGCGCCACGTTGTGGCGCAGATCCGCACCCTGACCTTTTTGCGGCCCCTGGTGACAGGAAACGCGCTCTCAGGAGTCTAGTCACCAACGCGCCCCGCCACCACCTGGCGGATCGACTAGCCGGTTGCTCCCGACGGCAACCGGAGATCGCTACTCAATCGAGGTCTTTGAGCTTCCAGGCGCTGTCCTCTTTGACGAACTGCACCGTGAACCGATCGCCGTACGACATGCGCGCATCGTTGCCACGCTCGACGATGGGCTCGTCGACGTTGGCCTCGAGCGTCGCGAAGAGCTTCTCCATCTGCTCGCGCGACGGGCCCAGGAACTGCGCCTTCATTTTCGCAGCGTCCATCTTCTCGCGATAGGTGTTCGGTACGAAGCGCAGCATCACGTCCCAGCGCTCGAGTCGATACGCGCGGATGAACGAGCGCAGAGCGGCCTTCGGCGAGCTCTGGTCGTAGAAGCCGAGCGGGTTCGTCGAGATCTTCCAGCGACCACCCTCCTGGACGAGGCGCATCGTGTCGCCGAGGCCGTACTCGAACTCGGCGGAGACCTCCATGCTGCCGCGCTTGCCACGCAGCCGCTCCGCCGTCTCGTCGACCTCGCGCGGGTTGTCGCGCATCATGCGGACGTAGTCCTCGCGCGAGACCTTGCCGCGGAAGCCCGACGACATCAGGTCGTATGCGGAACCGAAGTCGTGGTTCTTGAGCGCGCGGCCGTACTTGTCGAGCGTCTGCGATGGCCCCTTGCCGCGCGAGCACGCACCGATGCCAACGGCGAGGATCAGGCAGAACGCGAGCGCGCGCATGTGGTGCGGTTATAGCGCTAGTCAGGCGGCCGTGCGACCAGCGCGCGCACGGGACGCATCGGCCTCGAAGGTCCGGGTGGCGACCGCCATGAACGTGGCCGCGACGACCAGCGCGACCGTCGGTACCCACATCGCGTCGGTCAGCGTCCACTCGTCGGAGACCATGCCGATGACCCACGACGACGGTGCCGTCCCGATGATGTGCATCGTGAAGATCACGAGCCCCTGCGCCGCGACGCTGCGCCGCGCCGGAGCGAGGTCGTCGACGGTCGCCGCGACCGGTGCGTGATACCAGGAGATGAAGAACATCGTCGCGACACCTGCGACGTAGAGGCCGGCTCCGGGCGGCACGAGGATCGCCGCGGTGGCGGCGGGCGCGGTCAGCAAGATGCCGAGCACGATCGTCCACAGCCGACCCGCGGGACCGCGCTTGCGGAACGCATCGGAGATCCGGCCACCCGCGAGCACGCCGCCCAGCCCGCCGAACAGCGCGAGCCCGAAGAGTGTCGACGCCTGCCCCTTCGACAGCCCCTTCTCGCGCTCGAGGAACTCGAGAAACCACGCACCGAAGCCGCCCGCCGCGAACGCCATCACGGTCGTCGAGGCCATCACCCAGCGCAGCGTGCGGATCTGGAGCAGCACGCGTGCGTCGCCGAAGAATCGCTTGCCCGCGACCGCGAGGCCCTGGGTCAGCGAGCTCGATGCCGACAGCTCGGGGTGCACCGGCACGGGGAGCCGCACGAGGATCAGTGCGAGCACGACACCCGGGGCCGCTAGCGCGACCACGACCATCGGGAAGCCAAGCACGATGCCGGTGCCGACACCGACGACGCCGCCGAAGAACAGGCCGAGGTTGAAGATCGCCATCCGGCTCGCCTTGTTCGCGCCGTCGAACAGCTGACCGAGGATCGAGTTCGCGACCGGTACCACCGCCGCCGTCCCGAAGCCGACGGCCGCGCGGGTCAACGCCAGCCCCGTGTAGCTCGTTGTCAGCGCCCCCGCGGCACCGGCGAGGCACGCGATCGCGAGCCCGATCGCGATCACGCGGCGCCGATCGTAGCGGTCACCGGCCCATCCGAAGGGCAGCGTGGCGATCGCATGCGGCAGCATGAACACCGTCTGCAAGAAGCCGATCTCGGCGTGATCGATGTGATAGTCCGCGGTCAACTCGGGATAGACCGCGAACAGCGCGTTGCGCGCTGCGTACGAGACGAGATTGATCAGCGCGAGAACGACGAGGATCTGCGTGGGGCGCGCACGCGAGGTCATGGTGGCGAGGCCGGGCCTTCGGCGATCTGGACGTCGTAGGCGCCCTCCCCCGACGCATCGGTCCCCCGCACGCGGATCACCGGCATCGCACCCGCGGGCACGGATCCGGTGACGCGCTCGGCGGCTCCCTTGCCCGGGTGCTCGGCCTTGGCGATCACCTTGCCGTCAACGAGCAACTCGACGCTCAGATCGCTCTCGCTCGGCGTATCGATCGTCACGTCGATCGTGCGCACCGCCGGATCGGCCGCGAGCACGAAGCAGTCGATGTCGCCTGGCGTCCACGTTGCGTGCACGACCGTTCGATCGGCCTGCACGGCCATCGCCTTCTCCAGCACATCGTTGGGCTCGAGCTCCGCATCGGGCCCCGGAACCTTGGCGGTCACGCGTAGCTGGTACGCGGTCTCCGGGTTGGACCTGTCGCCGCGGATCGTCAGGTAGTGATAGGGCGCAGTCCCCTCGGGTACGACCGGCACGAGGCCCCGCAGCGACAGCACACCACCACGCGGCCCCTTGCGAATCACGAGCGGCTGACCGATGCCGTCCGCGATCTCCGCGGACAGCGCGACGCCCTCGACCGCCGAGACATCGACATCGATCGCGTTCTTCTCCGATAGCATCTCGACCGAGAGCTTCCAGACGTCGGCGTCTCCGGCCCAGCCAACGTAGCCGGTGACGGTGTCGCCGACAATCAGATCGATCGCCGTGCCGCGATCGTCGTCGGGCTCGCGCTCGGCATTCGCGACCTGCGGCGCGAGCTTTGCCGTGACCTCGTAGACTGGAGCGGGCCCCGCGGGCACACCGGCGTCGACCGGTGCGCCCTTCTTCGGCCGCGGGCCCTTCTTCACCGGGACCACGATCTTCTTGCTCTTCACGACCACGATGTAGCGGCCTGGCGTCACCGGCGCGTTCGGCACGCCCTCGCGCGTTCGCGCGGCACCGCGGTCCGACCGGGCGATCAGCGTGCCTCCGGCGTCCTCGAGCTCGAGCACCAGATCGACGCCCTCGATCGCCGTGAGATCGAGCGCGAGTGCGCCTGCCTCGACGATGTCGATCCGGTAGTGATCGGCATCAGCGTCGGGCTCGATCTTGCCGCGCACCGACGCATCGAGCGCGAGCGGCGTGGCGACATCGTCGCCATCATTGGGCTCGACCTCGTCCGTGGTCGCACCGCTGCCCGCGTCCGCGATCATCGGAGTCGTGACGACCTCGACGGCGGCCGCGTCGTTCGATCGCTTCTGGCGATTCTTGCCGCACGCGGCGAACGCCGTCAGCGCCGCGAGCAGCGCGACGAACCGCATCACGTCACCTTGGACTTCTCGGCCAATCCCGCGAGGAACTCCGCGGACGACACCACGTTGCCGTTGACGCGAATCTCGCCCTTCATCTTGAAGATCTTGCCCTTCCGCAGCGGGACGACCTCGATCATCAGCTGATCGCCGGGCGTCACGGCCTTGCGGAACTTCACGGCGTCGATCGCCATGAACAGCATCACGTGCGTGGTCGGGTCGAACGACACCGCGCGCGACGCGAGGATGCCGCCGGCCTGGGCCATCGCCTCGATCTGCAGCACGCCCGGCATCACGGGGACGCCCGGGAAGTGGCCCTGGAAGTACGGCTCGTTGAACGAGACGTTCTTGAGGCAGACGACCTTGTCGTCCGTCAGTTCGAGAACGCGGTCGATCAGCAGGAACGGATAGCGGTGGGGGAGCAGTCCGAGGATCTGCTCCGCCTTCATCACAGGTTCGTTCGCGGGCCGCTCCGACATGCGGCCGGTTTATCACGACTCCGGCACCGAGAATGGAGGGAGGTGGGTTTACCCCCACCGACCGGGAACGACCCGGAGCGCGATTACTTCATCTCGGCTTTGAGCTTCGCGGTGAGGTCGACCGCGGGGTCGGTCCACACCGTCGCGCTCTGGTCGATGATCAGGTGCACGCCCTCGGCCTTCGCGATCTTGGCGATCAGCGGCTCGGCCTGCTTGAGGAGGCCCTGGATCAGCTTGGTGCGATCCGTGGCGAGCTCGCGCTCGAGCTTGACGTACGTCTGCTGCAGCTCGACAAACTTCTTCTCGAGCTCGCTGCGCTTGGCGACGTACGCTTCGGGCTTGAGCACGGTCTTCTGCTTGTCGAGGTCGGCATCGGCCTTCTTGAGGTCCTCCTGCCGCTTGTCGAGCTCGGCCTGCTTGGCCTTGCGGGTCTTCTCGAACGCGTCGTTGGCGCGCTTGCCAGCCGGCGTCGAGGACAGCGTGTCCTCGATGTCGATGACGCCGATCTTTGGGTTCGCCGGGACCGCGCTGCCCGCCATCCCCTGGAGGAGCGGCGACACCATCAGACCGAGGCCAAGACAACCAAGAGCCAGGTAGCGATTCATAGGCACCTCATACGATGACTTGGACGGGCGACCAAGCCTGTTGTTCAACCGGCTGACTGGAAGCCACCGCGAGCGAAAGCGAGCGGCTAGAAGAAATTCCCGATGGTGAACTCGAAGACCAATGGATCTTCGCCCACCTGCGCGTCGAGGGGGATGCCCCACTCGAACCGTAGAGGTCCGATCGGCGAGAACCAGCGGAACCCGAAGCCGACCGACTTGCGGAGGCCGTTGACAATCGAGTCCGGCAGCCGGAAGCACGGGTCGAACTTGATGGAGATCGACGCGTTCTTGCTCTGGAGGCCCGAGCAGTAGCGGTCCTCGAGGTTGTAGGCGTTGCCCATGTCGAAGAACACGACGCCCGAGATCCCGACCTTCTTGAACAGCGGGAACTCGATCTCGGTGTTCAAGATGACCTGCATGTTGCCTCCGAGCGGCAGGCTGCCGAGGCTCTGGCCGACGTCACCGGGGGGCTGGGTCAGGAGCTTGGGACCGAGGGACCGCGGCGCGTAGCCGCGAATGTCGAAGATGCCGCCGACCAGGTAGCGCTCCGAGATCGGCACGCCGAGCGGATCGGTCGACGTCGTGAAGCCGAGCTCGGCGTTGATCCTGAGGACGAACGGTCCATACAGGTTGCGGTAGTGGCGTGTGAACCCGCCCCACCGCACGAACTTGTTCTCCGAGCCCGTGTACTGGCTCGCATACTCGGCGAACAGCGTGTGGTACCAGCCGCCGGTCGGGAACAGGCGGTTGTTGCGCGAGTCCCACGACAGCGACGCTCGAATCGAGCTGGTGACGCCGCCGCGGAACAGGTTGGCGACACTGGTCGATGCGATGGGAGCGCTCGTTGCACCGAGGTTCGCGATGCCGCCCGAGCCTGTCGTGATGCTGACGTCCTCGAGCTTGTAGGTAAGGAATGCGCGCGCCTCGTACGAGAGCGGATAGCCCCAGGTCAGGGTGCCGCCGGAGGCGTTGCGGAAGAACGTGCCAAAGCCACGGCTCTGGTTGTAGAGGTCGAAGGCGAACGTCCAGTTGGTGTCGAGGAAGTACGGCTCGACGAACCGCAGGAGGAACAGCTGGCGGAGGCTCGAGATCTGCGCCTGGAGGGCGAGCGTCTGGCCGCGGCCGAACAGGTTGTTCTGGGAGATCTGGGCCTGTGCGATGAAGTTCTCGACGGACGAGAACCCAGCACCGATCTGGAACGTGCCGGTCGGGCGCTCGGCGACCTCGACGTTGACCTCGACGAACTCGTCGGAGCTGCCGCGCTTGGTCGAGATCACGACGTTCTCGAAGAAGCCGAGGGCGGTGATCCGGCGCTTGGAGATCTCGAGGTTCGTGTTGTTGAACATCTCGCCTTCGGAGATCTTCATCTCGCGGCGGATCGCCTTGTCGCGGGTCTTGGAGTTACCGCGGATGTTGATGCGCTCGAAGTAGGCGCGCTTGCCGCGCGCGACCTCGAACGTCAGGTTGATCTTCCGGCTCGGGAGGTCGACCTTGGTCAGTGGCAAGACGTTCGCGTAGGCGTAGCCCTGGTCCTGATAGAACGAGCTCAGCTTCTCGCGGTCCTCGGCGATCGTCGTGCGCGAGAACTTGAGCCCGGCACGCAGGTTGATCTTCTCGGCGTTCTGCGCCGGCGTGCCGATCAGGTCGCCCTTGAAGTTGACCGAGCCGATCGTGAAGACCGGGCCCTCGTCGACCGGGATCGACAGGTACATGAACTGCTTGTCGCGCGACAGCCGGAGCTGCGGCGTACCGACCTTGACGTTCGCGTAGCCGCGGTCCCAGTAGTACGCGGAGACGAGCAAGAGGTCGCGCTCGAACGCTTCCTGGCTGTACGTACCGGAGTCGTTGAGGAACGACATCGCGTCCTGCCGGCGCGTGGCGATCGCGCCGCGCAGCTCGTCGTCGGTGATCGCGGTGTTCCCGATGAACTGGACCTCGCGGATCTTGACCTTCGCCTTCTCGTCAACCGTGAACCAGACGTCGACCTCGGACTCGTTGACCGGCTTGACCTCGAAGTCGACCGTCGCGAGATAGAAGCCCTTCTGGACGTAGAGGTCCGCGATCTTCTCGCGGTTCTTCTTCACCTTGCCGATGTCGACGATCGCATCGAGCTCGAGATCGAGGATCTCGTTGATCTTGTCGAGCCCCATCTCGCTGTTGCCGGCGATCAGGATCTTGCGAATCGACGGCTTCTCCTTGACCGCGAACGTCAGCGTCACGCCACCGCTCGCAGCGACCTCCGCCTCGACATCGATGTCGGCGAAGAAGCCCATCTTCCACATCGCGCGCAGATCCTCGCGGAGCTTCGCGGCGTCCAGGAGCGTGCCGGCCTTCGAGAGAAGCTGGACGCGGATCGCGTCGTCCTCGACCTTGCGGTTGCCGCGAAACTGCACGCGCTCGATCGCGCGTCCCTGGAGGTTCAGCGGCGCGATGCCAGTGGCGGGCGCTGGCGTCGGCGTCGGCGTCGGACTTGGCTGCGCGAGTGCGTCGGTGGCGAACACCAGCGCCACGGCGATCACGAGCAAATGAGCGACCCTGGTCACGACGCAACCTCGTCCTTCAGAGCAGCTTCGGCGGCAGCGGCCTTGGCCTCACCGGCATCGTTCGCATCGTTCGCGACCTTGCGCGCAGCAGCCTCACCAGACAACGACATCTCCTCGCCGATCGTGCCGCGATACGTGGACTCGCTCTCTTCGACGAGGCGACCGCCGTCGACCATGCGCATCCGGCGCGGCATCAGCTGTGCGAGCTCGGGGTTGTGCGTGACGACGAGCAGCGTCGAGCCGCGTTCGCGGTTGAGCTCGAGGAACAGCTCGTGGATCGCCTGCCCTGTCGACCGATCGAGGTTACCTGTCGGCTCGTCCGCGAGGAGCAGTGACGGTTCGAGCACCATCGCGCGCGCGAGCGCCACACGCTGCTGCTCGCCACCCGACAGCTCGCTCGGACGATGGGTGAGCCGGTGCGAGAGGCCGACGCGGCCGAGGATGTCGCGCGCCATCTGGCGAGCGCGATCGATCGCGATCCTCTGGATCAGCGCCGGCATCATCACGTTCTCGAGGGCCGTGAACTCCGGCAGGAGGTGATGGAACTGGAACACGAAGCCGATGCGGCGATTGCGGAACTCGGCGAGCCGGCTCGAGCTCATGGTCGTCAGCTCCTCGCCGTCGAACTTGATCGAGCCCGAGGTCGGGAGGTCGAGGGTGCCGAGGATCTGCAGGAACGTCGACTTGCCGACGCCCGAGGCGCCGACGACGGCGACCATGTCGCCCGGGGACAGGGTCAGGTCGATCCCATCGAGGATCGGCAGCGACGTCCCCGAGTGCTGGTACGCCTTGCCCATCCGGGACACTTCGATCCGCGCGCCGCGCTTGGCGCCCTTTGTAGAGGGCTCCGCGCCGGGGCTTGCTGCCGGGGCTACTGCAGCCGGGGCAGATATCGTATTCCGCTCGGCGGCGCGCTCGTCGGTCACGGGAATCTCTAAAGGGCGCAGGAACTTACTCAGCAGCCCTGCAGGTGTCAACGCAGGTAGGGACCATTGCCGCGCCGCAATGGTTGCCTCACTCCGGCGTTAGATCCCGACCGTGAACCCGAGCATCCACTGACCCGACGTGAAGCTCACTCCCTCTGCGAACTGGTCGTTGTCGGTCTTGGCATAGCTGATCGTGTAATCGAGGCGGATCGAGGCGGACGCCGTCGCGAACTTGATGCGGTATTCGACGCCGGGGCTGATGAGGAGGCCCGCTCCAGTGAAGTCGTAGGCACCGCCGGTGAGCGCCAGCGACGTGTACTGGAGACCGGCCCGGCCGAAGACCTCGAAGTTGCTCCCGAGCGGGTGGTTGTACTTGCCGAGGATC
>JANOPP010000391.1:0-7097 GCA_031421915.1 Myxococcales bacterium | reverse complement strand
TTGTCTGGCAGGGTTAGGTCACGCGGAAAGTCGGGGTCCATGTGAAACGCCGTCTCGACAGGAAACTCGTCTTTCAACGTGCGCCCGTGGTCGAATCGGTTGTTCTCGTCGAAGCCTCGAAGGTCATGCAGCACCGCTGCGCCAGGCACGCTGAGATAGCGCCAAATCAGGAAATCACTGCTCATAGGGGGCCTTCGCTCAAAGCATGGCGTTGGCAAGTCGGTCGATCCACTTGGCGACCCTACCGGTCTTGGCCATTGAAAAGGGCTCGACCCAACTGGGATCGGGTGGCTGACTTCCCTGGTTGTATGGGTGTCAGACACATTCTTTGTCGCAACCGAGACTCGGATCGTATGCGTCGATCGGCGCCTCGCGTTTCGTTGGTGCTGGACGGTTCGGAACCAGACGGTCGCGTTCTCGCTCCGCATCGTGCCGCTACAGCTCACCGCAGAACGCCAGCGTACTGACCGTCTGCTCGCAGCACGACTGCGCGATCTGTGCGGTGCCCAGCGCGTTCAGGCACTCGAGACAATCGATGTCTCCTTCACCCTCATTCGCTTCGGCCTCGATCTCGTCGCACTCGGCCTGCGAGTGCTCCGGCACCGCGCAGCCATCGCCCGCGCAGTCGACCACGAGCGCGAAACGACTCAGGTCGTCAGCGACCGCCCGGCCGAAGCGCCGGTTTCTCTTGGGCATACGCCGCGATGGCCGCCCTCGCACCACTCAGCGCGATGTCCGAATGTCTCGTGTCCTCGAGTAGCCAGACGACCCCGGCCGTGGCTTCTCGAGGACACGAGACATTAGGACATACACGACCAACAGATTGCGCGCACGCGTCTTGGAGCCGGCACCCAGTGGCACGTCCGCTGCAAACGCATGTTCGCATGACGAAAACATCGAAGCTCTCGCTGGTCGCCTCGTTGCTCCTGTTCGCGGCTTGCACCGATGACGACCTCGGGCCGGATGAGGATCCGATCGACGATTGCGTCACGTGCGACGGCAAGGACGACAGGTTCGGCATCGCAGACGCAAGCCCGATGGCAGACGCCATCCTGATGGTGGTGAACACGATGCCGGAGATCGACCTCCAAGCGGTCGTCCGCCTGTCGAGGCGAGCCGCGATGAGCATCGCCGAGGCCCGAAGCACGCAGCTACTCGGCATCGAAGTGGGTCGAATCCAGACGCTGCGGGACCTCGACGACGTGCCCTACGTCGGTCGCGGCACGTTCCTTCGACTGGTTCACTACATCGAGTCCAATACGCTCGATGCCCCGTGCACCGGGGGCACCGAGTTCGTTGGCAACGTCGTGATCAAGACCGTCCGTGATCTGGTGCCTCTGCAGGCGGTGACCCGGATCACCGGCTCGCTCACCATCGATGCGTCGGACCGGCCCTCGCTCGACGGCCTCGAGAAACTGCGCTGCGTCTCCCGGCTCGTGATCCGCGGCAACACGCACCTCACGAGGATCGACGGCCTCCGCAACCTGCAGGAGGTTACCGGGTCGGTCGTGATCGAGGACAACGACGAACTACCCAACCTGCACGGCCTCGGCGGGCTCGCGCGTGTGGGCGGCGACGTTCAAGTCTCGTTTCCGCATAGCCGACGGCAAGACCCGGCGTGGCACGCCCTTCGAACCGTGGGCGGCGTGCTCACCACCAACCGGCCGGGCTTCCACGGGCTCACGTCCGTCGGCGCCGACGTGGCGATCACACCGTACGGCTACTCCTCCTTCCACGAACACCCCATCGTGATGAACCTGCCGAGGCTCTCGACCGTGGGAGGCAGCCTGCGGATCCAGGGAGGCGACCAGCTCTTCGGGTTGTCATTGCCGGAGTTGACCCGCGTCGGGCACCAGCTCGTGGCCTCGAACATGCGGACGCTCCGCACGCTGACGCTTCCCAAGCTCGAGTCGGTCGGTGCAGGCGGCGTCGAGATTCGCCTTAGCAAGCTGAGCGAGAATATCGACCTCTCGTCGCTCGTCTCGGTTGACGGTTCGTTCCTCGCCGACGGCACCGCGGGCACGCTCGACGTATCCAACCTGACGCGAGTCGGGGCCCTGACGCTCCACGCGGCGACGACAACGGACTTCCCGGTGCTCACCACGGTCGCCTCGATCGTGATGACGCGTTCGGCGACGTTTCCCTCGCTGCGCGAGGTTCCCGGCTCCGTCTCGATCGACGGGCCGATGTGGGACGATCTGGGGCTTGGCGCTCTCGAGAATATCGGTGGCTCGCTGAGCATCGTCGACATCAGACAGGCAGACCTCCATGGCCTCGAACTTCTCGCCGCAGTTCGTGGCGATGTGACGCTGAAGGGGGCCGGCTCCGCCAACTTCACGCACGACAACATGGGCAGGTTCGCATCGCTCACCGAGATCGGGGGCTCACTGCAGATCCTGGACAACGAGGGCATGGCGGACCTCCGCCTGTTCTCGAGCCTGAAGACGGTCGCCAAGAACGCTTCGATCTCGAGCAACCGGAACCTCGCCTCGTTGCGCGGCCTAGAGCAACTGCGCTCGGTCGGTGGACACCTCTCCCTTTCCGGCGCTCAGATCGCGGGGATCACGTCGCGCATCACGACGATGGCGCCCCTCAGGGACCTCAACATGATTGCCGGCAACATCTTCGTCGTCCGTCACCCGTTGCTGCCATACGCCGACGTGATGGGCTGGGCAGACAAGCTGATCTTGCACCACGGATGGAATGGGACGCTGACCGTCCAGAGTGTGGGTCAGTAGACCCCGTGGCGAAGCGTACGCACGGCGTCGCGCGGCCCTGGCGGCGAGGAGTATCGTAAGCCGTGCTCGTCGGTACCAGCGACAGGACGTTCGGGGTCAGCCGGCTGCGCGGGCTGGCCATGCTCGAGCGCCGGTTTCGCGCACATCTGGTCGTGCGCGATCGGCTCGTGTTCGACACTCGGTTCAGCGCACCGGCGTGCGGTGGAGACGTCGCGACGCTCTACCTCGCCCTCGAAGGCAACGTTCAAGTGGCTGGCGGCGAGATCCTGGGGCCACGGTGCGCGTTCATGCTCGCGGAGAACGAATTCGAACGCGTCGAACGCGGCGCCCCGACGTTCAGAACGTGGGGTGAGCCGAGCATCACGCTCGAGATCATGCTCCGGACCGAGGATGTCCGCGTGCCGATCGGGCTGGCTCACGGCCCGTTGACCGTCAGCGACGCGACGTGGGCGACGTACCGCGTGCTCGCCGATGCCTTCCTCGCAGCACCTCCAGCATCCACCGAGCCTGCCGTTGGCGACCTCCTTCGCGGGCTTGCCCGTGACGGGATCGTGAGCGACGCCGTGGACAGAAGCGTGCAGGTCGAACCCCACCAGATCGCGAGAGTGTGGAGCGGGATCAGCCCCTTGTATGCATCTCAGGCGACCTCCGCATCGATCTTCCATGTGTCCAAGGTGACCGGCCTCTCGATCCGCCAGGTGTTCCGGGACTTCCGGATGCTGACCAAGACCTTCGGGCTTCCGGGTGAACGGTTTCGCGACCTGGCGAAGGTGATGCGGCTCCGTGCTTCGGTGATCTTGATGAGCGCCCCGGGCGCGACCGCTACCGAGGTCGCGCGTCAGGTTGGCTACCAGAGCCTCGAGGCGATGGGCGCCGCGTTCCGCGAAGCACGGCTTCCAGCGCCGAGCGTCGTGCACGAACAGGTTCGCTTCGAATCGATGCCGAGTCGCGCGCGAGGCTGATCGCGAACGGCGATCGATAATTCGCGACGACGTACCCATGCTGCGGGGGAGGGTGATCCCCGCTTGCTGTGGGCCCAAGCTCGCCCGGCCTTCTGGAGGTGACCAACCAAGTCGTTCGATCGTTGCGGCTCGACCCGCGGTTACTTCACGACGAAGCGGCGAATGATCGCGCGATGGCCGCGGAAGTTCTCGACGCCATCGTCGTCGATCGCGGGCCACTTGATCATGTCGAGAAACACCGCGAGCAGGTACTCCCCGGCTGCGAGACTGCCGACCGGTGCGATCGAGATCGAGCCGGCGCTCGCGCACGAGTGGGCGGACGTCGCGATCGATCCTTGAACCGTGACCGGCAGCGCGGCGCCGTCCGGTCCTTCGAGGAGAATCGTCTGCGCCGAGATGCCCGATGCGGCGAGCATCGCGGCGCCATCCTTCGCGTTCGTGTCCATGTTGAGCCAGAACTGCACCGTCGGTGCGAGCACGCGCTCCTGCGGATTCACGGCGCGAATCGCGCCGCCGCACTTCCCCGGCCAGCAGCTCGGCTGACTCGCGAGCAACGCGACCAGTATGATCACGCGCACGATCATCCGTAGTTCAGCGCGGCTTTCGCGTCGAGGCGCGACGTGGACGCAGCGCATCGTCTCGTCAGCGCTTCTTCGTCGAGTAGAAGTCTCGAGAGTCGCCAAGCAAGCTCGGGGCTGTAGGGTTGCGACCGTCGATCAGGACGGCGACCTTGGCGTCCGGGAACGTCGTGACGGCGGCGATGCGCAGCGACTTCACCTGCCGGCCGTCGAGGGCGATGTTCAACAGGTCGCCGTCGATCCGCCAGGTCCCCTTGCCGCCATCCCCGCCGAAGTTCGTGCCGGCACCCTGGTTGCTCGCGCTCGAGTACGTATAGGTCACCCGACCATCGCTGCGGAGATCGTACTCGCCTCCGTAGCTGACGAAGTGGGTAGACGTCTGTCCGGTGTAGATGTGGACGTAGTCCATCGACGCGCCGTTGCCGAAGTAGTAGTGCCCGGACAGATCGGATGCAGCAACGATCGGCTGCTTGCGCGCACCATCGCAGCGCACCGCGGCGAGCATCGGCTCGACCATGTCGATCGCCTTTGGCAGCTCGAAGCCGATGTTCATCTCGAAACCAGCGCCTTTGGGTGCTTCCTCGTAGGTGCCCGCCGTGACGATCGGCTGCCAGGTGGTGCCACAGTCGATGAGGTACAGGGCGAACCACGAGTCGCCGACGTGCCCCGTCTCGACGCCGCGGCCATGGACGAACTGCGCGACCAGACCATCACCGACGTACCGTCGAAAGATGATGGAGGACATCGCTGGCTGGATCTCGTTGGGGAGGTAGCGCTGGACCTGATCCCGCAGGGCATCCGTGAAGTTCCCACGCGGGGACACCGGCGGAAGCACCGACACCAAGCCCCGCGTGGTCCGCGCTATGCCGCCTCGGTTCTCCACGCTCTCGTGGCTGTACCAACCCGCCTGTTGCTTGAACCCGGGCGGCACCACGGCGAACGTCAGCGAGCCAGAAGTGGCCGGCGCGACCTGCGATTCGGGAGGCTGCTGGGGTGGCGTGGCCGGTGTCGGGGCACCGGATTGCGCACTGGCCTGGTCCGGCGCGCCCTGCCACGAATTGTCCGGTGGCTGACCGTAGGGATCATTGGGCGCTGGCGATGCAGCGCCTGGTTGGCCCTGGGCTGCGAAGTACGTTGGTGGCGGTGCGGGCGCCGGACAGCCCGCGGTTCCGAGGGTTGTCGTCAGTGCCGCGAGCGTGATGAATGCGCGCATGCGCGAGAACGTACGTCGATCGGGCTCCGATGCAACGGATTTGCGGGCCGAAGCCGCACACGAGTGGGGCGAACGACGGTCCAGCGCCCGGGCAACGGCTGTGCCCACGTCCATACAGTCATGCCACGTCCATACAGTCATGCACGTCCATACAGTCATGAAGACGCGACGGGAACGTCTGCTTGCTCACGTTCCCAGCGCGTCTTCATGACGTCTGGATCGATCCTGGCCCATGACGTCTGGATCCTGGATCCAGCCGGGCTCGCTCTGCAACGACACGGCACACGGCGAACCGCGGCGTCACGATGCTGCGATCGCGGCGGCTCATCTCGGCGCTGCGCGCGGCGTCCTCGACGACACGGTGCCGCCACTCGTGTGGGACCTCCGTGTGGCCGAAGTTGTTGCGGAAGCAGACGACCGCCGATGGCGTGGCGGTCCGCACGATCTCGGAGAACAGGTCGGCGACAGCCTCCACCGTCATCCACTCGCAGATGTTCGAGAGTGCAAAGCCATCGATGCTGCATGGCGCGCACCGGCGCAGGTACGCCGTGAAGGTGCCATCGACGAACGAGAGGCCGTCGAGGTTGCTGCGAAGTTGTGGCAGCACGGACTGTGCCAGGTACGGTGGCAGCGCGTCGGGAACGTCTACGGAGGGGTAGCGTCCGAGAAGAACCTGGTGAAGGAAGTAGTTGTTCGCGACGGGCAGCGCAGTTACCGCGTGCTCGAAGACGCGCCGATAGAAGGAGGCGAAGTCACTGCGCGGTTCGGTGTGATAGCGGGAGAGCGGATAGGCGAGACGGAAGATGGCTCGGCTGCCGAGGATCGCGAGGAGCCAACGCCAGCGTCGAGAGTTCCACGCGCGGCTGTAGTAGTCGCGCTGTGCCTCGAGCGTCGGTTGCGCGAGCAAGCACTCGATGCGCCGGCGGGGATGCACGAGCGCTCGGATGAGCAGGCCGAGTGTACGCGTGGCGCGCTCGGTCTGGCCGCTCCGCTCGATGCCGCTGCCGATCGCGCGACGCTCAGTGTCCCAATGACGAGCGGCGCGCAAACTGAGCGTCGGGCGGATGCGACGGTAGGTCGCCAGGCGTGCGGCACGGGAGCTGGGCGCGTGTCCGAGGAAGGCGATCGCTTCATCGGGGGCGCAGTGCTGCAGCAGCGCTGCCTTCAGCTCCCCCATGTCGTTCTGCGTCGCGTTGAGGTCGACGGCGACGACGCGCTGGGCGCCTGCCGCGATCATCGAGAGCGCGGTGCAGCCACCCGAACCGACGACAACGTAGGTTTGACCCGGGCGCGGAGAGAACGCCTCGAGCTCGAGCAGCGGGTCCTCCCAGACGCGAGCGAAGTACAGCGGTCGCCGCTCCGAGTCCGGGAGGGTTCGTCGATTCACACGATCATCGTAGCTACAACGCCTGAGGATGGGCCGGCAGTGTGCGCTCTGTCAGAGCAATGAGCGGCACGGAACACGGTGCTCCTACGGGTGAAGTACGTCGCCCTCGCGCAGGGCTTTGATCGTGCTCGCGGCGATGTCGAATCCGTCGGGGTAGTGGATCAGCCGCATCTTGGCGCGGAGCGTTTCGGGTAGTGCTGCGAGGGCGGAGTACGGCGT
>JANOPP010000390.1:0-1848 GCA_031421915.1 Myxococcales bacterium | reverse complement strand
CTCGAAGACGATGATCCAGTTCTTCGTCATCGTCGCGGTCGCGCTCGGGATCGCGAGCGTCTTGATCGTCTCGGTCGTGCAGAAGTCGCGCGAGATCGGAATCCTGCGCGCCGTCGGCACCCCGCCTCGCCGCATCCTGCTGGTGTTCCTGATCCAGGGCGGCGTGCTCGGTGTGGTCGGTTCGATCGTCGGCTCGGGTCTCGGCGCGGCCTTCGCGAAGCTGTTCGAGTCACTCGCGACCGATCCGAGCGGCGCTCCGCGGTTTCCTGTCCAGCTCGACCTTTGGCTGTTCGTGACGTCGTCGCTGATCGCGACCGGTATCGGCATTCTCTCGGCAGTGATCCCGGCCCGGCGGGCATCGCGCCTCGATCCTGCAACGGCGATCCGCAATGCCTGACCCGGTCCTCGAGGTCGAGTCCGTCGTCAAGGAGTACGGCGACCAGGTCAAGACGCGCGCCCTCGACGACGTGTCTCTCACGCTCGAGCGCGGCACGTTCGCCGCGCTGATCGGTCCATCTGGATCCGGCAAGAGCACGCTGCTCAACATCGTCGGCCTGCTCGACCGGCCGACGTCGGGACGCGTCGTGGTCGCCGGCAAGGAGGCCTCGGGGCTCGACGAGCGCGCGTTGACAACGCTGCGCGCCCGCGCGCTGGGCTTCGTGTTCCAGTTCCATCACTTGTTGCCTGCGTTCACTGCACTCGAGAACGTGATGCTCCCGGAGTGGGGCGATCGGGGCACGCCGACGGCGCAGATGCGGGTCGACGCAGAGGAGATGCTGCGCGCGGTCGGGCTCGACGACCGGATGAACTATCGCGCGAACAATCTCTCCGGTGGTCAGCAGCAACGGGTTGCGATCGCGCGCGCGCTCGTACGCAAGCCACCGCTCGTCCTCGCCGACGAGCCGACCGGCAACCTCGACACCGCCTCCTCCGACGAGGTGTTCGCGTTGATGCGGCGGTTCAACCGCGAGCTCGGCACGACCTTCCTGATCGTCACCCACGATCCGCGGATCGCGGCGAGCTGTGACCGGATCATCGAGATGGTCGACGGCAAGATCCGCAGCGATCAAAAGCACGTGAACAACGGGTGAATGCTGACGCGATCCGGCAGTGCGCAAACGGATCCGGACCACAGCCACGCTAGGTTAGGAGCTGCTTCAGCGGAACGGGGCGCCGGTCTTCGGTGGGCTCAGCTCGACGATGTATCGACCGTCCGGGACGATCGCGCCTGGATCGCGAACGTAGTGCTCGACATATCCGCAACGGCGGCACATGACGGCGGACAGCTCGCCGATGGCGTTCAGCTCGTCGCGCCCCAGGATGGACCCACCGACCTTCTTCACCCCGATGCACTGCTCACGCACCGCATCGTTGAAGTTTCCGACGTCGGGCAGGCTGTGGAACGCGAGTAGACGATCGTGGCTGCACTTCACACAGATGCCGGATTTGCGCATGGGGAGATCATCTACACGGGAACGTGATAGGCGGGGGGACACAGAGCGATAACTACGGACTATCAGACGGCAGGAAGAATCCGGTGTAACTAATCAGGGCCGCTATCATCGAACGTGGCGCAAGGAGCCATCATGAAGAATCGCCGACCAACCGTGCTGCTCTCGACCCTGATGGGGCTGTTGTTCGTCGGGGGAGGGTGCGGACAGAAGAAGTCCAGCAACGAGAAGGACAACGCGCCCACCCCCGCTCCGGCTCCAGCGGAGGTCAACGCGAAGGGCGCTCCCGCCGCCCAGCCTGCGGCCATGACGAAGGGGACGAAGCCGAACAACTTCTGGTGGCCCCAGATGCTCAACCTGCAGCCGCTCCGCGATCACGCGGCGCTGTCGAGCCCGA
>JANOPP010000389.1:0-11730 GCA_031421915.1 Myxococcales bacterium | reverse complement strand
TCCTCGAACACCGCGTGGTCGACCTGATCCTGGCCGGAGCCGAGCTCGGCCAGCTCCTGCTCGTCACGTTCACCGACAAGGCGGTCGCCGAGCTGCGGATGCGAATCCGCGACCTGCTCGACCGGCTGTCGCGCATCGAGGCGGACGTCCCATCCGAGCCACACTGGGTGATCGACGACGATGCGCGGCGCCGGCTGCGCGCAGCGGTGACGGCATTCGACCACGCCCCGATCTTCACGATCCACGGGTTCTGTCACCGGGTGCTCGTCGAGGATGCGTTCTCGGCGAGCCGGCTGTTCGATCAGACGCAGGTCGCGGACGAGGTCGCGTTCGATGCGGCGTTCGCATCGCTCTTGCGCGAGCGGTTTGCCCGCACCCGGCCCGACCGCGACCTGCTCGCCGCCTATCTCGAGACCGGCAAGACGGTCGACGATCTTCGGGTCTTGCTGCTGGGGTGCGCACGCGCGGATGCGGAGGTCCGCCGCAGCGTGGATCCCGAACGGGCGCGCGCCGCGGTGGCGGGCCTCTACGAGCACCTCGGTGGCGAGCTCCAGCGGCGCGCGATCGTCGCGCCCGTCACCCACGCCGGATTTCGGCGCGACATGACGAACTGGATGGACCAGATCACGGACGTCCTCGCGACTGGCACCGTGGATTCGCCCACCCCCAAGCTGCTCGCGATGCTCGACGACGTCCGCGAGCCTCTCGAGAAGCTGCATGACAAGCTCGAGAAGATCGGCGTGCGGCCCGCCACCGCGGACCTCGTTGCGGCCCTGCGCAGCGTGATGACGACGGTGACGTTGTCCGAGGCGCTCGCATCCGAGCTGTTGCCACCGATCCTCGAGAGGATCGGAACCGACAAGGCGGAGCACGGCCTGTTCGACTACGACGACATGCTCGAGCTCGTGTGGGAGGCACTGCGCGGTCCGCGCGGCAGCGAGCTCGCGACGCGGCTGCGCACGCGGATGCCGTGGGCGATGATCGACGAGTTCCAGGACACCGACGCCGTGCAGTGGCAGATCTTCCGCACGGTCTGGATGAGCACCGAGGCGCGGGGGCTGACGATCGTCGGTGACCCGAAGCAGGCGATCTACGGCTTCCGTGGCGCCGACATCGCGACGTACATGGCCGCGCGCGAGGAGATGCTGCGCGCCGGTGCCACGCGCGTCTCGCTCGACGTCAATCGTCGATCGACCGACCGACTCGTCGAGGCCGTCAATCATGTCCTCATCGGCAACCTCGGGATGCCGCTGCTCGCCCAGGACGGGATCGCCTACGACGAGCCGGTGAAGCCGAGCGGCGACGTCGTGTGCGACGACCTGCGCGCTCCGATCTGCGCGTTCGCACTCCAGACCAAGGGCACCGTCGATGCCGCGCGTACCGCGCTCACGGGTGCGATCGGCGATGCGATCGAAGAGCTGCGTGCGCAACCGCCGACCTGGTCGCTGCGCGGCACGGTGCAGCCGTTCGTGCTCGGCCACGTCATGGTGCTGACCCGCGCGAACCGCGACTCGCTCGAGGTCGCGACCGCCCTCCGCGCACGTGGCTTGCCGTGCGCGCTCGTCGAGCCCGAGCGATTGTTCCGCACGCGCGAGGCGGCGGAGCTCGCCAATGTGCTCGCGGCAATCGCGGCGCCGCGCGACCGCTCCGCCCGGCTGCGTGCACTGCGGACGCGGTTCTTCGACGTGCCGTGGGCCGAGCTCGCGCAGGTCGTCGACGGGCCCGATCATCACCCGCAGATCGCACAGCTGTTCGAATGGGCACAGCTCGCGGCGCGTCGTGCCTACGAGACGCTGTTCCGCCGGATCGTCGAGGACAGCGGGTTCGCCGAGCGAGCGCTCGTGCTCGGCGGCGGCGAGCGAGCGCTGACCAACACGTGGCACCTGATCGAGCTGCTGCTCGCGGCGGTCGCTCGATCGCGCAGCGATCTGCACGAGCTCGTTGGCCAGCTCCGGCGCTGGATCGCCGATGACACCGGTCAGGGTCACGATGATCGCGACGTCCAGCGCGCGGAGACCGACCTCGACGCGATCCGGATCCTGACGATCCACAAGGCCAAGGGCCTCGAAGCTCCGTACGTGTTCGTGTTCGGCGGGATGTCGGGTGCGCCACGCTCGGGCGTCCACACGCTCCGCGATGCAACCGGGCGTGCACTCGTGATCGGCCCACCGGATCCGAAGACGAAGGACCTGCTCGAGGCCGAGGCGGAGGCCGAGAACCAGCGGCTCGCGTACGTCGCGATGACACGCGCGCAGATCCGGCTGTACCTGCCGCTGTACGCGGCGAGCCAGCTCACCAAGTCCGCGGCGTACCGCCCGGTGCAGACATGCCTGGAGCAATCGGTCGCGAGCCGCACCAAGCATCCGCGCATGCTGTTCGAGGCACGACCGATCGTCCTCGGTGGCTCCGAGCTCTCGCCGCCACCGTCCGATGCGCTCGTCGGCTTCACGGCCCCCCCGGCACCGCCGATCGTCGAGCTCGCGCCGCTCGAGGCTGCGCGCACCGGCCTGACGATGCTCTCGTACACGCGCCTCGCGAACGATCTGGACGCTGCCGCGATCGCGGCGCGCCCCGGTGACGTCCTCGCGATCGATCCGGCGGAGTTCGACATCGACGACACGACCGGCGAGGTCGCGCCGAACGATCTTCCGCCGGGTGCGAGCTCCGGCCTCCTCCTCCACGACGTCCTCGAGGTCGCCGATCTGGACCATGCACGGTCGGCGCCGGACCTCGCGGCCTGGATCGGCGATCGCGAGGTCGCGCGCCAGCTCGCGGAGCACGCTCGCGAGCGCGGGATCGCCACGCACTACCTCCCCCACGCGGCCGAGGTCGTGCACCGGACGCTGACCGCTCCCCTCGCGCTGATCGACGGAACGCAGCTGCCGCCGCTAGTCGCCGCGACCGCCCTCGCGCGCGAGGTCGAGTTCAGCTACCCGCTTCCGGCAGGCCCAACGCGCGGTCTCGTCAAGGGCTTCATCGACGCGCTGGTCGTCTACGGCGACGACCTCTGGGTCCTCGACTACAAGAGCGACCTGCTCGCCGACGAAGATCGTGCCAAGGCCGCCGACCTGCGCGTTCGCGAGAAGTACGCGGTGCAGGCACGCCTCTACGCGATCGCGGCCGAGCGGATGCGCGGCGGACGGCGGCTCGCGGGCCTGTTGTTCATGTTCATTCGCCACGGCATCACGGTGCCGGTGCGGATCGGTGACGACACGCTTGCAGGCTGGACCGACTGGCTCGCGAACCTCCCGCTCCTGGAGACCCGAGCATGAGTGCGCCGCTCCATCCTCGCGGGACGCTGCGCGCCCGGTTCGAACCGAACGCCAGCGGCGATCTCTTCCGTCGCCTCGGCGTCGGCGCGCGCAGCTGCGATCTCGGCGACGCCGGCCTCTACCTCGCCGAGGAGCTGGTCGCCGCAGACAGCGGGTGGCTCGGCGTCGGCGATCACCCCGAGGCGCTCGCGATCCTCGTGCTCGCCCTGATGATCGCGCAGCGCCAGGGCTCGACGCGCCTCCCCCTCGATTCCAAAGGCCCACTGCGCCAGCTCGTCGGGGACATCACGAGGATCGCGAAGCTCGACGTCGACGCGGGCAAGGTGATCAAGACGATCAAGAGCCTCACCGGCGCGCCGCGCTTCAACTCGGTGATCGGTGCCGGCGACGCGCGACTGCCGCTGATCGTCGACGACGACTGCCTCTACACCGAGCGCTCGCGCTGGCTCGAGCAGCGCGTCGCGAACCGACTCGCGCAGCGCCTGGTTGGTCCAGCGCGCGACACGAGTGCGACGCTCCGGGAACTCACGGCGCGCCCGGCGGGCCGCACGCTGTCCGACGAGCAGCTGCGCGCGGTCGGCCTCGCTCTCGGTGGCTCGCTCACGGTGATCACGGGCGGCCCCGGCACCGGCAAGACGCTCGTCGCTGCCGCGATCGTGCGCGGCCTCGCCCACCTCGGCGTGCAGCACGTCGCCCTCGCGGCGCAGACCGGCAAGGCAGCGAACCGCCTGACCCAGGTGATCGGCGAGCAGCTCGCGGCGATCTCCGATCCGTCGCCGACCGATCGCGCCCTCGCGGCATCGCCGCCCGTCGCGCAGACCCTGCACCGCCTGCTCGGCTACGGCGGTCGCCGCTACGCGCACCACGCGCAGAGCCCACTCCCCGTCGGGGCCGTGATCGTCGACGAGGCCTCGATGGTCGATCTCGAGCTGATGGACGCGCTGCTCGATGCGCTCCCAGAGTCGTCACCGCTGATCCTGATCGGCGACGCCCATCAGCTCCCCGCGATCGACGCCGGCCAGATCCTCGCGGACCTTGCCGAGCCCGGCCCAGAGGAGAGCCGGGCGGGCGTGCCTCGACCGGCGGGGTCGACCCCGCGCGTCGCCGTGCTCGCGAACAGCTACCGCATGGACACCAGCGATCCAGCCGGCCGCGCGGTCTACGAGCTCGCTCAGGCCATCCACGCTGGCGACATTCCACGCGTCGTCGACGCCAAGCTCGCGCGCACTCCGGGCACGCTCCAGTTCCGCGGCGCCGAGTGGGTCGACACCAGCAAGGCGAAGCGACCGCACGAGCTGACACTGCAGGTCGTCGAGAGCACGTGGCACCACTTCGACGGACCCAAGGCGCTGCGCCTCGCCGAGCACGTGTTCCGGTTCTCCGACGGCGAGCTCGATCCCGCTGACGCTGCCGAGCTCGAGGCGCTGTGGGCCACGCTCAACCGGGGCCGCATCCTCACCGTCACGCGCGCACTCCAGACCGGCTCGATCGCCCTCAACGCCCACCTCCACGAGCTCGCGCTCGATCGCCTCTCCGTCCCCGGCCGTCCCGAGTTCGTGCCTGGCGAGCCGGTGATGATCACGGCGAACGACTACCAGCGCGGTCTGTTCAACGGCGATCAGGGGATCATCGTCCGCGCCGACGAGGGCCTCGGGCGCCATCACTACCGCGCCGTGTTCCGGATCGCGGGCGAGCTCCGCCCGTTCGCGATCGAAGCCTTGCGCGATCGCCTCGAGTTGTCGTGGGCCCTCACCGTCCACAAGAGCCAGGGTTCCGAGCTCGACGGCATCGCCCTCGTCCTGCCCCACGATCACCTGCCGCTCGTCACACGCGAGCTGCTCTACACCGGCATCACCCGCGCACGCACCGGCGTCGTGATCGCAGGCTCCAAGCAGGTCCTCACGGCGGGCTGCAAGCTCGCCGCGCTCCGCTACTCCGGCCTCGCGACGCGCCTCAAGGCGAAGGTCGCGCCGTGACTCCAGGCGCTGGCGATCCGGCGTGCCGGCACGAGTCGCGCACGAACGGGATCTGCGATGCGTGCGGCCACTGCGAGCACGACGTGATCCTCAACGGCGCCTGCTTCTACTGCGGAACGACCGACATCGATCCGTACGCGATCTCGCCGAAGAAGCTGCCCGATGTGATCGCGCCCGATCGCCTCGTCCGCAAGAAGTGACCGATCAGAAGCGCTTGCGGAGCCGCGCGGTGACGATCGCCTTGGGATCGAAGCCGGTCTCGGCCTTGATCGCGTCGACCATATCCTGCATGCCCGCGGCCTTGTTCTTGTGCTTCTTGTAGAACCGGCCGATCACGCCGTCGAGGACGTCGGGACCAACGGCGACGGCGACGTCCTTGTAGAAGAACGCTCCCTGCATGTACGGCAGGTTCGTGAACAGCTTGTCCTCGATGATGTCGATCTGATTACAGCCGGTCGGCCACGCCGGAGCGCCGCCCTCGGCAATCGCGGCGTCGAGCTCCTCCTGGTAGTCGGCCCAGATCTTCGCTTCCATCGCGGGCGAGACCTTGCTGAGCGCGCGCGCAGAGAGATAGCTGACCGTGCCCTCGGAGAGAACGAAGTCTTCCCAGCAGCGGAGGCGAACGCCGTCACCGAACCAGCCGTGCGCGGCCTCGTGCGCCTGCGTGACCTCGTCGCTCATCGCGTCCTTCGCGACGTGGAAGTACGGGTGATGCTCCATGCCGCCGTAGAGACCCTCGCCCCACACGACGGAGACCGAGCCCATCTCGCGGCCGAACGCGTACGGGCCGACGTTCTTCTCGTACCAGTCGACGACCTTGACGAGGTTCTTGGTGCCGGCGCGCGCGGCGGTCTCACCACCCGGGAGCCAGTTGATGCTGATCTTGGTGCCGGCGGGCGTCGTGCCGAGCGTCGCCTTGCTGTACGTGCCGACCGCCCAGGCGAGCATGTACGGCGGCGCGTCGGTGTCGATCGACTGGGGGTAGATGGCGGTCTGGCCGGCGGGGATGCCGTCCATCGCGAGCGTGAACGTCGTGCCGTCGGCGGGCTGGGAGTGACAGGGGAACAGGTTGCCGCAGAAGTACGGCCAGATCACCGTCGAGCCGCCGGGCAGGAGGCCGTTGGCCATGTCGTGGCCTTCGAAGCCGTACTGGATCACGAGCGGCCCACGCACGGACGAGATGCGGAGCTTGCCGTCGCGGATCGTGTAGCGGCGACGGCCGCGGTCATCGGTGATGTCGGTGATCGTCAGGCCGCCGACCTCGAGGACGACGTTGCCGTTGCGCTCGAGGTCGATCGTCGCGACCGCGGTGAGTGCGTCGAGCTGGACGTCGAGGTTCGTGGTCTTGATGTTGACCGTGCTTGCGCCGTCCGCCTTGCCATCGAGGAAGTCCTCGTCGTCGATGTCGCCGGGATCGGTCGCGCACCCCGTCGACGCGAGGAGGAGCAACGGGATCAGCCGGTAGGCGCGCATCCTCGGGGAAGGAGCAAGCACAGGGCCAGAACCCGGTACCAGCATTCCGCGTGGTTGGCGGGGGGTGGCTCCTCGACTAGCCGTCAGCGCGGCTGCGTCGCTGCGAGGTGCAGGAAGTGGTCGACCGCGGTGAGCAGCTCCGTGTTGCCATCCTGCGTGTAGCCCTCGAGCTTGTTCGCGTACTCCGCGGTCCGCTCGAGGAAGCGCGGGAGCACCGTGGCGTCCGCGAAGCCAGCGGTCCACGCGCCAAAGCCCTCCTTCGCGAGGTACCGCGAGTTGAGCATCTGCTCGAACTGTCCCTCGATCGGCACCGCGAGCATCGGCTTGCCGAGGAACAGCGCCTCGCCCATCAGCGTGAAGCCACCGCCAGCGACGACGCCTCGACAGGTCGCGAGATCCGTGATGAAGCCGGCCTCGGAGAACGGGAGGAAGCGGAGGTTGCCCTCGCGAAGCTCCTCGGTAGCGCCCGGGCGCATGCCGTAGATCCGGACCTCGCGACCACTCGCGGCGAGGGCGGTCTGCAGCTCCTCGTTAGCGCCCGGTTGATACACGAGCAGGTGATCGCCCATCGCGACCTGAGCCTTCGCTGCGAGGATCTCGGGCCGCAGGATCGGCGGGAACAGAAACGTGTTCGGTTTGCGCGGCGGCGGGTGAAAGAACGTCGTGATGTAGTACGCGTCGCACTCGGGCAGCTTGGCCTTGATGAACGTCTTGGTCAGCTGGAACGCGACGGTGAGACCGTCGGTGATGTCCTCGGGCAGCGTGCAGCGGTCGATCACCTGCATGTTGTCGATCGAGAGGATCGGGATCCGGTGATTGCGGCCGTAGTAGTACGACCACGACTCGAAGTCGGAGATCACGACCTCGGGCTCGAAGTCGGCGATCAGATCGAAGTACGCGGCGATGTTGCCCGGTACGCCGAGGATCCCGTTGAGCACGTTCGACCACAGGGTCTTGCCCATGCGGATCTTGTTCTCCTCGAGGATCATGTGCAGCCCGTGGATCGTGTTGACCCCGTCGAACCGCTTGCCGAGAAATGCCGCCGCGCGACCCGATGCCATGATCTCGACCGTGTGACCGGCCGCGATCAGGTGCTCGAGAACGACCCGCGACCGCATCGCGTGGCCCATTCCCTCGCCCGTCACGCCATAGAGCACCTTCATCGCGAGGCATACTAGCGAACCGTGCGCCGCCGTGTCTGGTGCGAAACGCTCTCGTTCGACGAGGTCACCGAGCCGTGGCTGATCTCGTCACTGGCGCGTCACCACGTCGACCTGTTGCTGGCCGTACGGCCCTGGCAGCTCGAAGGGCTCGCCGACGTGGTCGAGCGTGTGCGCGACGGTGGCGTGTTCGTCGGCGTGTGGCCGATGCTCGCCGACGTCGACGGCCGGTGGGCGAGCGTGCGCTCCATACCCGCGTTCATCGCGTTTGCCGACGAGCTGCTCGCGCGGGCGCCGACCTGTGACGAGCTGGCGATCGATCTCGAGCCGCCCCTCGCGGTGCTCGCCGAGTGGAAGGCGCTGCGGCCCGCGCTCTCGACCGCGCGCGGATATCGCGACGCGCGCGACGTGCTTGCCGAGGCCGTCGTACGCTGGAAGCGCGATCGCCGCGTGACCACCGCCGTGCTGCCGCTGCTCGCGCTCGAGGGCCGCGGCCAGTGGATGCAGCGCGCACTCGGAACGCCGGCGACCGCGCTGCCCGTCGATGCGCACAGCGTGATGGCGTACACGTCGCTGTACGAGGGCTGGTCGCGCGGCCTCGTCAATCGCCGGCGCGCCGAGCAGCTCTTGTCGTTGACTGCGCGGCTCTCGAAGCTGCGGTTCGGTACGATAACCGCGATGTCGCTCGGCTGCACCGGCAGCGGCGCGTTCGGCGACGAGCCCGGCTACCGCACCATCGACGAGCTCGTGCGCGATGTCGAGCTCGCGACCGCCGCCGGGATCACCGAGCTCGCGCTGTTCGATCTCGGTGGGTGCGTGCGCCGCGGCGATGTCGACGCCTGGCTCGCTGCGCTCGCTGCCTAGTCGAAGTTTGCCGCGAGCAGCTTGGTCAGCCGAGGATCCGCATCGATCGCCGTCGCGATCGAGAACAGCTTCGGACACTCGACCGCGAACCACTCACGGCGTGGCCGCCAGTGCGTCATCACGCCGATATAGATATCGAGGACGCTGCGGGTCTCGCCGAGAAACCACGGTGCCTTCGCAACGCCCTCGAGCTGCTTCCACAGCGTGCGGCGATGACCGTGCGTCGCCTCGCGCAACATCGGGCCGGCATCGCCGATCCACTTCTCGGGCTCGTCGCCGTACGTGAACGTCGGATAGATCGCCGCGATCATGAACACGAGCCAGCGCTGCGCCTGCCGGCGGAGCGGATCGCCGACCTTCGGCAACAGGCCCGCCTCGGGATGCAGCTCGTCGAGGTGGAAGATGATCGCCGCGCTCTCGGTCATCACCGAGCCATCGGGCAGCACCACCGTTGGCACCTGGCCGAGCGGGTTGAGTGCGAGCAGGCGATCGAGCGCGGGCCCCTTCTGCGTGTAGTCGACCTCTTCACGATCGAACGGAACCGCGGCGAGAATCATCGCGGCCTCGACGATCGCCGACCCGCAGCCACGACAACCGATCATGTGCCAGGGCTTCGTCATGCGCGCACCATACACGCCCGCGTCAGGACGGTCGCTGCGTCTTGATCCCGATCACGAAGCGAGCCGACTGCACGAACTCCCACGTCTTCTGACTCGTGCGCATCGCCGACAGGAGCAGGTGCCACTCACCGGTCGCCTGGAACGGATACAGCTGCGACGCTCCGCCGCGAACGACCCGCGGACCGGGTCCTCGTCGCGGCGAGCCATCGGGCGACGCGCCTTCATGCGACGGATACCAGACATCGGCGCACAGCTCGGGCTCGAAGCCGAAGCCCCACATGCCGAAGTCATTCGCAAGCTCGACGCCCTGCCGTCCCGTGTTCGGAAGCCACTGCGGATCATCCGGAACGTCGGGGCCGACGTACGTCAGCTCGCGCGCAACTCCTCCGCGCGCGAGGTACTCCCACTCTGCCTCGGAGGGATAACGCCACTTCGAGGTCTCGAGCTCGGCGGCAAGCGCTGCCGGCGGAAGTGGCTCCCGCGGTTCCTGCGCCGCGAGCATCGGTCCGATGTGGACGAGCGTGAGCGGTCGGAGCTTGCCGAGCCCCTCGAGGAGCGACTCGTAGAGCTCGTAGTGGTTCACGCATCCGGCTGCCGCTGCAGCCGCCGCGCGAACTGCGCTTTCCTCCTCGGGCGAGAACCCCATCTCGACGGTTCCACCGGGGACGAGGCAATACGGCAACCCGTCGAGCTCGAAGACCGCGATCCGCAGATCTCCGACGCTCCCCGTGACCTTGCACCCGCCGCCGACGGCGACGGCGACCGCCGCCCCGACCTCTCGCTGACGCGTTTCGCCTGCTGCCGTCCATGCCGACATCGACCGGAGCTCGGGTGCATCGACCGAGATCGATCGCGTCCACGCTTCCTCGGCGAGCATCCCGATCGACGCCGCACGCCGCTTGGCCTCGCGCTCCTCGAGCAGATACTCCAAGGCAGCCTGGGCGCGCGGCGTCGGGCGCGCCGGCACGACGCGCGGCGTCCCCGCTGCAACCTCGGCGGCGAGTGCAGCGTGCTTCGCATTCGTAGCCGCTGCATCGAGTGCCGCAGCTCGCGCGGCCACGAGCGCGGGAGAGTCTGCGAGGTCGCGCACGGCGAGCAGCCGGTCGAGCACGTACGCCGCGTTGTTCGGATCGTTTGCGACGGGCGTGGCGTGGGCGAGCACGAGCGCCGCGCGTCGCTCGGACGGTAGCGCCGCGAGGAGATCGCGGACCACGGCGAGGAGCGCCGCGTTGAACGCGAACACCGGCTCGAAGCGCGGGTCGAATGCGCCCGCGCGTGCGAGCCGAGCGAGCGCCACGACGCCGGCGCCCCGGAGCGTGTGCGAGGGCTCCACGCCGGGTGCGATCAGCTCCTCGCACAGCGTCCGCGCGAGCTCGACGCCCGCGTCGATCGCGAACAGCGGGGCCAGGATCGCGGCGCCAGGCGGGCGGATCGTGTACTTCTTCGCGGTCGCTCGCAGCGCGACCCGGAGGATCATCTCGGATGTGAGCCCGGCGCGTGCGAGCTCGTCGACGATCTCGAGCCACGTCGCCGCATCGGCCAGCATTGCCGGGGACGGTTCGTCGAAGATCAGCATCGCGGCGCGCAGCGAAGCATCGGAGGGCTCGGGACGCGCACCGTCGCCAAACAGCGGGATCACACGAGCATCGAGGGATGTGTCATCGAAGATCGACATCGCCGCTAACGTATTCTCATAGGTAGGATCTCGAGCGCGTTTCTCAACGAGGAAAACAGCGGTTGAATGGCTCCGGATCGACCGGCCTCGGGGGACAGGTCAAAACCGGCCAGTCGTGGACGGGTCACAACCGGCCAGTTGCTCCAGGACGATGTTCCTGTAGATCGGGAACTTCGTTCGCCAGCTCCGTGGTCCGCACGTGAGCAGATGGGCGTGGTGCAGGAGGCGATCGAGCATCGCCGACACCGCCGCGGTGTCAGGTGTCCACGACTGGCCGGTTCTTGGGTGTCCCCCGAGAATCGACCCTCAAGCGCCGCGGTCGGAGCATTGTTCTCGTTCTCGAGGTGCGTGAGTGGTCTCCACAACGATGGCACGTGGCGCGGACGTTCGTGGTGATGCGTAACCTCCCGACGTAGACCACGACGCGCTCGCAGAAGCTCCGGAGGGCGAAAGGCTCGACGGGGGCGGACCATGTTGGTGGCGTGCACCTCGTGATCGCTTGGTAGCCACGATGACGCGTGAAGCGCGGCCAGCGACCCATTCGCCATCGGAGGCCTCGTTTCACCACAGGTCGGACTGGTAGTGGTTGGCGTTTCGAGCGCGAGCGATCGCGCGTTCCACATGGTCGTCCCCGAAGTCGCGCCTGGCCTCGTGCAGGTTGTGGGCCTTGCACCGAAGCGCGAGGCCATC
>JANOPP010000388.1:0-9202 GCA_031421915.1 Myxococcales bacterium | reverse complement strand
CTCACGGGGTGGGCGAGCTGTGTGGCGACGAAGTGCTTCGCGCGCCGGCACGCCTCGACGAGTGGCATCCCGAGGGCAAGGTGGGTCGCGACCGCGGACGACAGCGCACACCCGGTGCCATGGACGTCCTCGGTTCCGATGCGGGGGCCGCGGAGGTACTCGACGCTCCCGCCGTGACACAGTACGTCGACCGACTCGTCGGTGCCGAGGTGGCCTCCCTTGACGAGTACCGCGACCTTGGCGCGCCGAGATAGCTCCTGCGCGCACGTGTCCGCCTGGGCGAGGTGCTCGATCTCGGTCCCCACGAGCAGTCCGAGCTCGAAGGCATTCGGCGTGATCAGGTACAGGTGGCGTCCGAGGGCACGCAGCACGTGCTCGAGCAACTCCGCACGACTGCCCGCGAACATGCCATCGCCCTGGGTGGGGGCCGCGATCGGGTCCCAGACGAGCGGAGCCTGGGTCAGCGACAGCTGTTCGTCCAGCTCGCGAACGGTGTCGCTCGATCCGACGAGGCCGAGCTTGATCGCCTTGACCTCGACATCGGTGAGCAGCGCGTTGAGCTGCGCGCCGAACACGTCGCGATCGATCTCGTGGCAGGAGCGCATACCGAGCGTGTTCTGCACGGTGAGCGCGGTGACGACGCCGACCGGGCGGCCGCCGAGCATGGTGACGACGCGCGCATCGGCGAGAAACCCGGCACCGCCCGACGGATCGAGCCCGGAGCAGATCAAGACGTCGGGCGCGGGGATCGTCGACGCCTCGTCGCGATACGGCGCGCTCATCTCAACCGTCGAACGCGGCGAGGCCGGTGACGTCCTGGCCGACGACGAGCGTGTGGATGTCGTGCGTGCCCTCGTACGTGTAGACGCTCTCGAGATTCAGCATGTGCCGGCCGCACTGGTACCCGTCGGTGACGCCGTTCGCACCGAGGATGTCGCGAGCATCCCGCGCGATGTTGCGAGCGATGTCGCAGTTGTTGCGCTTCGCGAGCGAGATCTGCGCGGGCGTCAGCTTGTCGGCTTCCTTGAGGCGACCGAGGCGGAGGCACAGGAGCTGCGCCTTCGTGATCTCGCTGACCATGTCGACGAGCTTGCGCTGCACGAGCTGATAGCCCGCGATCGGACGCGAGAACTGCACGCGATCCTTTGCGTACGAGAGCGCCTCGTCGTAGCAGGACATCGCCGCCCCGACCGCGCCGTAGCAGATCCCGAACCGCGCCTGCGTGAGGCACGACAGCGGACCACGCATCCCGCTGACACCGGGGAGCAGTGCGTCCTCACCGACCTCGCAGTCCTCCATGTGCAGCTCGCTGGTCACGCTCGCGCGCAGCGACCACTTGCCGTGAATGTCGGTCGCCGTGAACCCTTTGGTCTTCGTCGGGACGAGGAAGCCGTGGACCTTGCCGTCGAGCTTGGCCCACACGAGTGCGACGTGTGCGGACGAGCCGTTCGTGATCCAGCGCTTCGTGCCGTTGAGGCGATAGCCACCCGCGGTCTTGGTCGCCGTCGTCAGCATTCCGGTCGGATTGGATCCGAAGTCGGGCTCGGTCAGACCGAAGCAGCCGATCATCCGGCCTGCCGCCATCTCGGGCAGGTACTTCTGCTTCTGCGCCTCGGAGCCGAACGCCCAGATCGGATACATCACGAGCGAGCTCTGGACGCTGACAAACGAGCGAATGCCCGAGTCACCGCGCTCGAGCTCCTGACAGATCAGGCCGTACGCGCTGGGCGAGATGCCCGCACAGCCGTAGCCGGTGAGCGAGGAGCCCAGGAGGCCCATCTCGCCGAACACCGGGATCAGCTCGTGGGGGAAGGTCCCGGCCGACCAGTGCTTGCCGATCGTCGGCATCACGCGCGATGACACGAGCTCGCGAACGGTGTCTCGCACCATGCGCTCCTCGTGAGTGAACAGCTCGTCGATGCCGTAGAAGTCGATCGCTACGTACGCCATGGCCGGGGTATAGCCTACCTGGCGAGGTCCTGGAGGCACTGCAGGCGCTCGGACGTCGAGTAACTGCGGGCGATACACGCCCTGATCGTCGGAACCGGATCGCCGCGCAGGGTCACCGCGAACTTGACGCAGGTCAGGCGCTCCGTCGTCGAGTACGAGAGGTCGACACAGGCGGCGACCGCGGTGGTCGAGCGCTTGGACCGCGCTCCGCTGAGGTGCGAGACGCACGTGAGGCGCTCGCTCGTCGAGTACGAGATCGCGATGCACGCCTGGATCCCAGCCGACGGATCGCGGCGTGACGCCGACGCCGACCTCACGCACTCGAGCCGCTCGCCCGTCGAGTACGAGAGCGCGATGCACGGAGCGACCACCGGTGTCGCGTCGAACCGCGCGCCCATGACGTCGCGCGAGCAGCTCGCACGCTCGGTCGTCGAGTACGAGATCGGATTGCAGGCCCGGTCCGCCGCTTCGAGCGTCGCCGGCGGCGGGCGACGGCGCTTGTTCTTGCGACGATCGTCGCGGTCGTCGCGGTCGTCGTAGTCGTCATCGTCGTCGTAGTACTCCTCGTCCGGCGGAGGCGGAGGAGGAGGCGACGGCAGCGGCGGCTCGACGCGCGCCACGGATTTGTGGCCGCCGCGGTAGGCGGTGAGCAGGCCCGCGTGGAGATCCGCCGGACACAGCGTCGGAGCGGAGTAGCTGAACGGGCGGCCAGCCTGTGCGTCGTCGACACCCTGATTGCTCGCCTCGATCACGCTACACAGCGCAGCCTTGCGCTCGCTCCAGCCCGCGGCATAGCCGCGCTGGTACTCGGCGAGGTTCGCGCGATCGCAGAACTCCGGCATCGCGAGCTTCTTGTCATTGGTGACGTCCGCGTCGGTCTTGCCGGCTCGCGTGCCCGTCTCGTAGGTACACGACTCTGCGACGCGCTGCGTGCGGGCGGCCGCGAACGCCTGGTCGTAGTCGCCGCGGATCCGCGGGAACCGGACGGTGCAGACCTCGAACGTGCCCGGCAGGACAGGGCGCTGGGCGCCGTTGCGAACGGCCTCGGAGGCAGCCGTCGCGATCCGGTCGGAGCCACAGTATTGCTGCAGCTCGTCGCCATACGCGCGCTCGTAGCGGGCGCGGATCTGGGCAACGGCCGCGGGCTCGCAGGTCGAGTACGCCGCACCGGCGTCGACGGCAGCGCGCCCTGCACCGCCGTCGGCACGGCCCTGTGCCTCGGCGGAATCCGCGGTGCAGTGCTGGGCAAGGCCTGCCTTGCGACCGCGCATCCACTCTGCCCTCGCGCGCTTGGTGTCGTCGACCGAGCATGCGGACGGCAGCGGCGTCATCGCCGCGTTGGTCCCCGCACTGCCGGACGTCTGGCCAGCCTGAAATGCGGCGATGACCGACGCGCCGCAGAACCTGTCGATACCGGTCTTGTAGCTCTTCGCGTAGCGAGCGCGGATCTTCTTCACGACCGCTGGCTTGCACATCCTGAAGGCCGCGCCGACGTCAGCCGACGGACGACCGGCGGCTCCGTCCGAGGAGCCCTGCTCTTCGACCTGCTCGGCCACGCAATACGTCGTGATGCCGTCCGCGTAGCCGCGCTGCCACTCGACGGAGAACTTTCGCTCGTCCGCGGCCGTGCAGCTCGCCGATGCCGACGGTGGTGACGCACCGCCGCCCTTGATGCCCTCGACCGTTCCCGTCTGATACGCCTCCGCGATCGAGCGATCGCAGAACGTACGCACGCCCGCGACGTAGCCCGCGTCGAACTGCTGCGCGATCGCACCTCCGTCCGAGCAGATCCGGTAGCGCGCCGGCAGCCCGCTCATCGGCGCCCCCGAGGCACCGACGTTCTGGCCCTCGCCGTACGCCGCGTCCGGACGACAGATCTCGCGTCGCCCCTGGGCGTAGCCAGCCTCGATCGAGGCGCGTGACGACGACGGGCATCGGCCACCGAGCGAGACATCGAGGCGGAGCCCTTGATGCGCTTGCTGCCGCCCTTGCTCCTGCGCTTGCTGCGGTTCGCAGATCTCGACGCTGCGACCACCACAGCCACTCGCGAGGAGGGCCACGAGCAGAGAGCTCGAGAGACGCACGGCCGATGGCACTGGCATGATCACGACACTAGCGCGGCGAAAACTGGCGCGGGGGGAGGCGGCCGTCATACTCGACGAGATGCGGCTCGTGATTGCGCTGGTTTGCGCGTGGACGTCAGTCTCCCTCGCGGGGCCGGCGGAAGATCTCGGGGCCGCGTTCGGCGCCTACGACGCCAACGATCTCGCCGGCGCGCGCGACAAGCTCGCGAAGCTCGACGAGCGCGCGATCGTCAATCGCGACTATCTGTGGTGGCTGCGCGGCATGGTCGCGCTGCGCAGCGATCGACCGGGCGAAGCACAGGTGGCGTTCGAGAAGGTCTCGGGCGGCAGCCGGTTTGCTCGCGAGATCCCGTGGCGGCTCGCCGACGTCGCGTGGGCACGCGGCGACAAGGCGGGCGCCGCAGCCGCGTACGCGAAGCTGATCAACGTCGAGGGGGCGGGTGATCTCGGTGACGTCGGCACCGCGAAGTTCCGGATCGCCGAGAGCAAGACCGGCAAGGCCGCGCTCGCCGCCTATCGGATCGTCGTGATCGAGCACCCCGCGCATCCGCTCGCACCGCGCGCCGAGGCCAAGCTCGTCGAGCTCGGCGCACCACCATTGACCCACACCGATCGGATCGAGCGCGCGAAGCAGCTCACCGCCGCGCACCTGTGGGACGAGGCTGTCGCCGAGCTGTCGCTCCTCCCGGCAAAGCTCTCCGGAGATCTCACGCGCCAGCGCGACTACTGGCTCGGCACGACGCTGTTCAAGATGCGCCGCCGCTACGGCGATGCCGGCAAGCTCCTGCTCGGCGTCTACAAGGACATGGGCGGCAACGCGGCCGAGGCGATGTTCCACGGCGCGCGCGCACTGTCGCGTGCCGACAAGGACGACGACGCGATCGTCTGGTATCGCAAGGTGGTCGCCGCGTATCCCGGCTCGGCGTACGCCGAGGAGGCCGCGTTCCTCGCGGGCTGGCTCGAGTTCAACCGCGGCAAGTACAAGGACGCGATCCCTTCGCTCGAGGCGTCGCTGAAGAAGTATCCGACGTCCAAGTGGGTCGACGACGCGCTGTGGAACCTCGGCCTGGCGCACTACTTCCTCGGCGAGTGGGACAAGGCGCGTGGCCGGCTCGAGGCCCTCGCGAAGCGCGGCGGCTCGCTCGAGGGTGGCAAGGGCATGTACTGGCTCGCGCGGATCGACGAGCGCCTCGCGGCGAAGGTCCCCGCGATCGCCGGCTACACGGCGACGATCAAGCGCTATCCGTTCTCGTGGTACGCGCTGCTCTCGCACGCACGCTTGAAAGCACTCGGCACCGAGCTGCCACCGTTCGGTGTCGCCGACGCCAAGCCCCGCGGCAGCAAGCTCTCCGATCGCGTCGATGCATCACTCGCCTCGGACGATCTGATCGCGCGCGCCGACGAGCTGATCGCCGCGGGCCTCGGCATCGATGCAGGCTACGAGCTCGCGCGCGGCGAGCGCCCGTTCCTCAAGCGCCACGATCGCGGGGCCGCGTTCGCGATGCTCCTCGACCGCTATCGCAAGGCCGGTAACTTCAACCGGCCATGGATGCTCGCGCTCAGCTATCACGGCGGCGCGCTCGACAGTCCGCCCGAGGGCGACGCACGTCGCTGGTGGGAGAACGCGTATCCGCGCGCGTACCGCGACCTGATCGAGAAGCACCAGCACCTCGGGAACAACCCCCCCGGCTATCTGCACTCGATCATGCGCAAGGAGAGCGGCTTCGATCCGCACGTCCTGTCGTACGCGGACGCGCAGGGGCTCCTCCAGATGATCCCTGCGACGACGCGACGGGTCGCCAAGGAGCTCGGCCTCCCGTACGACGCGGGCCTGCTCTACGAGCCCGAGTACAACATCAAGACGGCGAGCTGGTACATCGGCCACATGCTCCAGAAGTTCAAGGGGCAGGTCCCGATCGGCGCGGGCTCGTTCAACAGCGGACCGCGCCCGGTGATGCGCTGGCTCGATCTCTACGGCACCCGCGAGATCGACGAGCTGGTCGAGCTCGTGCCGTACACGCAGACGCGCGAGTACATGAAGAAGGTCACCGAGAACTTCGCGCGCTATCAGTTCCTTTACGAGAACGTCGTCTACGCGCAGCCACTCACCGTCGACAAGAACTATCTCGACGATCGCCTGACCTACTAGTCGTCGCGCAGCGATGCGCGAACGAGCTGCCTTCGTGATGTGAAGGCGACCGAGTTGAGCAGGCCGTTCGGTCCGGCACGTGGAGTCGTCAGGTTGAATGCTTCGTTGGTCGATAGCCCTTTCCGTCGAGGATGAACCGCTCGGCTCGTTCGGTGAGCCGCTCGGCGATGACTTGGGCGTTGAGCGCGTCGGGGAACACCTTGGGCCAGTCCTTGAACAAGCAGTTGGTGGTGATGCAGGTCGAGCGGCGGTAGTCGTAGCGGTCGGTGATGACCTGGAACGCAAGGTTGGCCTGCGCCGGATCCATGGCGAGCACGGCGAAGTCGTCGATGACGAGGAAGTCGGCGCGGCAGTAGCGACGGAGCTCGCGCTCGAGCTGACCGTGGATCTCTGCGCCGGCGAGCTCGTTGACCATGCGCGTCTCGCTGGTGACGACGACCCGGCGCGCGGCCTGACAGACGCGATAGGCGAGCGCACGAGCCAGGAAGGTCTTGCCGGCACCTGGGATGCCGATGAAGAGCGGATTGACGCCTCTGTCGAGAAACGTGAGGTCGTGGAGCGCGAGGTAGCGAGCGCGAAGCTTTTTGCGGACGGCATCGAAGTCGAAGTCGAAGTTGTCGACGGTGTTGAGCTCGGGGAATCGCGCGTCCTTGACGCGGCGATCGACGGCGCTCTTCATGCGACTCGCGCGCTCCTCGTCGCAGAGCCGATAACGGATCTCGAGATCGGTCAGGTTGTCGTCGCCGGCTTGCGCGAGCAGCGATGGGGCCCGGCGAGCCATGCCCGGAAGGCAAGCCAGCGTAGTTTTTCGAGTAGCAGGTCGTGCGAGTCATCATCGAGTTTCATCGGCATCCTCGTCGGGTGCAGGCGGCGCACCGGGATCGCGGGTCATGGGTGTAGGGACGAGCTCGTCGTAGATCGAGAGATCGGGCTCGCGGAGCGAGAGCGCGTCGAGGATGGGATCGCCGAGGCGAAGCGGCGATGCCGATGGGATGAGCCCCTTCTTGTGGCGCAGCACGTACTCGACGTACTCGGCCCCGACGTGACCGGTGGTCATGACCTCGACCATCGCGTCGCGCGTAGCGTGCTAGCCGAACAGCTCGACGAGGAAGATGAGCCGAAGCGTCTCGCGATGCACGAGCGCACTCCTTCCAGATCCCCGAGCACTCGCGCGTGCGCGAGGTGCTCGAAGGTGCATTTGGACCACACTTGCCTGATCGAGACGGGCCCCACGAGGTCATCGTCGAGTTCAGCGCGGCGAAGGCGCAGCTCGTGTCGTCCCGTGAGTGGCATCCGAGGCCGAGCCAGCACGTGACCGCGTTGCCCGATGGAGGCGTTCGTGTCGGCTTCCGAGTGCCGAACCTCGCGCCGATCATGTCGTGGGTGCTGGAGTGGGGGGCGCACGCACGTGCGATTGCTCCAGACGCGCTTGTCGCTCAGGGCGTCGTCGAGCTTGACGAGGCCCGTGTCCAGTACGTCCACGGGCAGACACCATCGACGTGAGCACGGTCCCCATCACGCTCTCGCCGCGGCGGGCCTCCGCCTGACGACTCGATCCGTAGCTACGCTCGGAGAAGCCGTTCGATTGCAACCTCCAGCTCGGAAGCAGATGCAAACGACTCGTCCACCCCCTCCCAGCCATAGGTTGCGTCCCCTACCTTTGACAGCGCATATCGGCCGAACGAAGGAAAGTACTCCGCGCTGTACCGAGTTCCGTGAATCGTTAGATCGAGTGTAGCGGCCCCCGAAGGAAACGCTGTTACCTGCGGCTGGCAGCTACCCAACCGGGTCGCAAGCAGGTTGAATTCGTCAAGGACGTTCATCGCTACTTTCCGCCGAGTTTTTGAAACACGACCATTCCGTACTGACGTTCGACAACAGTGATGCTTCCGTCGGATCCGTACGAGGATACGTGACCCCGAGAGGTCGCCGTAATGTCTCCATTGGGGCCCGGGCCCGTGACGAGTCTATCCGCTTGTGCTGGATACATTCTCCCGTCTGGCTTGAGTCCTGGATTCTTGGCCTTCACGACACCGCTGAACGTGTCTTCGACTGCATCCAGCGTTTTGTTCATTAGCTTCATCGCTTCCGGAGCTGACCTCGCACCTGGCGCTTTTCCTACCCGCTCGAATACCATCGCCAGACGTTCCGCTCTTGAGAACGTCCTTGCGCCTGCCTTTAAAGAGCTCGGGCATCCACCGGTGCAACCCGTAGGACCCAATACGATCGCGGTAGATGTTGTGTTGTGGTCGGTTCCGCCAATCGACATCACGGCAAAGAAGCCGCACCAAGGGCAGGCAGCTGTCAGGACGGCCAACAGTGCAACTTCGGTGACGCCCAACCCGACTCCCACCGCCGCCTCGGCTTCATCTGCCGCCTTCGCGCCCATATACGCTTGAACCATCTGGTCTGTAGCGGCGGCAGCACGAGACGACTCGCTACTCGTGCTGATCCCGCCCTCGTTCATGGTGCACTGCCCTACAGAGTTTGGGGAACAGACGTCACCAGTTGACGCAGGATCCCGCCCATCGGGGTCTAGATAGCGGAGCGCGTTGTTCAGCGAGAACGCATAGATGTTCGCGCGCCGTGGCGTGCTCATCTGCGCTGCATCAGGCAGCCGCAGATAGAGCGGGTCTGCCTGGCTCCATCCAATCAGCGTCTTGTCGAAGTACCGTGCGCCGTAATACGCCAGGCCGGTGAGATAGTCCTCGATCTTGTCGTTGCTCCGCCGCTTGTGCACCCCGACGCCCGCTCCTGCTCCGCCAGCATTCGTCGCCTCGAGCACCTCGCCGAACGGCGCGTAGCTGAAGCTCGCGTTGATCGTGCCGTCCTGCGCGACCGCCGCGAGCGTGTGGCTCGCGAGGCCGTGGAACTGGAACTCCAGGTTCGTCGCCGTGTTGCTCGTGCGCTCCACGCGCCCGATTGGCGTCCCGAGTGAGAGGTGCGAGTAGATCTTGGACTCCGTGCGGACGCCGTTGACGTAGGTGTAGTGCGCCTCGGTGTCGCCGTTGAACATCGT
>JANOPP010000387.1:0-7645 GCA_031421915.1 Myxococcales bacterium | reverse complement strand
CCGCAGGGTCGGCAGCGGGCCTGACCCCCGTGATAAAACCCAGCGATGCACCACCGTGTGCGCGGCGCGGTCCTGGGGACGATCGCAGCGCTCGTAGTTCCATGCGTCGCGGCAGCTGACGATGACGCCAAGGACGCCGCGCCTGCGCCGGCCGAGGGCGTGCCGGAACCCGAGCAGGTCGACGCTGATCCTGCCGTCCCGGTGCCGGTCAGCACGCAGGTTCCACCCGCGACGCCGCTGACGAAGAGCGCGCCAGCGTTCACGTGGGAGCCGTTCGGGTACCTGCGCTTGCAGTACCGGGTCGTCCTCAACGATCCCAACGTCGCGTTCGTGGGGCGCAATGACGGGTTCCAGCTGCAGAATGCGCGGTTCGGCGTGCGGGGCGCGCTCGGCAATCGGATCCGCTACCGGTTCGCGCTCGAGGGCGCGATCGACGACCGCGAGGAGGTCAACGTGCCAGAGGGCAGGCTGCGCGTCGGGGCGCGCGACGCGTTTGCCGATGTGGTCCTGAGTGGCGACCTCGTGGTGCGTGGCGGGTTCTTCAAGACGCTGTTCGATCCGGATCTCGCGGATCAGTACGAGGACACGGATCGGGCGTTCGTCGACCGGCCGATCGAGAGTCGCGGTGTGCGGGCGACCGAGGGCTATCAGGAGGCGGGCTTGCCTCCTGGGCGTTCGATCGGCGCGGCGCTGCGGCTCGAGCCTCCCGTCACTCCCGGGAGCGGCACGCAGATCGGCTTCGAGCTCGCCTTGCAGAATGGCGCCGACCAGTACTCGTCGGACAACGACAACGACACGCCGGCCGCGTCGGCGAGCGTGTACGCGCGGCTTCCGAACGAGGGCTGGGTCGTCGCGTCCGCGCGGTTCAACCGGCGCACGGACGGCGAGCTGCCATTTCGGCGTGACGAGGATGATCTGCAGGGCTCGTTCGGGGCGCGGATCAAGGCGGGGCCCGTCGGGCTCGGTGCAGGTGCGATCTTCGTGCGGACGTCGTTCCCGACGACGGGTGGGCCGGTGGAGAACACGTATGGCGCGCACGCACAGCTCACCGTGAGGATTCCGTCGACACGCCCGCTGGCAGTCGGCTACCGGTTCGGCATCCTCGATCCGTCGAGCTTGATCCTCACCGATCGCGTGATCGAGCACGCAGTCGCGGCGGTCCTCTCCGTGCCAGCGTTGCGCATGCGGTTCCAGCTGCAGGTCGTCCACGCGCAGGAACAAGGCGCGCGCGCGCTGAATAACGACCGTGCGCAGCTCGCCGCGGAGCTGTCGCTTTGAAGCTCGGCGCGCTCGCGCTGGTCGCGTCGATCGCCTGCCTGGGCGCCGCGTGCGGCGATCCCGCGCCCCGTGCGCGTGCGCTGGTCATCGGTTCACTCGATGACGCGATCGGTGGGCCCCATGCGCTCGGTCAGATCGGGGACTTCCTCCTCGAGAACGATCAGATCCGGCTCGTCATCTCGGATACCGGCGTCAGCGCGGATCCGAACAAGCCTTCGACGTTCGGGCGCGCGAACACGACGTTCGGTGGCTCGCTGGTCGATGCAGATCTGGTGCGCGTACACGGCAGCGAGAGCCGCGGCAACGATCAGCTCGCGGAGCTGTTGCCGGGGCTCCTATTCACCGTGATCAACCCGACCAAGATCGAGATCACGAAGCGCGGCGATGACGGCGGGCCCGCGGAGGTCACGGTGACCGGTACCGGCGGCGATCTGTTGCAGATGATCGCGGTGCTCAACACGGGGCTGATGTTCCCGGCGAACCTCGAGCTGCGGAACATCTACCGGCTCTCGCCGGGCAAGCGCTACGTCGAGATCGAGACGGTCGTCATCAACCGGTCCGCCGGCGCGCACCCGTTTCCGTACCTCGACCCCGGTGAGCTCGACGATCTGGTCGGGCCAGGCTTGATCCCGAACATCCCGATCGAGCTCTCGGTGCCGATGGGGCAGCTGCCGCTGCTCGGCGGCGAGCAGGATCTGTTCGCGCCCGGCGTCGCGGGGTTCAACGTGAAGTACGCGATCGAGGACAGCTACAAGATCGCGGGCGGCTTTCCGGGTTTCCCGGGGCTCGCGGTCGACTTCCTCGCGAGCCGCGGCGAGGGCGTGTCGTACGGCTTGACGATCCTCGACACGCCGAGCAACTACGTGTCGGCGTACGCCGCGCAATACCCCGGGCAAGACATCACGCCGTACTCGATGGTGTTGCCGTTCACGTATGCGGGGGTCGCGGGTGTGTTCATGGCAAGGCCGCCGGCGCAGCTCGGCGCGGGCGAGCAGTTCAGCTTCACGTCCTACTTCATCGTCGGCTCGGGCGATGTCGCATCGGTGGCGGACGTGATCTACGAGATGCGCAAGCTGTCGACCGGCACGTTCGGGGGCAAGGTCGTAGACGAGCTCACGTCGGCTCCGGTCGCGCGCGCGAACGTGCTCGTGCTCGATGCGATGATCCGGCCGATCAACCAGATCGAGACCGATGCGGGAGGCGCATTCCAGGCGACGCTGCCAGCCGGCACCTACTCGTACATCGTCATCGTCGACGATCGGACCGAGCTCGCACCGAAACCGTTCACGATCCGCGCCGGCGAGAAGACGGGCGTGCACATCGAGATGACGTCGCCCGCGACGGTCGTGGTGTCCGTGATCGACGAGCAGGGGCGCCATGCGCCATCGAAGATCCAGCTGCTGGGCACGTTCCCTCAGGCGAACGCGGGCAAGGATCCGCGGACGTTCCTGTTCTCGCTCCAGAAGGGCGAGAAGCGGCGGCCGACCGCGTTCGACGGCACCAATCGCTACATCGAGGGGGCGTGGTGGACCAAGGATGGTCGGGTCAGCGCGCGCGTACGGCCCGGCACGTACGAGATCGTCGTGTCGCGTGGCCCCGAGTACGAGGTCACGACGAAGACCGTGACCGTAAAGGCTGGACAGTTCGCGGAGGCGCAGCTCGCACTCAGGCGGGCGTATGTCTCGCCAGGCTGGGTCGCAGGGGACTTCCATATCCACGCGGCACCGTCGACGGACAGCGGTCTGCCGATCGACGTGCGCGTGATCAGCTGCGCGGCGGAGGGGCTCGAGGTCGCGGTCGCGACCGATCACAACTACATCACCGACTACGCGCCCGTGATCGCGGCGACCGGGCTCGAGCCGTGGCTGCTCGGCATCCCGGGGATGGAGCTGACGACGTTCGAGATGGGTCACTTCAACGGCTACCCGCTTCGCGTCGACCCGGGCTCGACCCGCGGCGGCGAGTTCCTGTGGGCGAACCAGCCACCGCAGAAGCTGTTCGATCAGCTGCGCGCGCTCGCGGTCGATCCGGCGAAGGGCATCGTGCAGGTCAATCACCCACGGCAGCAGGTACTCGGCTACTTCGCGCAGTTCTTCATCGATGGCGCGACCGCGGAGCCGTACACGCCCGCCGGCATCCTCGGCGTGTTCGCGCCGTACGGCGACGAGTTCAAGCCCAGCAACATGAGCTACGACTTCGACGCGATCGAGCTGCTCACCGGCCTCAAGACAGAGTTCCTTCACGACTTCGTGGCGCCCAACCCATTGCCGCCGGGGCCACACCCCAATCCGCAGCCCGTGCCGGGCCAGATCGTCGTGGGGCCCGATGGGCGAGCGAAGTTCCCAGGCGTCGTCCCGACCTGGTTCACGATGCTCGACCGCGGCCACAAGGCCACGGGCATGGGCACGTCGGACACGCACCACCTGCTCGGGGACGAGCCCGGCTACGCGCGCACGCTGCTCTACGTCGGCGAGGGCAAGGATGTCCCGGGCGGGACGTCGCGCGATGACGTCGTCGACGCGATCCGCGCGCACCGCGCGATCACGACGAACGCGCCGTTTGTCGAGATGACGATCGGAACCGCGATGATCGGCGACACGACCGTCGTCTCCGGAGGCAACCCCGAGGTCCGGATCCGCGTTCGCGCGCCGAGCTGGGCGCAGGTGAATCGCCTGATCGTCTACTCGAACGGCGGCGCCAAGGTCGCCGACATCGCGATCCCGGCGGGGCAGGGCACGGACTTCGAGACGGTGATCCGGCCAGCGCTCGCGCGCGACAGCTGGCTCGTCGCCGAGGTCACCGGGACCCAGAACATGTTCCCCGTGGTCGCGCCCGTCGAGTTCCCGCCGCTCGATGCGACCGTGATCATCACGGCGCTGTCCGCAGGCCTCGATCTGTCGAGCCTGCCGATCGCCTCGAACCTCAAGCCGAACCAGATCCACCAGACGCGGCCCTACGCGATCACCAACCCGATCTGGGTCGACATCGACGGCAACGGCTGGACGCCGCCACGAGCCGCATTGCCGCGCGTGGCGCCCGCGTCACCGCCCGCTCCCGACGTCCGCACGCAGTTCGAGGCGCTGCCGGAGTTCACGCCGTGAGGGGCCGACTCGCCGTGAGGCGTCTTGTCCGTACGCTCGCACTGGCTAGTGTCGTAGCCACGCTGGCGTCCCGACCCGCCTGGGGACACACGTTTCCAGCAGCGCGCCATGTCGTCGTCCAGGTCGAGGCGTGCGAGCTCGTGCTTCTCGTCGGCTACCGCCCGGGATCCGGCGAACCGACCGAGACGATCCTCACTCGCGCGGCCAGCGCACCGAAATCACAGCAGCTCGACGCGCTGCGCGATGTCCTGGCGGCGTTTGCGATGGCGCCGCTGACCATCGCCCTCGACGGCAAGCGGCTGGTGCCCACGAGTGTCCGCGCGAAGTTCGGCATCGAGCCCGGCGGTGCGCGCCCGATGGTCGTGCTGCTGGTGACGTTTCCACTGCCCGTGGGTGGGCAGCTCTCGGTCGCGACCCGGGACCCGCGAAGCACGCGGATCTCCTGGCAGGATCGCGGCACCGAGCGTGTCGCGATCTCGGAGGCGCCCGCCCCCGGAAAGTGGCACCTGGGCGTGGCCTCCTTCTTGCTGAAGCTGACCGGACCTTCGGGAGGCTCGGTATGCGCAGCACCAAAACGATCATCGCACTTGGACTCGTCGCTGGCTCGCTGATCGGCTGCGATCAGGAGTACGACCCCGACGCCCCCGCGATCGATCCGAACGCACCGCGCATCCACATCACGACCCCCACGCGCGGCACGTTCGCCGGCGATGTCCAGTCGGTCACCGTTGCAGGCACCGCGTTCGATGACGACGCGGTCACCTCGGTCACCGTCAACGGCGTCAGCGCGACCGTGCTCGGCGATGGTTCGTTCCTCGTGCAGGTCCCGGTCACGGCCGGCACCAATCTCCTCCACGCGGTCGCCAAGGACGCGCAGGGCAACGCCGGCAAGGAGACGCGTGCGGTCGTCGCCGGTCCGATGGAGCCGATCGCGCAGATCGTTCCGCAGGCGATCACGGCATCGATGACGGCCCAGACGTTCGATGCCCTCGGCCGCGGCATCACCGGCTACATGACTGGCGCGAACCTCACCGCAGCCGTCATGCCGATGAACCCGGTCGTCAACTACGGCGCGCCGAACGGCCCCGACTGTCTCTACGCGCAGGCGCGCGTCACGAGCGTCACGCTCGGCTCTGCCTCCAAGATCTCGCTGTCTCCGCAGCGCGGCGGCATCTACCTCGACGCCGAGCTCGTCAGCCCGAACGTCAACATGGGCCTCGCGTGGGCGGTGTCGTGCCTCGACGGCTCGCGCAACGTCTCGGTCGGCGCCTCCAAGATCAAGATCACCGGCATCCTCAAGATGGGCGTCTCCGGCGACAAGTTCGAGATTCACCTCGACAACGAGGATGTCCGGATCACGGGCTTCAATGTCGAGCTCGGCGGCGTTCCCGGCGACGTCATCAACTACCTCTCGCTCGACACGGCGATGGGCCCGATCCTCGGCTGGATGGTCGAGCGCTTCGCGGTGCCGTACGTCAACTCGGCGCTCGACTCGCTCAACGAGACCAAGACGGTCGACGTGCTCGGCACGCTGGTCGACATCAAGGTACGCCCGGCGAAGATCGACATCGACATCCCCGGCGCGGTGATCGAGCTCGACACCCTGATCCGCGCGCGCAATGACTCGGCCTCCCCCGGCTTCGTCTACGTGACGAACCAGACCCCGCTCATGGACATGAGCCGCGGCTTCGAGCTCGCGGTCGCCGATGACGGCGCGAACCAGCTCCTCGGCAGCTTCTGGGCCGCGAAGGGCATGGAGGCCGGCATCGACCTCAAGAACGGCAGCTACGGCGAGGTCGGCAAGCTCTACGACCGCGTCGAGATCCAGACCAAGGTCCCGCCGTTCATCGACGCGAGCGGCGACAAGCTCGTGCTCACCGTCGGCGACATGCTCGCGACCTTCAAGAACGGCGCGAAGATCGCGACGCAGGCCGCGATCAATGCGCAGGTCGAGCTCTCGGTCGTCGCCGGTGCGGGCGGCGCGCTCCGCCTCGATGTCGGTACCCCGACGATCTACGTCGATATCCTCGACGAGAACGTCGATGGCGCGAACCAGCTCTCCAACGCGCAGTTCGAGGCGGTCTCGTCGTTCGCGCTGTCGCGCATCGTCGCGGTGGGTAGCGGCGCGGTCGGCGCGGTCCCGCTGCCGTCGTTCGGCGGTGTCGCGGTGCAGAACGTCGCCGTCACCGAAGAGAGCGGCTACCTGGTCATCGGCGGCGAGGTCGAGTAGCTGCGACTGCCGGAGCCGTGGAACACCGCACCATTCTGCTGGCGTGCCGGTCTACGATAGGCCCGTGATGCGTGCGTCTCGATCGCTGGTGATTCTCTGCTTCGGCATGCTTGCCGGTTGCAACATCGCGTTCCAGCTCGAGCGCGATGGTGATGGTGGTGTCGATGCCGTCGACGAGGTGTGCGTCGGTTCACCGGTCACGCTGCTGCCTCGGATCTGCGTGCCGCGACCGCCGGGTTCGCTGACGCTTCCACTCCAGCTCGACACCGATGACGACGCCGAATGCAGCGCGGTGGTCGTCGCATCGGGGCGCTCGCTCTGCGTGCTGGTGGGGACCGACGTCGCGATCGTGCACAGCCTCGCTCCCGAGGGAAGCAGACCCCTCGTCATCGCGGCGCTGGGAACGCTGCGCCTTGGACCATCGGCGGTCCTCGACGTGAGCGGGAGTCCGACCGTGCGCGCCGCTGGCTCCGAGGACGTTGCGTGTGCGCACCTTCGTGACGATGGGACGTCGAGCTCCTCCGCCGGAGGCGGCGCGGGCGGGAGCTACTTGACCTCGGGAACTCGGGCTGGCGGATGCAACGCCATCGCCGGTGGCGAGAGCGACTCTCCTGCACTGTTGACGTCGATCCGTGGGGGATGCCGCGGTGGAAGAGGGGGCTCCGTCGGCGCCGGAACGAGCGCGGCGGGCGGCGCATCGGGCGGCGCGGTCTACCTGCTGGCGGGCGAGACCATCGAGATCCTGGGCGTCATTGATAGCTCGGGAGACGGTGGCCGTGGCGGTACGATCACGGGCGTGGGAGCGAACGGCGGCGGAGGCGGTGGTGGCGGATCCGGAGGCCTGATCGGGCTCGACGCTCCTTCGATCTCGATCCGCGCGAGCGCCCGGTTGGTCGCCAACGGCGGCGGGGGTGGAGGCGGCGCGAGCTCGACGTCGGTGACTCCCGTCGATGGCAACGGGCGAGACGGGGCATCGGCCGATCCGATCGGCGGAACGTATCCCTTCGCCGCGCCGGGCGGAGGCTACGGGAACGGC
>JANOPP010000386.1:0-3644 GCA_031421915.1 Myxococcales bacterium | reverse complement strand
ACGCGGGCGGCGGTGGCGGCGGTGCGGTCCAGATCGTGAGCAACACGTCGATCACCCTGTCCGCGAATGGCGTGCTGTCGGCCAACGGTGGTGGTGCAGTAGGGCCTATCGGCCCCTTGTTCTGCCTCATCGACAGCCCGTGCGGCAACGGTGAGGGCGGCGGATCCGGCGGAGCGATCCTGCTCGAGGCACCCTCGGTGGTGCTCGACACGCTGAGCGGCATCTACGCGAACGGCGGCGGTGCAACCTGCAGTACCTCTGGCTCGGCCGCCAACGGTACCAACACCACCACGCCGGCTCCGGGGCAGACCTGTACCGGGCAGACGGGGAGCGGTGGCGCGGGGGCCGCAGGGGCGACCAACGCTCTCGCCGGCAGCAACAAGGTCGGCCTCGACGCAGTCGGTGGCGGCGGCGGTGGAGGGCACGGACGCATCCGGATCAACCTCCCAGTCGGCGTCACGTTCTCGCCCGCAGGCACGATCTCCGGGGCCTCGACGGTCGGGGCCCTCGGCACGCGGTGACGCGACGTAGCCGTGCGCGCCGCCACATCTCGGCCGGTGGCGGCGGAAGCGCGGTTGTGTGCGTGCGTGGTCACGGCGCACCCGGCGGTTGGATCCGTCATGAGCTCGAGGTTCGCTGTGACGGCGAGCGTCGTCGGCAGCGCGAGGACGCAGATCCGCGGGAAGCCACCGAAGCCAAAGCTCGCGTCGACTGCCGGACGGTCATCTCTGAGCGGCGTGATCTCGAAGCCGCAGCCGGCGACGAGCAAGACCAGCGGGGAGAGAACGTCGCGCGTCGTCTACTGGGGCATCTTCTCGGTCATCACGGCGATCGGTATTTCGACTCTGTTGCGGAGGACGAGGACGGTGTTGGGCCGGCCGACGGGTGTCGCGGCGACCACCCACGGTAGCGAGCGGTGGTCGACCAGGTGCTCGTTCCACTTGAGGATGACGTCACCGGCGCGCAACGCCGAGCGGATGGCCGGCGAGTTGGCGACCACCTCGGTGACGTAGGCGCCGCCCATCGTCGGCAGGCCGAGGGACTGTGCGAGGTCCGAGGTCACGGGCTTGACCTTGACGCCAAGCCAGCTGCGCGCAACCTGACCGTGATCGCGGAGGGCATCGATCACCTCGCGCACGCGGTTGATCGGGATCACGAAGGACAGCTCGCCGGGGCGATCGCCGGTCGCGACGGCGACGCCAATCACCTGGCCCGCGGTGTCGAGCACGGGCCCGCCAGAGTTCCCCCGGTGGATGCGTGCATCGGTCTGAAGGAACATGCGGAACGTGCGGTAGCCCATCCCGCGGTCCTGCATCAGCGAGCCCGCGGCCTCGCGACCCGTCGACGACACGAGGCCCGCGGAGGCGGTGACCTCCTCGCCGAATGGATTGCCGAGAACGACGATCCACTCGCCGATCTTGAGATCGTTGGAGTCGCCCATCGGCAACGCGTGGAGCCGTGGGCGATCGACCGAGAGCAACGCGAGATCGAGATCGATATCGCGGCCGATCACTTTCGCGGGAACGACCGTCGTGTCGTCGAGGACGACCTCGAGATCGGTCGCTGCAGCGGCGATCTTGTCTGTGGTGACGACGTAGACGCCCTTGGCCTCGAGGAGGAAGCCGGTCCCGAGCGCGATGTCGGCGGTCGACTCGGGCGCACCGGGAAACATCGACGCCGGCCCGGACTTGATCGGCGTCTTCGACCGGATCCCGACGACGCCGTGGCGTGCACTCGCGACGAGATCGACGAACGATCCCGGTGCGCTCGGATACATCCGCGTGGGTTCGTTCGGCGCGGCGCCGGGTGTGACGGGCGTGGTCGGAGCACCGTGCACGTCGACGCCCTCGCGCTCACGACAGCCGGTCGCGCCGAGCCCGACGCCGAGGCCAAGGATCGCCGGGATCGCGATCGAGCGGCGCACGCGGACTACTTCGCTCCGTGCATCTTCTGCGCGTCGACGAACGCGACTCGCAGGTCGTAGATCAGGCTCGCGAGCAGCTTGGTCTCGGGCTCGTCGAGGTTTCCCTTGGTCTTCACTTCGAGCATGCCGAGCACATCGATCAGATGGCGCCCGGTCTCGAGATCGACCGGGTGCGGCTGGCCATCGGGTGCCGGCATCTTTCCGATCGCGATCAGCGCGGTCGAAGCCAGCGAGAGGACATGCGTCGAGAAATCGACGGGCCCGAGGGCAACCGGTTGCTCCGCCATGGCTTCACTATACCCGTGCGCCAGCGGCGCCTCTCCGGTGAACGCGGAATACGCACGGCGCGCGATCGGTTGGCTCCGGGTGGGAATCGAGCAGGTCGTTGGCCTTGGGTAACGGCACGGGCGCGGCGCAGGAATTCGTGACATCGTCAGCGGTGTCCATGGACACCCTGCGAGATCCCATTCCGGTGATTCCACCCGGTGAGGTTCCAGAGAAGCCCTCCGGTCCGCACCGCGCACTGACCGAGCAGCCGATCCTCGACGGTGAGCCCGGGCCCACGCCGCGGACGCAGGTCGACATCGCGCGCCTGACCCAGGAGGTCAAGGAGGCGAGCGCTTTCCTCGACGGCGTGTTCGAGCAAGTGGGGCGCGTTGTCGTGGGCCAGCGCGAGATGGTCGAGCGGATCATGATCGGCCTGCTCACCGGCGGTCACTGCCTGATCGAGGGCGTGCCGGGCCTGGCGAAGACGCTGACCGTGAAGACGCTGTCCCAGACGATCAACGCCTCGTTCCAGCGGATCCAGTTCACGCCGGATCTGCTCCCGGCCGACATCACCGGCACCATCATCTACAACATGCACACCGGGCAGTTCACGCAGAAGCGTGGCCCGATCTTCGCGAACCTGGTGCTTGCCGACGAGGTCAATCGCGCACCCGCGAAGGTCCAGTCCGCGCTGCTCGAAGCGATGCAGGAGCGTCAGGTCACCATCGGCAACACGACGCACAAGCTGCCCGATCCGTTCCTCGTGCTCGCGACGCAGAACCCGATCGAGCAGGAGGGAACGTTTCCGCTCCCCGAGGCGCAGCTCGACCGGTTCATGCTGCTGATCAAGGTCAACTATCCGACCGCGAACGACGAGCGCGCCATGCTCGACCGGATGAGCATCAATGACGTCCCGTTCGCGTCCGAGGTGACGACGATCGAGCACGTGCGCGCCGCGCGCCGCGTCGTCGGCTCGATCTACATCGACGACCGCGTTCGCGACTACATCGTGCACATCGTGCAGGCGACTCGCCGGCCGCGTGACTATGGCCTCGGCGAGCTTGCACCGTTGATCGAGTACGGCGGCTCGCCGCGCGCGACGCTCAACCTCGCGACCGCCGCCCGCGCACACGCATTCCTCCGGCACCGAGCGTACGTCACGCCTGACGACATCAAGGCAATCTCGATGGATGTCATGCGCCACCGCGTGATGGTCACGTACGAGGCCGAGGCCGAGGACGTCACTTCCGAGGACGTCGTGCGCCGGATCTTCGAGTACCTCCCGGTGCCCTGACGTGGGCCTGACGACCGCCGAGCTGTTCAAGAAGGCGCGCAAGATCGAGATCGCCTCGCGCCGGCTCGTCAACGAGATGCTCGGCGGTCAGTACCACTCCGTGTTCAAGGGCCGCGGCCTGATCTTCAGCGACGTCCGCCCGTACTACCCGGGCGACGA
>JANOPP010000385.1:0-2337 GCA_031421915.1 Myxococcales bacterium | reverse complement strand
ACCCGCTTTCTCCGCTGTGGGATCGCATACTGGTCCGCCGAAAGGACTACCGGAACGATAGAAGGCATGACTGAAGAGAAGGCCTCTCTCACGGAAGCAAAGACACGACCACCTTCCATGTTGAGGAGGCCCGGCACGTTTTCGAAAACAAAACCATCAGGTTTGACGTTGTCCAAAAACCGCACATAGTCCCACGCGAGATGATTCCTTGGGTCCTCCATTGACCGTTGATTGCCCGCGGTCGAGAACCCTTGACAAGGCGGGCCGCCCAAGACCCAGAATGGGCGCCCGTCCGATCTCGCTCGCTTCGCGGCGTCGAGCAGCTTCTCGAAAATCTCGCTGTTAGCGATGCTGCCGACGAGCACACTGTTGTGTACATTTTCCGCGTACGTAGAGAGGTAAGTCGCGTGAATATCGTTCGCAATGGCTGGCTCCCACCCAGCCCACTTGAAACCTAACCCCATACCGCCGGCGCCAGAGAAGAGATCGACAAAGACTCCTGACGGCCCGAGTGACTTCGCAATTTGGTAGGCCAGCAGCGGTGGCACGGCATTACCGATCTGCGTGCTGATTGCCGCTTGTGAACCCAGAAACTCAAAAGAGTCCGGAAAACTCTGCAGGCGTGCAGCCTCCCGTGGCGAGAGGACTCGATCTTGTTCGTAGTGGATGTGGCAGCCGTTACCAGGTCGGCTGAAGTAGGTGCTGATCGTGTATGCCGGGTCGCCACGTCGCAGTCTGCCGTAGTACGTCGACCGACTCCCTTCGCCGCGCTTGAAGCTCTCACGTATCTGCTCTAGTCGCTTGGAAGGAATGGACTCGGGGATGTCCTTCCAATTCCCGCCCTCAGGAACGCTCGTCACCATGCGCATGTCGAGCGCACTAAGCCGTGCAGCTACGTGATTGGCAATCGCAGAGCTGCCCTCTTCGATTTCCGCAATAGCTGTCGACCCACTCGGAGAGAAGGTGCTCGATTGGCGATCTAGAAGTTCGATGCTCACGCTAGAGAATAGGTTTTTGAGGGCTCGGCAATTTGTACTACTGATGCCGATTTACGCACATGACGCGAGCTCGACAGATCGCGATAGCTCCTCAAGTAGTCAAGGCGCTGAGTTCGAGTCAAGGTCGCAAAGCCGCCGAGGATGATTTCATATTCCTCCTCCGTCAGTCCATAGACGTTCTTGGCTACGTACGCGTCCACGTTCGATGCCGCGCTGTCAGCAGAAGTCATCGCCTCACGCACCAGCACGGCGAGCGAATTCTCTTGACGGAGCTGCGTTAGGCTTGGTACTGCTACTTTGCGCAATGAAGAAAGAGACACATGGCCGGTCGCTAGGTGTGCACGCAACTGAAACTCGAAGCAAGTTGAGTTCATTACCCCGAGAAGCGCAAGTAGCGGCGTCTCAGCGAAGTCCCTGAAATAGGCCACTCCGAGCGAGTTGCCGGCGACACACCCAGCATCGATCAGAGTTGCAATCATCCTGCGCTTTTGGCTTGGTCTGGACACGTCGCGCCATGCAATGCGGCGCGCCCTTGTCGATGGGGGTGGCAACCAATTCGGCTTCTCAACCGTTTGCGATGGTGCTTCGACCGTCGTGTATCGACCGATCATGCGTCCCTTTACAAACAGCGGCGCGCAACCACTTCTTAGTTGCAACCATCGCGCGATGCCGGTTTCGTCAATCTCGCGACCGGCCCATAGCGCCTCTGCGGCACGTGACTCAAGGTCAAGCCAAGTTGGAAAGCGCTTCGCGAGTCCGTTAATGATCGCCAGCGAATTCGCGCCGAACGAAATCGGCATCACAAAGTCGATCTTCCGCAAAGCATCCAAGTCGAGCTTGATCGTCGACTGTTCTAGTCGGCACGTAGCTGTGTTGTGAGTTCCAATGGTCAGCGACTTTGCAGGGTCGCCACGCACCGTTAGCGCCAGCGCAATTGACGCAACGTCCGCCGATCCGTATAGCTTGGCCTCGGCGGGGTAGTACGCAGCCGAATGCAGCGTGTGGTCAGTCAACAAGTGCTCCCTCAGGCTGGCCGTTTGGTCGTCTGCGAGAACGCTCGCCGGCAGAACGGCTCCCAGGAACCCCCCTTGCCGTACAAGCAACAAACTCGCCTCTAGCCCAACGCGCGAGAGGTTTGTTCCCCAGCCCGCGAACTTCCTTCTCGGTTGCGAAAGCGGATAGTGCTTCTTGAGCCATCCGTCATACGCGCGCATACGAGATATGTACTCCGCCCTGCGATCAGCAGGCAGAGCTTCTAGCTCCCTACGGTCCGGCTTTAGCAGTTCCCAAGGTGGGTTTGTTAAAACCAGATCGAAGCTGGCGCAATTCTTAAGTGCTT
>JANOPP010000384.1:0-3720 GCA_031421915.1 Myxococcales bacterium | reverse complement strand
CCGCCGTGGGTGCGGATCGCCTCGGTCATCGTCTCGTCCTGGAGAATCCCGTACAGGAGGTGGAACGAGGTCAGGGTCTCGTGACCGCGGGTCCGCGCCTCGTGCTGCGCGACGTGGAGGACGACCTCGGCGTCGGCGTCGAGCGACGAGGTGAAGGTCTTGTGAGCGCGCGCCCAGCGGAGGCGTTGCCACCAGACGGCGCCAAACCCAGCCGCGATGATCGCGACGACCGCTTCCACACGGGAACCTTGCCGCCAACCGGGCGGTCTGTCTACACCCGCCGGTCAGGCAGGTTGGGGCTGGGCCGCCTCCGCCCGGCGCCCGAGGATCCGGTCGACCTCGTTGCCGAGCTGCTCGGCGGTGAACGGCTTCTCGAGGAAGCCATTCGCCCCGGCCTCGAGGAGCTCCTGCGCGGCGGTGTGATCGGTGTAGCCGGACATCAGGAGGATCGGCACGTCGATCGCACGCTGGCGGAGAGCGCGGAAGCACTCGGCGCCCGGCATCCGTGGCATCGCCATGTCGAGGACGACGAGCGCGAAGTCGCCCTCCTGGTTGTCGAACACGGCGAGGGCCTCGTCCCCATCGCTCGCCGTGAGCGCGGAGAGGCCGAGCTGCTCGATGATGCGCGCGGTGCCGGCGCGCATCGTGGCCTCGTCGTCGATGATGAGGACGACGCCGCGGTGGACGCTCGGGTTCGTCGTGGCGCGCTTGGGACGCTCCGGTGCCTCGTCGACCATCGGGAGATAGATCTCGATCGTCGTACCTTTCCCGGGCGCGGACACCACGACGATCGCGCCGCCGTGCGCCTCGATAGCGCCGTAGACCATCGCCAGGCCGAGGCCGGTGCCCTTGCCGATCGGTTTGGTCGTGAAGAACGGCTCGAACATGCGCTTCTGGGTGGGGGCATCCATGCCGACGCCGGTGTCGGTGACCGAGAGCTTCGCGTAGCTACCCGCCACGAGCGTGCCGACCATGTTGGCCGCGAGCTCGACGACATCGGTCGCGATCCAGATCGTGCCGGTCCCGTCCATCGCGTCGGCCGCATTGACGCCGAGGTTGATCAGGATCTGACCGAGCTGTGCGGGATCGCCGTCGACGATCGCGATCGCGCCATCGGTGCGCTCGAGCTTGATGTTCTTGCCGAGCGTGCGCGCGAGGAGCGGCGCCATGTCGTCGATCACGCCGCCGAGCGAGATGGCGCGCTTGCGATAGGCACCGCGTCGCGAGAAGGCGAGGAGGCCGCGCGTGAGGGCCGCGCCGCGCTCGGCCTCGTGCTTGATGCGATCGAGATCCTCCTGGACCTCGGGATCCTTCGCCTGCGAGCGCAGGATCTCGGCGAACGCCATGATGCCGCCGAGGATGTTGTTCATGTCGTGCGCGAGGCCGGCGGAGAGGGTGCCGACGGCATCCATGCGCTGGGCGTGAACGAACTGATCGCGGAGCGCCTCGCGATCCGCCTCGGCGCGCTGGCGTTCACCGAGCTCGCGCTTGAGGGCCTCGAGCGCGTGCTGCAGATCGATGCGGTGGGTCTCGCCGCGGATCATCGAGCGGCGCAGGGCGATCTGCATGATGATGCCGACGACCCAGACGCCGACGACGGCGATCGCGAAGATGCCGAGTGTCTCCGACCGGATCATGAGAACGAGCGCGGTGGCGACGACAGGGACACTCGGGATCAGTGCCCACCGCGTGTGAATCAGGATCGGCAGGCTCGCGAGCTCGATCATGAGGGGGAGCGTCAGCGACGCGACGTCGGTCAGCATCGTCGAGACCAGCGTGTTGATCGGCGCGAACAGCCAGACCAGCGCACCGATCGCGTGGGCCTGGCTCGTGGGGAACCAGGTGCGGCGCAGGCCCACGAACACGACGACGGCCGCGATCAAGACCGCGACATTGAGCGTGAAGATCGGGGCCGTGACCGGGACGCCGGCGGGTTCGCTGATCACGAGCGCGACCGTGATCGCGAGGATCACGATGGGGAGAAAGACTTGAGCGCGGACGAGCGCTATCTCGGCGAGGCGCGTGGCGACCTCGGGCGACGGCCGGACCCCGGCCCACCACGAACGTACGTCGCCCGTCTCCTCGCGCACCCACCTCGACTATACGCCGGGCGAACGGCGGCTAGTTCGCGATCACGGTGGCGCCGGCCTTCACGACCACGGACACCGTGTGCTCTTCGAGCTCGTGGCCCGGTGTACCGACGATGGTGACCTTGCGTGGCCCGACCTCGAACACGGCGCGCTGCACCTTGGCGCCGGCGATCTTGAGGAGCTTGTTCGGTCCCGCGTCGACGAACCCGAGCTCGAACTTCTCCTCGAGCGCCTTGCCGACGATGGCCTTGCGCACGAACCGGCCTGCCGGCGTTTGCGTGGTGAGCTCGATCGTGAGGGGCCCTGACGCGACCATGCACTCGAACGGAACGGGGAGAGCCTGGCAGTGGGGGGCACCGCTGACACTCGCCTTGCCATCGACGTTCGAGGACACGCGGAGGGGGACGCCGTCGACCAGCGTCGCGGAGCGCTCGAGGCCGTCGGTGCCACGGCCGGGCGCGAACGGCTCGATCGTGGCGGGGACCTTGTTCGTCATCGTCAGCGTGAAGCGGACGAGCTTCCCACCCTCGACGAGGATCTCGACCGGGGTCGTGACGCCGGCGAGGAGCTGACCGTTCTGCACGACCTGCGCGCCGCTGGGCGTCGAGGTCAGCCGGATCCGCGCGAGGTCCGCGGACACGGCGAGTGGCTGGATCAGGCGCGTCTCCTTGCCGGGACCCGGAACGTCGAGCTTCGCGGTCGCTTCCTGGTAGCCCTGCTTCTTGAACGTGATCGTGACGTTCTTGCCGGCGCCGAGGTTCGTGAGCGACAGCGGGGTGGTGCCGACGGCGGTGCCGTCGATGGAGACGCTCGCGCCGCTTGGCGTGGTCTCGAGCGATACGGTGGGAGCGAGCGCGACGAGCTCGAGCGTGATGGCGTTGGTGGTACCCGTGCGCGGCTGGACGACCGCCTGCCGGGGCTCGTAGCCGTCGAGCCGGGCGACGACGGGATACGCACGGCCGATCTCGAGACCGCGCACCACGAGGCTGCCGTCGGTCGCGGTGCCGGCGTTCTTGCCCTCGACCTCGACGAGCGCGCCCTTGGGCACGGTCTTGATCGTGACCTCGGTCTTCTCCACGCCGAACAGGCGCGGCCACGCGGCGACCACGACGAGGGCGATCGTGGCGAGGATCGCGGCGACGAGAACGGCGATCAGACCCTTCGGCGTCGGGGTAGGCCGAGGGGCACGGCGCTCGACGGGATGCGAGGCCCCCGCCGGGAGACGCCGTGACGGACCAGCGGCAAGCCGCCCGGCAGCGTCGATGCGCTCGCTGAAGAAGCCGAACGTGTGGAGCTGCTGTTTGGGCGTCTCGAGGTCGAACGTGCACACGGCCTCGGTCGCGACACCGGGGAGCACGTTGAAGTAGACGTTGGTCGACGAGTTCGTCATCAAGTACAGGCCGAGCCCGGCGCCGCCGACCTTGCGATCGATCTGCTGCTCGTTGTGCAGGCACTTGTGGAGGTAGCGCAGGACGGTCGAGCGCTCGAGGGTGCCGAACGCATCGCGCACGGCGATCGCGAAGTTGCCGCCGTCGCACGCATACTGGACGACGACCTTCTGCTCGACGCGCAGCGAGATCCGCGTCTTCGTCGGGATCTCGGAGAACAGCGGGCGACCTTGCTCGTCGAC
>JANOPP010000383.1:0-5957 GCA_031421915.1 Myxococcales bacterium | reverse complement strand
GGTGCCGAACGCATCGCGCACGGCGATCGCGAAGTTGCCGCCGTCGCACGCATACTGGACGACGACCTTCTGCTCGACGCGCAGCGAGATCCGCGTCTTCGTCGGGATCTCGGAGAACAGCGGGCGACCTTGCTCGTCGACGGGGGCGTCGTAGAGCGCGTTCATCAGCATCTCGTCGAGGCACTGCTCGATCGACTCGCGATACTTACGGCGCACGCCCATCAGCTCGGCGAACTCGGAGATCTGGGCGATGCAGAGCGATTTTTCCTGGTAGTCGCCGACAAGGAACGAGTGGATCTGCGTGCCCCACAGCAGCAGCTTGTCGAGCCCGAAGATGTCTCCCGCGAGCACGCGGGTCGCCATCGCGGAGAGCTGAGGTCCATCGAACGTCTCGGCAACCATCATGCCGGCGACCCGATCGGACGCCTGCATGATGTCGACGATCGCGGCGAGATTGGAGCGCGGGATCACGGCGATCACGCGAGTCTCGGCGGTGAGCCGGGCAACCAGCTCGGGGGCCGTGCTCGCGAGCGGACCATCGAGGTGGATCACGAGCAGGGCGGCCTGGAGCTGGCCGGAGCCGAGCTCCTCGAGCGTCGAATGAGAATCGACCGCTCCCCCGGCCGCTTTCAGCGCGACCGAGAGCTGCTTGCCGAACGCCTTGTCAGGCGAGACGGCGATGATACGTCGCGCGAGCACCCCACCACCGAGTCTACACGACGGTGCCGTCGTAGCGGCTCAACCACTGCGTGGGATGGAACTCGGGTATTCGCAGGGGCGTGAGGATGGGGGAGCCGTCCTTCCAGAACTCGCGGAAAGGCCGTTTTTCGCCCGTCTTATAGAAGTGCATCAGGTAGGCCGTGTCGCACGCGGCGAAGTCCGCGACCCACTGGTCGAGGTCGTGGACCCCGGCCTCGTGGAGGAGCTGGAGGCTGTAGCGGCACGCCTCGGCCTCGTAGTCCGCGACCTCCTTCAGCGCCGTCTCGGTCCACTCTCCACCCGGCTTGCGGAACGCGATCTCTCGCGACTTCTCGCAGACGTTCCACTGCACGGTGTGCCCGAACAGGTGGACGAGGATGAACAGCGAGTCCTCGACCTCGAGGTCGAACTCGACCGAGATCCGCTGGCCATCGAGATCCCCCGTGAACGGGTTCGGCACGTCAGAGACTGACACGGGGATCTGCCAGCGATCCTCGATCATCTTCTCGACGCGATCGAACACGGTGCGCAGGCGCGCTGGCGAAAGATGGAGAGCCCGGGATTCACTCCCGGGCGCGGGATCGTCCGAGCTCACGATTTGGGCGCGACGACCTGCTGCACGCGGGCCTGCGCCATCTCGTGCAGGGTTCGCATCACGCTGTACGCCGTCAGCTCGGCGAGCAGCTTCGTGACCTTCGTGTGCTGATCGTCGTCGAGGGAGCCCTCGACCGCCTTCATCGCGGCGACGAGGTTCGCCTCCTGGGTCGAGAGCTCTTTCGCGTCGATCACGCCATCGGCGAGCGACTGCGAGAAGTGCTCGAGCTGCCCGACGTGAGCGTCGAGGTCCGGGGTCGAATCGTCATTGATCCAGCTTGCGCGTGCCATGTGCGTCTCCTTGAGCGTTCTAGCGTTCTTCCAGGATCTGCTTGATCGCAGTCAGCCGCTCCTGCAGCTTCTCGCGACCTCCGAACTTGGTCAGCTTCTCGAGCTTGACCGCCGGCAGGAACTCGATATCGGTGCACTCGATGATCGCGGCGAGCTCCTGGGCTTCGCGCTCGAGCGTCTGCGTCGATGGCATGAAGCCGGCGAGAGCGCCTGCGAGCGCCTCCTTGGTGATCGTGCGCGAGCCGCCCAGCAGCGACGAGCGGAAGGCGCGTCCGATGATGCCCTCGACGTCGGCGCCCGACAGGTTGCCCTGGTGCGGGACGGTCTCGGGCAGGTCGGACTCCGCGAGCGACGTCCCGGACTTCTTCGCGAGGATCATCAGCATCGACTTCAGCTCGGGCTGATCGACCGGGTAGAACAGCGGAATGTGGACCTCGGCGCGGCCCTGGCGCTTGAGGTCGACCGGCAGGTTGTCGGGCCGCGCCGTCAGCAACATCCACAGGATCTTGCCGCGGTAGGCGGTGTCGCCCATCTGCGACGCGATCATGCCGAAGATGCGGGCGCCGACGCCGGAGTCGCCGCCCTGATCGCGATCGCCGAGCATCGCGTCGGCCTCGTCGATGATCACGACGACCGGGCCCATCGAGCGCAGCACGCCGAGCACGCGCTCGAGGTTGCCCTCGGACTCACCGACGTACTTGCTGCGGAAGTTCTTGAGCACGACGGCCGGAATGCCGATCGAACCGGCGACGCAGGTCGCGAGGAAGCTCTTGCCCGTGCCGACCGGACCGCAGAACAGATAGCCCATCGGCACGGTGTCGAGCTCGCCGCGCTTGATCAGCTCGGCATCGTCGAGTAGCCGCTTCTTCGCGGCCTCGTGACCGACGACGGTGTCGAGGCCCCACTTGGGCTCGACGAACTCGAGCATGCCCTGGGCCTGGCGCTCGATGAGGCGCTTCTTGAGCTCCTTGAAGTAGTGCCGGTCGAGGCGGCGCCCGCTCTCGATCGTCGAGCGCAGCAGCACCTCGAGATCGGTGAGGCCGATGCCGGCCGTCAGCTTGCCGAGCTCGGCGACGGTGTAGTCGGAGAAGGTCGCGAGCTCCTTGCCGCTCGTCTTGACCTGCGCCTCGAGGAACGCAGCGCGCTCGGCGGCGTCGGGCAGTGGAATCTCGATCGTGGCGACGTGTGGGTTGCCGCTGATCCGCTCGGCGACACTCGACAGCCGCGGATCGATCAGCACGAACGCCATGTTGAGGCGCTTCACGTACGGGCTCGACGCCCAGTTGAGAAGCGTGACGAGGTGCGTCTGCTCGGCGAGGTCGAGGCGGTCGCCACTCGGCGCGACATAGCCGGCGTGGTCGATCAGGATCGCCGTGCGGAGGCGCTTCTCGGGATCCGCCATCACGTTCTTCTGGATCAGCAGATCGATCGACGCGAGGCCCTTGGTCGGATCGCGGGGCAGGGCGCGCAGGTCGCCGAGCCACTTGTTCGCGGTCTCGACCATCTCCTGGAGCCGCTTGCCGTTGGAGCCGGCCGCGCACCGCAGGCCGCGTGCGAGGTCGTAGTGGATGACGAGATCCCAGCGCCCGAACAGCTGCTCGGCGAGGAAGTCAGCGAGGCCCGTCCACCGATCCGCGGTCGCGCGGACCATGTCGAACGTGTTTCCGTGGAGCACGAACATCGACGTCGTGCCGGAGAAGTAGAGCTCGGCGAGCTTGCCGGACCACGCCGGAAAGTGCGCCGGGAGCTGGACGGCTTTGGTCACCCCGTCGGTGCCGGCGAGCGTCTTCGATTCGGCCTTCTCGGCCGTGGGGGCGGGTGTCTCGGTGCTCATGAGCCCTGGCTCCGTCGTCCTGCGCCGCCTTCGACCTGGCGTTGCGGTGTGAGGTCGGTGTCGAGGATCGACGGCGTGGTGTCAGCGTCGCTGACACCGGTGATCTGCTGGAGCTCGCGGATGGTCTGTTCGGTCTGCTGGATGCCGTCGGAGATCGCGTCGATGCGGCTCGACATCTCGTTCGGATCGGAGTGACCGACGGCGAGCTCGGTGACGGCCTGGATCTTGTTCTCGAGCCGATCGAGCTCCGTCGCGATGAACTCGGCGTTGTGCCGGGCCTTCTCGACGTTCTCCTTGCGCGCCTCGGCGGTCGCGATGCTGTCGTCGAGAGAGCGGATGATCCGATCGTCGGCCTGGTTCGCCTCGCCGACGGAGTCCGCCCGCTTCTTGCGACGGACCTTGAGCTCGCCGACGGTCTTGTCGATGCTCGTCTCGTCGGCGGCCTGGAGGAATCGCGCGATCGCTTGCTCCGACAGCAGGAGGCGGAGGAACACCCAGAGCAAGCGATCGAGCGCCGGCGTGCGGAGCTCGGTCGAGGCGCCGCTCGCGTCGCGAGTGTCACCGCGCACCGCGTTCGCGATCCGCGACATCTCCACGCAGCGCGCGCGCAGGCGGAGGAACCGCGAGCGGCGATCCTCGGTCAGCGACTTGAGGACCTCGAGGATTCGATCACGCGCCTCGCCGACATCCTGAACGCTGACGGCGGAGCGCTGACCCGTCTGGCCGCGCTCTTCGGAGCGCACCTTGGCGTCGATCGCGCCCTGGAACCGCGGCAGCGTGGTGAGCCCGGCGAGGTAGATGACCTCCGCCGCGGCGACCAGCGGCAGCGCGATGTCCGCGTGACCGGAGACCACGGCCGCCGCTGCGGCGCCGCCGAAGATCAACATGTTCCAGCGGAACGTGAAGGCCTCCTTGAGATAGCGAAGCAGGCCGGCTTTCTTCGGTTCCGCCACTTAGTCCCCCGCTCGATTCGACGACTCGAGCCGGTCGATCTCTTCACGGATTCCCATCACGATCTCGATGAACTTCGGTTCGCGCTGCAGCACGATCGACGGCCGATCGGGCGGCGGGACACGGATCTCCTTGAGCACGGTGCCCGGAGAGTTCGAGAACATGAGGATGTGATCGCCGAGGAACACGGCTTCCTCGATCGAGTGGGTGATGAAGAAGATCGTCGGCGACCGCTCGCGCCACAGCGCGACCAGGTTGTCCTGCATGCGCGACCGCGTCGGCGGATCGAGCGCACCGAACGGCTCGTCCATCAGGATGATGCGCGGCTCGAGGATCAACGTGCGCGCGATCGCGACGCGCTGGCGCATGCCGCCGGAGAGCTGGTGCGGGAACTTGTCGGCGTCCTTCTTGACGGACAGACCGACCTTCTCGATCCAGTACTTCGCGCGGTCGGTGCGCTCGGAGCCCGACAGCTTGGGCACCTTGACGACGCCGCCCTGGCTCTTCGCGTCGGGCTTGCCCTCCATCAGCACCGTGAACACGGTGGGCTGCGGAGTCGATGCGACGTTGAACGTGCCGTTGAAGGTCTTGTCGTCGACGAGCTCGATGACGACCTTCATGCCCTTGTCGAACTCGTGCGGCGTCTGCGTCGTGAACTGCGCGACGGTCTGCTTGCGCGTGCAGTCGATCAGGCCGCGCGACAGACCACGGCACTCGAGGCCGAAGGCGACATTCTCGAGGACCGTGCGGTTGTCGAACGACGTGTAGTCCTGGAACACCATGCCGCGATCGGGGCCGGGGCCCTTCACCGGCTTGCCGTCAACGAGGACGGTGCCCGACGTCTGCGGGAACTGCGGCAAGAGGCCCGCGATGTTGCGGATCACGGTCGACTTGCCGCAGCCCGACGGACCGAGGATCGAGATGAACTCGCCGCGGCCCGGGTAGTCGGGGATCGAGAACGTCACGTCCTTGATCGCGGTGAACGCGCTCGAACCGGATCCGTAGGTCTTGGTGACCTTGTTGAACGCGACGACCGGCGGCTTGACGAGCGGCTTCGCGAGCTCGGCCATCAGCGGCTTGCCGCCGGAGATGCTGACCGGCTTGGCGTCGCCTGGATCAGCGGCGCCGCTGGTCTTCGCGCTGCCGGGGAGGCCATCGTTGGCGGTCTTCGCGCCGGGCGCGGGTGCTGCGGAGGCTGCTGCAGTGGCGGGCGCTGCTGCTGCAGGCGCGGCGTCGGCGGACACCTTCGCGGTGGCAACGTCGGCGGCAGGACCGATGGGCGCCGCGGCGGCGGCCTTGGGCGTCGTCGATGCGGCCGCGAGAGACGCAGCGATCTTCGCGGCGCGCTCTGACGTCTCGGTCTTGGGCCGCGTGGCGTCCTTGGCGGCGTCCTTGGCTGCGGCCCTGGCCATGTTCTCCTCGGCGCGGCCGGCGGGCTCGTCCTGCTTGGCGAGCACGACCTCGTCGGCCTCGAACGCCGCGAGCGCGGCAGCCTCGGCGGCCGGATCGCGCGCCGGTGGGGTCGGCTTGATCGCACCACCGCCGGCGGGACCTGTGCCCGTACCGGCAGCGCCGGCCGGAGTCTTGG
>JANOPP010000382.1:0-10218 GCA_031421915.1 Myxococcales bacterium | reverse complement strand
TGAACGCATAGCGAGGAAGCGTCTGGAGGAGCGGGTTGTCGCGCATCACGCGTCGCGCCTGCGACCACGTCCCATCGACGACGATCAACGTCACCGGACCCGGCGGCGGCTCACGAAGGATGTCCTTGGCGTCGGGTCCCGGGTACAGCAAGATCGGAGATCGCGCAGGATCCGCGAGCGTTGCCGCGAGCGCCGGGTGGTCACCCCAACGGACACCGACGTGGATCGTGGTGTGAGGAAGGCACAAGCTCGCCATCCGAGCGGTCCCGATGGGCATGAACCGCTCGCGCGGGTGCTGCAGGATCACGATCTTCGTCGCGGTCGGGAGGTGCGAGAGGTTTCTGCAGTAGCAGACGCGCGACGGCCGCAGGCACCGCGTACACAGGGCTCGGCTCGCGACGTGATCCGGACTCGACACGCCTGACCCTACGCCGAGTCGCCCGCTAGATCGACGCTCTAACGCGCGCCGACGAGATCGCCGATACGCTCGCGTGAGCGGTCACGCCTTGCAGCTAACCTGCGGCTTGCTCCAGCCGCGCTTGCCGCACGTAAGCGACGTCGAGCACGAGCAGCCGCCATAGCCGCAGGCCTTGCCGACCGTGGGGCACTGCGTGCCTGGTTGCGGTGCAATACCCGGACATCCGTCGGGCCGGACTTTTGGAGGCGTCAGTGCGCATTGGAACACGTGCGGCTCGGGACGCTCGGGCGGGGCAAGATGTGCACCGCCGCAATGCGGCTCGGGTGCACACCTGCACGTGCCCTCGGGATAGGTACACGTCGCGGTGCTGCACGTTCCGACTGCATCGGCCAGCCGAGCCGGGCAGGTCGTGATCCCCAGAGGAGCGTCGGGGACCGCAGCGTCGACGGGCTCCGCGATCATCGCCGCGATCACGGCCGGGTCAGTGACCTCGCTGGCGTCGACCGGAGGGGTGGGCGCGATGAATGGTGTTGTCGACGGCGCGGGGCCTTGCGAGCACGCAAGCAGAGCAACGGCGAGCAATCGCATCCGACGACCGTGCCACAGCGGAACTCGGAAGGGCGGGTTCCTGGGGGCATCAACATCGGGCATCGCGCGCATCCGGGTAACGGTGAGCTCCGCGGGACGTGCGACCGAGGTCCGTACCGACATCGCTGGCCAGCCATTCGAGACCTGCGTCGGTCTGGCGATCGCGAGCGTGCAGTTCCCCGAGATGCAGCGCGGCACCGTCGAGATTCCGCTACAGCTGCGCTAGCTGCGGCGAGTCAGGGTGCAAGGACCAGCGCGACCGCGCGCGCGATCCAGTACCCGGAGGGATCCTGCACCGCATCCCCCGTGTACGGGCCCGCGCTGACCGTGCGACTCTCGACAAGACCACGTTTCTCGTTGTCAGTCGTGAACGCGTCGCCCGCGACCGCCGGACTCGAAGATACGACCCCGACGACGAGCAATGCCGGCTGCGTCACCACGAGCTCCTCGGTGGTGAGCACGTCACTCGTACCGGTCTGCGCGGCGGTCGCCTCGATTGGCGCGGTCGGCGACAGGCCTGCGTACTCCAGCACGCGGAGGTCGATGTCCTCCGTCCTCGCGTCCAGCGCGAGGTCGATGCGATTGGTGTCGGCCGCGGCGATGTTCGAAGCGATGAACACCTGCATGCAGGCGGACGTGTTGCTCGTGATGATCGTGTCGGGTCCACTCACGGCCACGAACGTGTCACCCGCAGCGTCGACCACCGACAGGACCGCGACCGCCGGCCTGCGCCACCGCGCGATCGCAACGAGAGTGTTGCCCGCCGACTGCGGCGCCGGCAACGTCACGCTCACACCGTGGGCCTTCCCGCCGAACCCTGCGACGGCCTGCACAGCATTGCCGGCGCTGGTTGTCCCTCCGGTGCCAGCTTCGCCATCCTCGAACCCGATCCGGCCACACCCTGCCACCATCAGCACTGCCAGCAACCCATGCGCCACGACCCCAGCGTACTTCAACTACGCCCACGAAAGCTGAGCAACCCCAGGGCGCGAACGGGACGCTGAAGATCAGCTCACGCGTACACGAGTCGTATTCGTGCGTTCTTCTAGCAAGAAACCCCGGAGCGGTTCCGCGTTCCGCCATTCAGGGCGAGCTGACCGTGAGAAACGGCGACGACGGTGTCGTGTAGACGATGCAGGTCGCGGTGAGACCCTTGAGGTTCACCGGCGTCCTCAAGTTGATCGCGACCGAGGTCCTGTTCGTCGACCCGCCGATCACGAGTGCGTCGCAGCCCATCGCCGCCGCATGCACGCGCATCTTGCGGAAGAACTGGGGCGTGCCATCGACGCTGAATCCGCCGCTCTGTTGCTCGGCCTCCAGATAGGCGACGTCGACATGCGGGCGGAGAGGCGCACCGCTCGTGAACAGCTCGACCGTCTCCGGGGAGTGTGGAGCCATGGCGCGCGGAGGGGTGTTGACCATCGTCGTAGAGATCTGGGTGCCGCATCCGGCGGCGAGGAGCGCGGCGAGAGCGGGCCTTGTGGCGGACATCTGCGCCCGTGCAGCAAGGCGAATGCCAGGCGCAATCTCGCGGCAATGCACGGCTTGGACTGTGGCGCCTCGTACCCGTGTGCCGAAATCTGTCGCGCGGGCGCGCCACCTGAGGTCGATGGAGGAACCGAGTCGAATCAGTTACACGGAATCGGGTGCAAGCGCCCCAGACGGACATGGTGCCAGGCTAGTCGCACGGGATCGGAGAACACGCACCCCAGAGGCCGCGGTTCGCCTGCTTCGCCGCGGTCTCGAGATTCTTGAACTCGTCGAGCCGATCCACGCCATTGGGCGGGATGTGGAGCAGGCACGCGTAGCCGCGCTCGATCAGCAGCGAGTTGACCTCCTGCCCACCGACGGAGACGTATGCGAGCGTGCGATCGAAGCGATCCGTGCACTCGACGTCGTAGTCGATCTCGACGGTCTTGCCGAGCACGAGGTCGGTGTTGAACTGGACGGCGTTCGAGCCGTAGCACTCGTTCTTGCCGCCCGTGGTCTCCGGCGTGTTGACCATCAGGTAGCGGATCTTGACGCCACCGACGAGCTCGATCGTGTCGCCGTCGATGATCCGCTCGACGACGCCCTCGGTCGGTCCGCACTCCGAGGTGGGGTTACCGCACGCCGCGCCGAGTGCCACGATCGGCGCGACGACCAGCAGCGCGAGCATGCGCAGCATCAGAGGCAAACGTTGAGCGCCTTGGGCGTGCCGAAGTTCGCGGTCGCGCCGTACGTCTGTGGCGTCTTCGCCTTGCAGAAGTTCGTCGCCGTGTCGTTGTCGGTGACGTTGGTGTTCGCCGGCTTGAGCTGATCGGTCGCGCCATCGGTGGCCGAGGTCCACGTGACCGCATCGAGGACGGTCACGCCGTCGAGGACCGACAGTCCGCCGTTCGTGTTGCCGAGCGCGAACGTGAACGTCGCGTCGGGCGTGGGCAGGTTGCCGTTGACGAGCGGATCGGTGCCGTGCGCGAAGACGGCGAACCCGGCGGCCGGGACGCTCTTGCAGTCTGCGCTCACGATCGTGTTGATCGTCGCCGCCGTGCCCTTGAGACCGAGACCGTTCAGATCGAACGCGGCCGCGCCGGTGTTCACGATCTCGAACCACTCCTGTGCGGCGTCGACGCCGGCGACCGTGCCAGCGGGGTTCGCGAGGTACTCGTTGATCACGAGCTGGCCAGCCGCCGGCTTGACGATCGGGCGCGGCGTGCCGGCGACGTTACACATGCCGGCCGTCGTGCCGCCGCACTGCGGGTTCGCCATTCCGGGCGTACCCATGTCACCACCGCCGAACGCACCGACGCCGTCGCAGAAGTTCGACTCCTCGTCGTTGCCGGTCGGATCGACGATGTCGGGATCGAGCGAGTGCGAGCGCGCGCTGCGCGTGCTGGTCCACGTGATCGCGTCGATCACGTTCGTGCCGGCCATGATGCGGACATCGCCGGGCGCGGCCATCGTGCCATCGACAAGCGAGAACGTGAAGTTGCCGCGGATCGTGCCCGCGGGGATTCCACCGTTCATGGCGGTGTCGCTGTTCTTCGCGAACACGACGTAGCTGCCAGCGGTGACGTGGACGCAGTCCGGTGAGGCGAGCACGATCGGGTTGGACGTGTCGCCCGCGCGATCGAGGCCGACGCCGTTGAGGTCGAAGGCGTTGATCGCGAGGATCTCGAACCACTCGCCCTCGGTGTCGCTCACGGCGCCCGGGTTCGGCATCACCTCGGTGATCACGAGATCGCCGGGGACCGGCAGCGACGCGTCGCGCATCGAGCCCTGGTCGCTGCACTGGCCGATCACGATCGGGGTGCAGTCGTTGTCGGAGCCCGGCGTGCCGAAGTTGCCGGTATCGAACTCGCTGCCGTTGGCCTCGCACCAGCTCACGGGATCGTCGTTGAGCGTGTAGTCGGGCGGCTGCGCGGCGGTGAGCTGGCGCGAGCGGCCTTCCTTGACCGCCTCGTAGGTCGCCTTGTCGATCTGGCTTCCGCCGCACGACAGCGAGAGCTCGCCGCCGTCGGTGTTGAACAGGTCGCCGAGGTCGGCGCCGTAGCCGTAGTCGACGTACGCGGGCAGGAGGTCGTCGGCGGAGTTGCCAAGCGTGAAGTACTGACCGGGCGCGACGGTGATGGCGGCGACGACGTGGGACTTCGCGGTGCCACCGACGCGGCTGTGGACGATCGTCAGGCCCTTGAGATCGACGGCGCGATCGGAGGCGTTGTAGACCTCGAACCACTCCTTGCCGTCGTCGGTGCCGCTGCCACCGGGAGGGGCCTTGGAGTCGGCGAACACCTCCGTGATCACGAGGTCACCCGCGATCAGGTCGTCTTCGCAATCGCCGGTCTTCGGATCGGGGCCGCACGCAGCACCCAGGAGGGCCGTTGCCCCGGCGAACAGGACGAATCGCATGGTCCTCCTAGGGTCGCACGACCGCGGGGATCGGTGCGTGTGCTCGGTCACGGGCCGCCACCGGCCGTCGGGACCTGCAGGCCCGGGACGGTCGAGAGGCGGATCTGGCTGGCCCGCTCGATGACGAGCTGGACCTGCTTTCGCTTGGTGGTCTTGTTCTCGTAGATCGTCGGCACACCGGTCACCCAGATGTACTCGCTCTTCCACTGGATGATCCCGGACGTTCCGAGCACGTCGCGGTCGAAGAACACGAGCGGGACCTTGCCGAGTGTCGCGCGCGCCGGGCCGCGCTCGTTGATCCGCACGTCGTCGACGGTACCGAGGACGTGGACCTCCTTGCCGACGAGCTTCTCGAGCTGCTGCATCACGTCCCAGTGCGTGCTGTCGAGGTAGTTGTCCTTGCCGGCGCCCTCGGCACGGAACGCGGCAACGAACTCACCGCGCGGCCTCCACCACGCCTCGCGCTCCGGATAGTCCGGGTACTTCATCATCCCCGGCGTGTCGGACCAGATGCCGCGCTTTGCCGCCTTGGCCTCGGCCTCCGCCTTCACGAAGTCGTCGTGGAACCGGCGCGAGAACCCGTACTTCGTGAAGTACGGCGACATCCCGGCGCGCACGGCCTCGACGTTGTAGTTCACCCACGCGCCCTTCTTCTGCACGAAGCAGTAGGCGAGGTAGCGCTTGAACCGATCACGGATCTCCGCGGGATGGTCGCGCTCGATCCGCACGTTGACCGCACCGTCGAAGAAGTCCTTGGCCCACTGCTTCGCGACCTCGCCGGTCGGCGTCGCCATACGACCGGGGCGCGTCTTGCCCTTCTTGGCGACCACGTAGGCGTTCCAGTCGGTCTCGACGTCGCGGCGATCCGACTCGCTCTTGAACGTCTCCTCGGTATCCATGCCGAGGAGGCGCAGCGAGCTGTCGAGGCCGTCGACCCGGACGGTGTCCCCGTCGACGATCTTCGTCAGCGTGAACTCGCCGATGACAACACCGGGCGCCTCGAGCTTCTGGAGCGACTTCTGCGCCTGCTTGCGCGAGTACCGGTCTCCACCAACGGGACCGCACGCGCTGCCAGAGAGCGAGATCGCGGCGAGCAGCGACGCGAGAACGAGGATCAGCGGGCGGCGAGTCATGGACATGCGACGTTGGCCTGTTGCGGTGAACCGGGGGTCGTTCGCGGATCGGTGCACCAGTTCGCGGGGAGGTCATTTGCCTCGCCCGTCGGCGGGTTCGTGCCGAGCGAGTACGTTCCGATACGTGGGAGCGAGTCATAGATCGCGCGATCGATCTGCGTGCCGCATGCCTCGACATCGACGGCCGCGGCACCGAGCCACGTCTCCTCGAAGTCCGTGTTGAACCCGTAGTCGACGTACGAGCTGAGCTCGAAGTCGTCATCCTTGCCGAGCACGGTGTACGAGCCGGGTGCCGCGGCTACGGGGCGCCTCACGAGGATCGCGATCTCGCTCGAGCCGTCGCGCCGGCGGAACCGGACCTTCACGCCGTAGAGGTCCACGGTCGCACCGCTCGCGTTGTAGAGCTCGACGAACTCGGGGGCCAGCTCGTTGTCCATCTGAGGGCCGCCGATCTCGGTGACGACGAGGTCACCCTCGACGATGTCCGGGCACAGCGCCTCGGCGGTATCTCGCGTGCAGCCCGCCACGACGAGGCTGATCGCAAACAGGCAGGCGCGCCGCACGTGCGTATCGTAGCGCAGATCTGGCATCCTGATCGGGTGTCACGGGAGCTGCGTATCGTCGGTGGCGTCTCCGGAGATCTCGCCGCGCCGCTCGCGCACGTGACGCGCCTCGACACCCTCGAGGACGTCCTTCACCGCGGCCTCGAGATCCTCGAGGTGATCGTCCAGGACGAGTACACGCACGATGTGGTGTGTCGCACGCGCGACGTGTTCGTCATCTTCGACACCACGTGACTCGGCGGCGTCACCGCGGTCTCCGTGTGGGACCATCGTCCGACCGCCGACGAGCTTCTCGATGATCGGATCGCCCGCGGCTGGATCGCGACGCCGACCGGCACCGTCGACGGACCCATCGTGATGGGCCACGCCGCGTGCCGGTTCACCGCACGCTGAGGTAGACGTCCTTCGTGCCGAGGACGTCACTCGCGAGCAAAAACGTCCGCTGATCGGGCGAGACCCACGGGTCTTCCTGATTGCCGCCGATCGCGATGAAGTCGTTGACCAGCGTCGGCGCGGGCCATGGATCCATGATCGTCGCACGCGTCGACGTGTAGATCCGGTTCGGGCCGCTGCGCGTCGACGCGAAGTACGTCGTCAGGCAGTCCGGTGTCAGAAAGGTCCCGGTCTCGCTCGCGGGCGCGATCGCCGACAGCGCGGCGTTGTTCGTCGGCACACCCATCCCGAGCGTTCCCTCGGCGATGTCGCCGCCGACGATCACGAGGTAGCGGCCGCCCGCGCACGGCGCGAACCACTTCTCGTTCCCCGTGCTGTTCGGTCCGGTGACGAGCTCGGGCGCCGTCCACGGTCCCCCGACCGCAGGCCGCGTGATGCGATAGATATCGAGGCCGTTCGTCGCGACGCGATTCGAGGCGAAGTGCAGCGTCAGATCGTCGGCGGAGAACCGCGGCGTCTCCTCGGACGACGTCGTCAGGTTCAGGGCGAGCGGAGCCGGCGTCGACCACGCCGCCGCCGTCGAGGTTCGCGACGCGTGATAAAGATCCTTGCCCATCGCGCCCTGCACCGCGAACACGATCTCCAGCGTCGTCGAGCTCAACGTCGGATCGTCCTCGGCGACGGCAGGCGAGCTCGCACCGGTGACCCTCGTCGCAGCGCCCCACACTCCGAGCACGAACGCATCGGGCATCGCAGCGTCGGTCGTCGTGCCGCTATCGGTGCCCATGCCCGCGTCATCTGTCTCGCCCGGAAGATCCGCCAGCTTGGCCGAGCAAGCGCTCGCCAGCAGCGCCAGTCCGAGGAGACAGCGGCCCATCTTGTGATGGTAGCCCAGCAAGTGGCACGCCGTCGCCACCTGAGGTGATACTGCGCGCCATGAAGAACGCGATCATGTTCGGAGCCATGTTGTTCCTCGCTGCATGCCCCAAGGGTGGCAGCACCATGTCGACCGAAACCGGTGGCCCGGGCGGCGGCGGCGGCGACACGGGCGGCGGGGGCGGCGGCGGGGCCATCGAAGGCGCGCGCAGCTTTGGTGACACCGACGGCATGAACCTCGAGGAGCGCAAGTACTGGAAGGGTCAGGACGACTACCTGTTCCGCACCATCGACGACGGTACGGACAAGTGCGGCGTCACCTTCACCGTCGAGTGGGTCGGTCGGAAGGAGCTCCGCGCGGCCGCCGTGAAGAACAACAACAGCCCGTACGGCATCTGCGACAGCATCGTCGCCGAGGCCGTCAGCCTCTGCCGCGAGGGCGAGGACGAGAAGCAGTCGGTCGCGGGCAAGATCAAGGGTTTCCGCTGCGGATACGGCAAGCCGCGCTCGCTCACCATGGACAACGGCATCGTCGTCTGGATGGGCAACCACGAGGAGTCGAACTTCAGCGAGTGGGCCAAGCCCTGGCTGATGAAGAACCTGTAGGCCGATGTGCACCTCGGGGGTGTGGTGTGAAATCCACATTGCCGGAACTTCACGCGTCCACGACCGGGGCTTAACCTTCGAATGAATTCGGCCGTCTGAAGCCTGGTCTCACGTTTGCTCAGGAGGAACCCAATGCAGATCATCAAACTCGGTAGCTTTGCGCTCGTCGCGGCCTTGGCCGCAGGTTCGGTTGGATGTGTCGTTCGGGCACGCGGCCATGTCGGCGTCCCGGTGACGGTCGTCGAGGTAGAGGAAGAGCCGCCGCCGCCGCGCGTCTACATTCGCGATACGCGCCCCGGCTTCGTGTTCATCCAGGGTCGATGGGATCGTCGCGGTGGTCGCTGGGACTGGCGCGATGGGTACTGGGAGCGCCAGCGCGCCAACTCGCGCTGGGAGGACGGCCGCTGGGAGCGTCGCGGTCGTGGCCACGTCTGGGTCGAGGGTCGGTGGTCCGCGGGTGGCGGAAACGTTCACCACGACAACAACAACAACAACAATGGTGGCGGAAACGTTCGCGACCACCGCCGCAATGATGCGCCGCCGCCGCCGCCCGCCGACAACGGCCCTGTCATTCGCGATCACCGCCGCTAGCGCTTACGACTCGCGGTGGCATAGTCCCGAGCGATGCGCCCGTGGCTGTTAGCTGTCCTTCTGATCGGTGGCTGTGAGACCAATGCGGCGCCCCCTGCGGGGGCACCGCCGCAACCGCAGACTCCGCTGCCGAGCTCGACGCCGATCGTTCGAGATGCGGCGCTCCCCGCCGACGCTCACCCGTCGACGATGGCGGGTTCGCAGATGTACAGCGCGCTGTGCGCTCAATGCCACGGCAAGGATCTCAAGGGCTACATCGCCGACAACGCACCGTCGTTGATCACGACGACGTTCCTCGAGTCGGCGACCGACGACTTCATCAAGGCGTCGATCCTCACGGGGCGCCCGGGCACCTCGATGGCCGCCTACGGCAACAAGCTCGGCGGTCCTCTCGACGATGCCGCGATCACGCGCCTCGTCGCGTACATCCGCGAGCAGGGCGGGACGAAGGCAAAGGAGCTGCCGGTGGTTCCGAAGGGCGATCCCGTCAAGGGCGAAGCGCTCTATGTCAAGGGCAGCTGCGGTAGCTGCCACGGCGATGCGAAGACGCGGCGCGACGCGATCCACCTCGCGAACACGATGTTCCTCGTGCAGGCGACCGATCCGTTCATCAAGCACGCGATCGTCAACGGTCGTCCGGGCACCAAGATGCTCCCGTTCAGCGCGGCGATGTCTGACACCGAGATCAACGATCTCGTCGCGTACATCCGCACGCTCGGCACCGGCGCCAAGCAGGCCGGCATGCTCCCCGCACCGACGGGCAAGGAGCCGTGGCGGATCAATCCCAAGGGCAAGGACCCCACGTGGGCGCCGCGCGACGGTCGGTTCGTGAGCGTCGATGACGTCGCCAAGGCCTACAAGGCCGGCAACAAGATGATCATCATCGATGCGCGTCCGCCGTCTGACTGGATGCGCGCCCACATCAAGGGTGCCATCTCGCTGCCGTACCACGAGGTCACGCGGTTCAAGGATGTTCCGCAGGACACGTGGGTGATCGCGTACTGCGCGTGCCCGCATCACCTCAGCGGCATCGTCGTCGACGAGCTCAAGAAGCTCGGGCACACCAAGGCCCTCGTTCTCGACGAGGGCGTCAACGACTGGCATCGCAAGGGCTACCCGATGACCGTCGCCGAGGGCGTCGAGGCGCCGACGGCACAGGCAC
>JANOPP010000381.1:0-29832 GCA_031421915.1 Myxococcales bacterium | reverse complement strand
GTGTGATCGATCACATCCTGCAGCCGGAGCTGTATCCCGACCTCTACGGCAACATCAGCCACGTCGTGCGGATCAACTACTACCCGCCGCGCGGCGACAACAAGGAAGGCTGGGACAACCTCGACATCGTCGGTTGGCTCGGCAACCCGATGCAGATCAAGGTCAACTTTCTCTGCCGCGATTCGATCCTCGCCGCGCCGATCGTCCTCGATCTCGCCCTGTTCATGGACTTCGCGAATCGCGCGGGCATGTCCGGCATCCAGGAGTGGCTCAGCTTCTACTGGAAGAGCCCGATGACGCCCGAGGGCCTGTACCCCGAGCACGATCTGTTCATCCAGCTCATGAAGCTGAAGAACACGCTCCGGTTCACGAAGGGTGACGAGCTGATCACCCACCTCGGCGCCGAGTACTACGACTAGGCGCTCAGTTGACGCCGCGCCCAACAAACAGATCGCGCGGATTGATCCCGAGTGAGCCGATCGCGGTGTCCCAGATCTCGTCCGGAGGCGTCTCGAACACGAGGCTCGGCGTCGCATCGGTGTGGAGCCACGCGCCGCGCGCCATCTCGTCCGCGAGCTGTCCCGGCGCCCAACCCGAGTAGCCGAGCAGAAGCCGGATATTGCGCGGCGGTTGATTCGCGATCTGCCGCAGCCGATCCGGCGACGTCGAGAGCGAGATACTCGATGTGATCGCGATCGTGCCCTGCCCCGGCGCCGCGATCCCGACCGGCTCGTGCAAGACCCAACCGGTGCTCGGACTCACGGGACCACCTGCCCACACGACCGCGGAGTCCTCACCGCGCCACGCCATCTCCAGGCTATCGAGCAGCTCGCTCGCCTTGATCGGGCTCGGGTGATTGATCACGAGCCCGAACGATCCCTGATCGCTGTGCTCGATCATCAGGACCACAGCACGCGAGAAGTTGGGATCGGCGAGCTGCGGCATGGCCAGCAAGAGGCCAGGCGCCAGGTTGCTCGACTCCAGCACGTCTCCGAAGTGTTGCGCAGAATCCCGAGACGGACCCGCGAATTCGACCACGATCTACCGGGAGCAACGCAGCCAAAGCTGTGGGGCCGTGTCGTACCCGCCAGCTCCTGGCCGCTAGCTGTGCTGGTGCTGGAGGTCGGGATCGGACGCCGCATCCCCGCGCCGCAGCGCCTCTTCTCGTTCGCGCTGCTTGTCCTTCTCCCCCTCGTCGAGGCCGAGGTCCTTTGCGACCTTCTTGAACAGCGCCCCGCCGAGGCTGAGTCCGAAACCGGTGATCACAGCTTTCATGAAGAACTGCATGGCCCCGATCGTAGCACCCGCACCCGCCGTCGCTACTCGGCGAGGCCGCGGTACAGCGACGGTCGACGATCGCGAAAGAACCCCATGCTCGCGCGCACGCGCCGGAGGTGCTCGAGGTCGAGCGTCGCGAGCGCGATGCCAGGCTCGGTGCGCGACAGCTCCGCGAGCTTGTCGCCACGCGCATCGCAGATGAACGAGCTGCCGTAGAACGTGATCGCACCGGGCCCATCGCCCTCGGTCCCGATCCGGTTCGACGCGATCACGCCGACCGCGTTGGCGACCGCGTGCCCGATCATCACGCGCTGCCACGCATCACGGCTGTCGAGGTCTGGCTCCTCGGGCTCGGAGCCGATCGCGGTCGGGTAGAACAGGAGATCCGCCCCCGCGAGTGCCATCGCGCGCGCTGCCTCGGGGAACCACTGGTCCCAGCAGATGCCGACGCCGATGGTGCCGAACTTCGTGGCGAACGCCTTGAACCCGGTGTTGCCCGGCTTGAAGAAGAACTTCTCCTGATAGCCAGGACCATCGGGGATGTGACTCTTGCGATAGACGCCGAGACTCGTACCGTCGGCATCCATCACGGCGATCGAGTTGTAGTGCTCGGGTCCGGCCTGCTCGAAGAACGACACCGGGATCACGACGCCGAGCTTCGCCGCGAGCTCGGAGAACGTCCGCAGCGTGCGGTGATTCGCGACAGGCTGCGCGCGCCCGAAGTCTTCCTCGCGCTGCGTGCGACAGAAGTAGTGCCCCTCGAACAGCTCGCTCGGGAGAATGATCTGCGCGCCCTTGCCCGCGGCTTCGCGCACGAGCTCCGTCACGCGCGCGACATTCTGCGCGACGTCGTCGGTGAACGCGGTCTGGAGGGCAGCGACGGTGACCTTCGTCATCGAGCGCACCTTACCCGAACCTCCGCTCAGCGGGTACGCCCCAGCCTCGCAGCTCTCCTCAGCTGGGTAGCTGCGCCAGCGTCAGCAGGATCGTACTTCGAGCACTCGCGACCACATCGTGGACGACACCGCGAGCGAGCGGCAGGAGCTGCCCGGTATGCAGCTCGATCACCTGCCCCTCGATCCCGACCTCGACGGTCCCATCGACGACCAGGATCGTCGCGCTGTCCTTGACGTGATGCTCCGCGAGCTTTGCCCCCGGCGCAAGAGCGAGCAGAACGACGCGGAGGTCGTGTTCGCGAACGAGTGTGCGGGCGCCATGTGAGCGATCATCGCGAGCCTCGTCCGCGTGGAGCTGCTTCGCCACGGCAGCGAGCTCGACGACGGTCGTCGCACTCGCCGGCAACGGTTGCGCCTTCAACGTGCCCCGCGGAGGTCGTGCTTCATGACCGACAAGCGTGCACGTCGCGAACCGTCGGACGCCCCGCTGGGTGTGCGGTCCGGGCGGTCGCCGGCCAAACAACGGGCGCAGGCGCTCGATCGACTGCATCGAGCGCTCTGGGCGCACGCTGTGGCCAGTCCGCCACGCGGGTCCGAACGTGCATGTGTCGCGCGCATGAAACGCTTGTGGGTGTTGCTAGGGGTCGTGCTCGTCGTCTCGTTCGCGGTGTTGCTGGGGGTGGGAGCGCGCGTCTATCAACTCGCACCGCCCGTGCCCGAGCGGGTTGTCTCGACGGACGGCCACGTGGTGTTCGAGCGCGGTGAGGTCGAGGCCGGTCAGGATGTCTGGCGCTCGTTCGGCGGCATGGAGCTTGGCTCGATCTGGGGTCACGGCGCCTACGTGGCTCCCGACTGGACCGCCGACTGGCTCCACCGCGAGGCGATCGGAGTCGCCGACCTCTGGGCGCGCACCGAGCACGGAGCTGCGTACGGCGAGTTGCCAGCGCCGGCACAGGCCGCGATCCGTGAGCGCCTGCGTGCCGAGTATCGCGACAATGTCTACGACGTCGCGGCACGCCAGATCGTCGTGTCCTCGGTCCGAGCCACCTCGATCGAACACCAGATCGCGTACTACACCGCACTGTTTCGTGACGGCCGTGCCACGTATGCACTGCCCAAGGGCACCGTGCTCGAGCCTGCGCGCGCGCGCTCTCTCTCCGCGTTCTTCTTCTGGACGGCGTGGGCAGCGTCGACCGATCGCCCCGACGACGACATCACGTACACGAGCAACTGGCCACACGAGCCACTGATCGGAAATCGCCCGACCTCCGACGCGATCGTGTGGACGGGAGTCAGCATTCTGGTCCTGCTCGCAGGAATCGGAGGCATGGCGTCGTGGCATGCAGCGCGCCGACGCGACGAGGCACCGCCCACCGTACCCGAGGAGGATCCGTTGATGGGATCCTCGCCAACGCCGTCCCAGCTGGCGACCGTGAAGTACTTCTGGGTCGTGTGCGCGCTGATCGTCGTGCAGATCCTGATGGGGATCATCTGCGCTCACTATGGCGTCGAAGGTGATGGGTTCTACGGAATCCCGCTCCAGGAGATCCTGCCGTACTCCGTCGCGCGCACGTGGCACGTGCAGCTCGGCATCTTCTGGATCGCGACCGCCTGGCTCGCCGCCGGGCTCGCGGTCGCCCCGCTCGTCGGCTACGAGCCGCGTCGTCAGCGCCTCTTCGTCAACGTCCTGTTCGTCGCGCTCCTCATCGTGGTTGCCGGCTCGATGGTCGGCGAGCTCCTCGCGGTCCACGGTGCCTTCGATGCACTCGGCGTGTGGTGGTTCGGTCACACCGGCTACGAGTATCTGGACCTCGGTCGCGTGTTCCAGCTCGCACTGATGGCTGGCCTGGTGCTCTGGGTCGCTCTCGTCGCGCGCGCACTGTGGCCCGCGCTCAAGCGACGCGACGCACAGCGCCCCCTGTTGTTCATGTTCCTGATCTCGACGGTCGCGATCGGCGGGTTCTACTTCGCGGCACTCGGCGCAGGTCGCCATACGAACCTGTCGATCGCGGAGTTCTGGCGATGGTGGGTCGTGCACCTCTGGGTCGAGGGCTTCTTCGAGGTGTTCGCGACCGTCATCGTCGCCTTCTTGCTCGCGCGCCTCGGTCTCGTCCGTCATGCGACGGCGAGTCGCGCGACCGTGCTCGCTGCCACGATCTTCCTCGCCGGCGGCGTCCTCGGCACCCTCCACCACCTGTACTTCAGCGGGATGCCGACCGTGGTGATCGCGCTCGGCTCCGTGTTCAGCGCGCTCGAGGTCGTGCCTCTCCTGTTCGTGGGCCACGATGCCTGGGAGAACTGGCGCCACACGCGCACGACGCCGTGGATGCGATCGTATCGGTGGCCGATCTACTTCTTCATCGCGGTCGCGTTCTGGAACCTGGTCGGGGCGGGCCTGTTCGGCTTCATGATCAACCCACCGGTCGCGCTCTACTACATGCAGGGTCTCAACACGACAGCCGTGCACAGCCACACGGCGCTGTTCGGGGTCTACGGGATGCTCGGCATGGGTCTCGTGCTGTTCACGGTCAAGGCACTGCGCCCGGCCCTGATCTGGCCCGACCGGCTCCTCGCGTTCTCGTTCTGGAGCATCAACATCGGTCTCGCCGCGATGACGCTGATCAGCGTCTTGCCGGTCGGACTCCTCCAGACGTGGGCGTCCGTCGAGGTCGGTTACTGGTACGCCCGCAGCGAGGAGTTCCTCCACACCCCCGTGATGAACACGCTGCGCTGGCTGCGCGTGATCGGAGACACCGTGTTCGCCGCCGGCGCCATCGCGTTCGTGGTCTCGATCGCGCGGATCACGCTGCGCCGCGCACCGCGCTAGACGCTCGGCTGCTGCTGGGTCGAGCAGTGGAACGCTCCACCACCGACCACCACCGACTTCCCGTCGACGGCGACCGCGCGCCGGCCCGGGAACAGCTTCGCGATCGCATCGACCGCCGCCTCGTCCGCGGCGACGCCGTACACCGGGATCACGACCGTCGTGTTCGCGATGTAGAAGTTCATGTAGCTCGCCGGCATCAACATGCCGCTCGCATCGTGGACCGCACCCGGCGACGGCGTCGTCACGACGTCGAGACCCGCGGCGCGGAGATCCGCGATGATCCCGGCGAGCGCCTCGCGATTCGGATCACCTGGCGCGGGCTCCATGCACGCGACGACGCCGGGTGCGACGAACCGGGCGAGCGTGTCGATGTGTCCATCGGTGTGATCGTTCTCGAGGCCGCGGTCGAGCCACACGACTCGCTCGACGCCGAGCGACCAGCGCAGCCGCGCTTCGAGCGCCGCTTGATCGAGTCCGGGGTTGCGCGCGCCACCGAGCAGGCACTGCTTCGTGGTCATCACGACGCCGGCGCCATCGACCTCGATCGCACCGCCCTCGAGCACGAAGTCGTACGCCGCACCGCGGACGTTCGCCCAGGCCATGATCTGCGCGCCGAGCTCGGGATCGCCGTCCATCAGGTACTTGCCGCCCCAGCCGTCGAACCGGAACCTCGCCGCGCTGAGCTCGCCGTCCCGCACGACGAAGATCGGCCCGGTGTCGCGGAGCCAGACGTCGCCGTAGTTCGCGCGGTGAAACTGGACGCCCACCGCCGCCGGACCGAGCAGCGCACGAGCCGCTGCCTCGTCGTCGGTGTTGCGAACGAGGAGCTCGACGCGCTCGCCGCGCGGCCGTTCACCATCGAGATCGACGATCGCCGACACCATCTGCATCAGCGCGCGGCGGGGCGCATCGAGCCCCTCGAGCCATTGCTCCGGGTCGTGGGGCCACGCGGTCCACACGGCACTGTGCGGGGTCCACTCGGCAGGCATCGCGAACGCATTTCTCACGCGGCGTCTGTAGCAGATGCGACGAGGACGCTGACTTCCGATGTGCTCGAAATTTTCTACCGATCGGTGAAGCGTCGCTGACGTCCGCGCACACGTCGTCTCCGCCCACGCGACGACCGCGCTCTCCGGAGGCGACTCATTCGTCCACCAAGTGCTCGACGAGGCACACGCGCGCAGCGCACTGCGCCGTGGTCCTCTGATTGCACCTCAGGTGTACCCGGAGGGTGCATGACCATGACAGCCGTCACCAAGCGTTGGCCGCGGGGCACGGGGCAGTGGAGTCGCACACGGATCCTCATCGTGTCGGCCGATCCGACAGTGAGAGATCAACTGGTGACAAGCTGGGCGACCGATCACGAGGTCGAGGTAGCGAGCTCTCCACTCGACGTCATTCGCCGGATCGAGAGCGAAGGCACGACCATCTCCACGGTGGTGCTCGCCGACGTCGTCGGTTCGGTGGTCCGGAGCGACCTCGCAGAGTTCCTCGCAGACACCTATCCGTGGCTCCGCGTGATCCTCACGTCCACGCGTTCGGAGGCGGATCGATCGCCACAGGGCGACCGCGTCGCGCTGCGATGAACGCCTGAGCAAACGCCGCAGCCGACGAGAACCGTCGACGTGGATCCTTCGCCATCGCAACAGCCAGCACGTCTTCGATCTGCGTGGAGACCCGACCGAGCAAACCCGGCCGCATCGGCGCCGAGTGCACCACCTGATAGACCAGCTCCGACAGATCCTTGCCCTTGAAAGGCGAGCGACCGGTCAGACAGCGATACGCGATCGCACCCAGCGCGTAGATGTCGGCGAGGTGCGTGACCTGGCCTCCCATCGCCTGCTCGGGCGCCATGTACTGCGGCGTTCCGACAACGCCTTCACCGGTCAGCGTGCCCTCACTGCCGACGAGCTTGGACACGCCGAAGTCGAGGATCTTCCAGGTCGAGCCCTCGTGGAGGAACAGGTTGTGCGGCTTGAGATCGCGGTGCACGACGCCGGCGAGCCGCGCGACCTCGAGACCTCGTGCGATCTGATCGAGCATGACGACGAGCTCGTCCGACGGCATGCGGGGCTCACCGCGCAGCCGCGTCGCGAGGTCGGTGCCATACAGCCGCTCCATCGCGATGAACGGCACCGGTGCCTCGGGTGGTGACAGCTCGAGCACGCGCACGATGTGCGGCGAGACCAGCTTCGCTGCGACCTCCATCTCGCGATGGAACCGATCGATCAACGACGAGGTCGACGCCGCCTTCTGATTGAGCAGCTTGATCGCGATCGAGCGGCCGTCCTGCCCCATCGCCTCGTAGACATCCCCCATCGCGCCGCGACCGAGAACGAGCCCGATCTTGTAGCGACCCATCATCTGCCCGGTCCAGCGGCCCTCGTCGGCGTGCTGCTGGCGCGCGGCGTCGTCCTTGACCTCGGCGAGCGCCTGCTGCTGATCGCCGATGACCTGCATCGCGTTCTGCAGCTCGGCAATCGCGGCCGTGTTGGTACGGCGCGCCCAGCGCCCGAGCAGGTAGCTCGCGATCTGCACGCCGATGACGAGCACCTCGGCAATCAACAGCTGGAATGGCTGCGCGCCGCTGCTCGGCATCACGCCGACGTCGTCGATCCAGCCGAGCAGGATCGGGACCGCGAGCCCGAGGTGGCCGCCGATGCAGATCCCCGCCACCGACAGCGAGATCCATCGGCTACGTCCGAGCGCGATGAAGACGATCCCGAGGATCGACACCATCACTACCGCCGAGAATGGTCCGAAGTAGTAGAGCATCGGCAACACGCCCGCTGCCGTCGCGATGATCCACAGCACGCCAACAGGCGCTGGCTTCCAGCGCTCGGCTCGCAACGACAACCACGTGAGCCCGACGTTCGCGAGCGACATCACACCCGCGCCGGCCCAGAACACGTAGCGCGCGAACGGATCGCCACCGATCAGCAGCGACAGTCCGATCGCGAAGAGCGGCGCGAGGATCCCGAACGCGTGGAACACCCGCATCCGTGGAAGGTCAGCGTGATCGAGCGCCTGCGCGGCCGTCGGCCCTGGCCCCTTCGACGCGGTCGGCCAGCCCGTGGGCTTCACCTCGAGGACCGACGTCGAGGCGGCCGATTCCGCAGCCACCTCCGCGATCGCACGCGGCGATGCGGCCTGGGTCCCTGCGTCCTCCGCAGGGTCCGCTGGATCGGCCTGCGTGCGGGTATCCACGTCGGCAACGATAGCGCGGTCGTCGCGGTGTCACCGCGTAATTTACGTCTTACACGTAGCCCGTATAGATGTGCTGTACGTCGTCGTCCTCGTCGAGGTCCGCGAGAAACTGATCGACCTCCGCGCGCGCCGCCGGGTCTTCAACCTTGGCCGGATTCTTGGGCCGCCAGCCCAGCCGCATCGTCGCGACGGTCCAGCCCAGCCCCGACAGCGCCTTGCTGACTGCGTCGAGGTCGGTGGGCTCCGTGTAGAACCGGAAGCCGCCTTCTCCGTCGGGCTCGCAGTCCTGCGCTCCGGCCTCGATCGCGGCCTCCTCGGCATCGGCGCCATCGGGCGGCGTCGCGTCGACGAGACCAACGTGAGAGAAGTCCCACGATACCGAACCGCTCGAACCGAGCTGGCCCTTGCGGAACAGCACGCGCACGGTCGTCGCCGTGCGGTTCTTGTTGTCGGTCAAGCATTCGACGATCACCGGCACGCGATGAGGCGCGAAGCCCTCGTAGGTCACCGTCTCGTACGTGACCGTCTCGTCGGTGAGGCCGGCGCCCTTCTTGATCGCGCGATCCAGCGTGTCGCGCGGCATCGACGCTCGCTTCGCTGTCTCGACCACCGCGCGCAGCCGCGCGTTCATCGCGGGATCCGCGCCGCCCTTCGCAGCGATCGCGATCTCCTTCGCGAGCTTGCTGAAGACCTTGCCCTTGGCCTGCGCGGACGTTGCTTTGCCCTTGGCTTTCCACTGTGCGCCCATGCGGCGGATCTAACACAGCCGGCACAGCCGGTTGGCTCGCACCGATTCCCATGACGCGCTGCGCGTTGCACGAACTGCGCATCTGATTGGCGTGTTCAGCGCAAATCTGCTCCTCGCGACCGCCCGCTGTAACAAAACGCTTTTGATCATCGCGAGCGCTGTGTATCGTCCGGCCAACTCTGAGGGGGGTTGATCTATGAAGGCGATTACCGCTTCAATCTTGCTTGGTTCCGCGCTCGGTCTCGTCGCATGTGGTCCCGAGATGCGTGACGAGGGTGATGGCGATGGATCGGGTTCTGGATCGGGCTCCGGCTCCGGTTCGGGCTCTGGATCCGGCGAAGCACGCAAGTGCAACAAGATGGATCTCGTGTTCGTGGTCGACGACTCGGGATCGATGGCCGAGGAGCAGGGCAACCTCGCCTCGAACTTCCCGATGTTCGCCGACGTGCTCCTCAACTACGTCAACGAGGACGGCGAGCACATCGACTTCCGCGTCGGCGTGACCACGACCGGTCGCGACGTCACGTACTCGGTGTCCCTCGGCGCACCGTTCCCGCCGCAGACGATCACCGAGATGGGTGACGACGGCGCGTTCAAGAACAACTGCAACATCTCGCGCCGCTGGCTCGAGCCGACGGATCCGAACCTCGGCCAGGCTCTCGCGTGTCGCGCGAACGTCGGCACGAGCGGACCGGGCACCGAGATGCCGTTGCTCATGGCGAAGTGGGCGCTCCAGGATCGCGTCGCCGACGGCACGAATGCCGGCTTCCTCCGCGATGACGCTCTGCTCGGCGTCGTCTACCTCACCGACGAGGACGACGGCTCGACGACGCAGAACAACTTCACGATCTCGGGCACGGGCCAGCCGCCCGTCGACTTCAACCCGTCGGACGCGATCCAGTTCTTCGACACGCTCAAGGGTCACCGCTCTCGGTGGGCCGCGGGCGTGATCGCCGGCGAGACCGCCTGCAACTCCAGCTTTGGCGATGCCGCAGCCGCGACGCGCCTGAAGGAGTTCGTGCAGATGACGAACGCCAACGGCACGCAGCAGGCCGTGTTCTCGTCGATCTGCGCCGGCAACCTGACGACCGCGCTCAACGACGTCATCGTGAAGTTCCAGTCCGCCTGCGGCGGCATCATCCTCTGAGTCGAGCTACGGTCACGACATGCAAGGTACGCATGTCGTGGTCACTGGCGGTCGTGGCGCGCTCGGCAAGGGGGTCGTCGAGCTGCTGACGTCGAAGGGTGCGATCGTCCACGTGGCCGATCTTCCCGAGGCCTCCCTCGACAACGAGGCCGGCGCCGTCGCGTTCTACGCGGCGCTCCCACCGATCTGGGCGTCGATCCATCTCGTCGGTGGCTTCGCGATGTCGAAGATCGCCGAGACGTCGCTCGCCGACTTCGAAGCCCAGTGGCGGATCAACGCTGCCACCTGCTTCCTGTGCTGCCGCGAGGCAGTGAAGTCGATGCGCAAGGGCAATGCCGGCGGCCGCATCGTCAACGTCGCCGCGCGTCCTGTCCTGTCTCCGGTCGGCGGCATGACCGCCTACGTCGCTGCCAAGGCGAGCGTCGCGTCGATCACCCAGAGCCTCGCGGTCGAGCTCCTCGCCGAGCGCATCCTCGTCAATGCAGTGGTCCCCTCCACGATCGACACGCCGGCGAACCGCGCCTCGATGCCCGCCGCCGACCACTCGACGTGGCCAACGCCGCTCGAGATCGCCGAGGCCATCCACTTCCTCTTCTCGCCTGCCAACTCCCTGACCGCGGGGACCCTCGTACCGGTCTACGGCCGCGCGTAACCTCGCGTTGTTGCAGGGCGTCCAACCAGAGGCCGCAGTCGCTCGTAACCATTGCCTCGAGCCTGCGTAACACTGGCCAGAACGCGCTGCGCCCCAGGACACCTCCCATGACCACCAAACCCGATCTCGATCGCTATCCCGAGCTGCAGAAAGCCTGGGACCGCCGCAACTTCATCAAGTCCGCGGCGATCGGCACGGCGTTCCTGGCGGTCGGTGGCTCCCTCCTCCGCATCGCTGCCGATGATCTCTCGCGCTCCGCCCGCGCGGAGAAGCGTCCCGACGGACGCCCGCGCCTCCCGCCCGGTCAGCGCACGCTCGAGTACCTCCGCCCGATGGGTGGCGACGAAGGCGACGGCGACGCGCGTACGTTCAAGCTCAAGATCCATGGCGACGTGAAGACGCCGTTCGAGCTCGACTACGCCGCACTCCTCAAGTTGCCCCAGGTCCAGAAAGAGGCCGACGTCCACTGCGTCACCGGCTGGTCGATGCTCGGTGGCCTGTGGAAGGGCGTCCAGATCTCGATGCTCGCCGAGAAGGCCGGCATGAAGGCTGACTGCAAGCACGTCATCCTCGAGGCCGCTCACGGCTTCACGGCGAACATCCCGCTCAAAGAAGCGACCGCCGACAACGCGCTGATCTCCTACCGCCTCAACGGCAAGCCGTTCGCGCTCCAGCACGGCGCGCCCGTTCGCGGGCTCGTCCCCGACCTCTACTTCTGGAAGAGCTCGAAGTGGATCACCGGCGTGCGCTTCGTCAAGGACGACAAGCCCGGCTACTGGGAAGTTCGCGGCTATCACAATCACGCCGATCCGTGGAAAGAGGAACGCTATGCCTGAGGTCGCCGACGTGCCCGTCGACAAGGCGGACACCAAGAAACCCTCCTCGGGCATCGCCTCCATCATCAAGAAGCGCTGGCGCGGCTGGCTCCGCGCGGTCCATCGCGACTTCGGGTATCTCGCAGTCGGCTTCACGCTGATCTACGCCCTGTCCGGAATCGCGATCAACCACATCTCCGACTGGGACCCGAACTTCACCTCGTCCGAGAAGGCGCTCACGATCAAGCCGATCGGCGACGAGCTCTCCGACGCCGAGGCCGTCAAGATCGTCACCGACGCCGCCGGCACCGGCACCCCCGACGACATCTTCCGCGCGGGCGACGAGATCCGGCTGAGCTACTCGAGCGGCACGAAGGTCACCGCGATCGGCGAGAACCTGACGGTGCAGGCGCGCCAGCCGCGCTTCTTCCTCCGCGTCGCGAACTGGCTCCACTACAACCGCGGCAAGAAGGCGTGGACGTACATGGCCGACCTCTACGCGATCATGCTGCTCTACCTCGCGATCAGCGGCATCTTCATGATCAAGGGCCGCCTCGGTCTGCGCTGGCGCGGCGCGATCCTGATCTCGATCGGCCTCGGCGTGCCACTCGCGTACGTGACGCTCTCGGGCGGGCCGAACGCAGCCAACGCGAAGACGGCGAGCGTGACACCCACGCCGACCGAGCAGGCTCCGCCGGCAGCGGCGCCGACCGCACCTGCCCCAGCGCTCGACGACGAATTCGCGCGGCCACCCGATCGCATGGCGCCGCGCCCTCCGCCTGCGACGACGGACGATGGGGCGCCACCTCCCGAGCGCATGGCTCCGCGCATGACGCCGCCCACCGAGCAGCCGCCGACACCCTAGGCGGTAGTTTCCCACGCGTCGGCGATCACCCGTGTTGTCGAGGGTCCGTTGCCGACGTCCGTCACCTTCAACGTCTCGACGCCTTCTCCATGCAGTTGTCCCAGCGGATGGCGATCTTCACGGCGCGTGCGGTCTGCTTTCCACTCGGCGGCTCGTGTTCGGCGCCCTCGCGGCGCGCCTTCATCGCATCGAGCTCCGCCTTCACCTTCTCTGCACATGCCTGGTCCTGACATGCGCACAGCTTGTCGCCCAAGGCGCTGGCCTCATCCAGAGCCTTGTCGTTGTCGTCCGCGCACCCTGAAAGAGACACGGCGATCGCGATCAGCAACGCCCGTTGCACGAAGTGAACGTACGCCATCGCAAGACACTACCATCGCGGCTGCACGTGCGGCTCAGTTGCCGCGGACGCGGCGGCACTCGCTGGTGCGAGAAAAGCCGAAGTAGGCACTCGCGCCGAACACGACTGCCACGGCAGCGATCGCGAGGGCCGCCTCGCCCGAGAGCGGAGCGCCGTCGGGCTTGCGCGAATCGAGGAACGCACTGATCGCACCCATCACCATCAGCGTCCCGAGCACGACATCGACGATCGGCGCGGCGCGCGACTCGGAGCAGTCGATGTCGTCGCCCGGCATCGGCATGGTGCCCGGGGCGATGTCGGGACCGTTGACGGCGATGAACGAGCACCCCGTGAGCGCGACGGCAAGGGAGAGGGCGACGACGCGCTTCATGCTCGCCGTCACGATATCCGATGTAGCGTGTGTCCGTGCGAGCGGACCTGCCTGAGGTGATCTCCGCCGCGATCGAGCGCTGCGAGCGCCCGACGCTCGTGTTCGATCGCGGGCGGATCGAGGCGAACCTCCGCGCGATCGCCGCAGCCGCGCGGGCGCACGGGTTCACGGCGCTGTTTGCCGCGAAGTCGTTCCCGAACGCAGAGGTGCGCGCGCTCGCGGGCGAGATCCTCGACGGGTTCGATGCCGCGAGCGACGGCGAGATCGCGGTGCTGCCGCCAGCACGCGTGCTGTCGATCTTCGATCCGACCGGACGCGCAGCGCCGCCGGCGCGCGGGCGCGTGATCGTGGGGTGCGAGACCCCCGACCACGTACGCGCGGTGCCGGCGCACGCCGAGATCGCGATCCGGATCAGCGCGTCGATCACGGGGCGAGATCCGGCGGTCGGTTCGGTGCTCGACGGTAGCGGGCATCGTCGATCGAGGTTCGGCGTCGAGCGCGACGCGATCCACGCAATGATCGCCGCCGCCGGCACGCGCCCGTTCGGCCTGCACGTGCACCACGGTCCGGTGACCGCGACGACGGCCGAGCGGTTCATCGCCACGGCGCGCGCGGCGCTCGAGGGGATCGACGTGACGCCGCGGTTCCTCAACCTCGGCGGGGCGTGGCATGGCATCGCGGATCTGAGCGCGACGCTCGCAGAGATCCGCGCGGCAGTTCCCGCCGAGATCGAGCTCGTCATCGAGCCCGGGCGCCGCGTGACCGAGGAGGCCGGGTTCGCGTGCGGACGCGTCGTGAATGCACGCGAGGTCGGCGGCCGGGCGCTGCGCGTGATCGATCTGTCCCGCGTCTGTCACCTGCGGTGGAGTCAGGTCGAGCTGGTCGGCGCGGCACCGCATCCGGGCGAAGGACGGAGCGCCCTCGTCGTCGGGCCGACCTGCTACGAAGAGGACGTGATCGGCGAGTGGTCGGTCGCTCCCGGGCGGCTCGGCACCGGTGAGCGGGTCGTGCTCCGTCATGTCAGCGGGTACGCGGTCGCCTGGAACACGAGCTTTGGCGGGGTACCGGCGGCCGACGTGGTCATCGCGTAGGCCGAACTGGCAGATCGAGTAGCCAGCGCGCGACGAAGTTCCAGGCGGTTGGGCGGGCCGCGGTTCTTGCACCCGCAGGAGCACGATGCGCGTCCTGTGGTTGACCCTCGTCCTCGCGGCATGTACGGCCGCGCCCGGCGAGGAGCTCGACGAGGGTGGCACCAGCGACGGCAAGGGTGACCGCGCTGGCGGATCCCGGTTCGACGAGGTCGACCCGAGCCACAGCACCGTGACGTTTCGCAAGTACATCAACAAGGCCCTCGACCTGCTCGCCGAGCACGACACCGAGCTCGCGACGCTGACGCTGCGGTCGATCGAGGCCGGTCTCGTCAAGATCGACGAGCTGCGCGACCTGACGTGCGCCGACTTCGAGCGCGTGCGCGCGGATCTCCCGGATGCTGGGCTCGAGCCCGAAGATCGCACCAGGCTCCACGCGCGCGGCAGCGACGTCGCCGAGGCGATCGAGAACGAGCTCGACGGCTACATGTGGAGCAACCGGATCTACGTGAGCCGCGGCCAATCGGCGCTGCGCCTCGCGGCGACACTGGTTCACGAGGTCAACCACGTGATCAATCGGTCGGAGGTCGGCTACTACGACGACCTGCCGACGTCGGCGTTCATCCACGAGTACCGATCGTTCTATGCCGAGAGCCTGTTCGATCCCGAGGAGTACGCGGGGGTGGACCTGGTCGACTACGTGATCACGAACTACGAGCTGGATCGCTCGAAGATCAAGGCGAGCGTGCTGGCGACGCCGTTGACGCCGCGCCTGTTGCCTGACGATCGTGCCTGGCGCGCCCGACGCGTCGGTGCGGACGTCGAGGTGTTGCCTGCGGTCTGTCGCTGACTGGGTAGCGCTCGCGGCGTGCATCGCGCTCGTGATCGTCGGATGCTCGCGCGAGATGCCACGCTCGGGAATCGTGATGTTCGGTGACAGCTTGACCGCCGGTGGTGACTGGCCCGGGTTGCTCGCGCGCTCCGACGTCACGAACCATGGCGTCCCCGGGGACACGATTCGCGGTGCGATCGCGCGCGTCCCGGAGGTCCTGGCGCTCCGGCCCGAGGTCGTCGTCGTGATGCTCGGGATCAACGATCTGCTGATGGGGCGGTCGGTCGACGACTGCGCGGCCGATCATGTCGAGCTGGTGCGCCAGCTCGCGCCTCGAACGCGGGTGATCGTGCAGACCGTGATGCCCGTGCGCGATCTTCCGGTGGGCCGGAATGCGATTGCGGTGCTGAACGAGAAGCTCGCCGCGATGTGCGCGACGCACGGGTGCGAGCTCGTGGAGGTCGGCGCCGCGGTGACAGGGCCGGATGGCCAGCTCGCGGTCGAGCTGACGACCGACGGTGTGCACCTGACGGATGTGGGCTACCGACGATGGCGCGATGTGCTGGCGCCGCGGTTACCTCACTAACTAGCGATCGCCGCCGCCCTCTTCTTCTTCGAGGAGGTCGGGGATGACGGGCTCGGAGCCGAGCGGAGAGAGGTCGTTGCGATCGGCGCGAACCGAGTTACCGCGCCGCTTGGGGACCTGGACCGCGAGCTCCTCGGGCCACCGATACTTGAACGAGAAGTAGAACGTGTTGCGGAAGAAGCCGGGGATCTGCGTGCCCATGTCGTCGCGGTTCGACGACTGGACCATCAGCTCGTAGCGAACGGTGTACGAGAAGCCGGGCCGCACCGCGTACTGGATGCCGAGATCGATGCGCGCGACGCCGAACGAGCTCGCCAGCTCCGAGGTGACGGGATCGACGAGCTGCGTGCGCATCGCGGCGAGCGAGCCGAGCGCGACGAGCTTGGGAGCGCGGCGACGGTTGTCCTCGCGCCACGGGAACGGGACGGCGGCGGAGATCATCGCGACGTCGCTGACCGTGTTCTGCGCGATCAAGAGGTTTGGCGAGACGTCGCGGCGGAGCGAGAGCGTCGAGACGCCGAACACGTCGGTGAAGGCCATCTGAGCGCCGACGACGGGGAAGATGCCGCGCGAGCGCGGAGGATCGTCTGGGTTGTACGGGTCGGTTCCGAACGGGATGACGTAGACCAGGCCACCATCGACGCTCGCAGACAGCTTGCGATCGATGTCGCGACGCCAGGCAGCCCGGACGCGCGGATTGACCTGCTGATCGAGGCGGGAGGGGATCGGCGCGGCCGCAGCGGCGACACGCTCGAGGCGGAGGACGGAGGCGGAGACGTCGAGCGAGAGCGAGCTCTTCTGGAACCGACGCTCGATCCCGATCGAGCCACCCGCTTCGGCGGCGGTGACGATCGTCGGGTCCATCAGGTCGTCATCGGTCTTGCTCGCCCGTGCGAACAGGCGCTCGGAGAGCCGGAGCTGGCGGGTCGCGACGTATGAGAAGTACTGGCTGGCGTCGGCGGCCTGGAACTTCGGGTTGCCGGCGGGCTGGAGCTCGACGGTCGGAGCCTGGTCGGGCGTGGTTCGCGCCGTGAGGGAGCTGAGGACCCCGGTGCCGGCGTTGGCCTGGAGGAGAAGCTCCGAGCGTGGACCGGTGAGGAAGAACGCGCGCCAGCCCCCCCGGCCCGTGAGCGAGGCCTCGTCGCCGTGGAGGGCGTACTGGGTGACCTCGGCCTCGAGGTTGAGGTCGTGGATCATCCGGGGGACGCCGTAGCTCAGGAGGATGCCGGGCCGGATCTGGAAGAACAGATCGCCGTCCTGGCGGCCCCGCTGCTCGGAGAAAACGTTATCGGTGAACGCGATGTCACCACTGGCAGTGGCGTGGTAGCTGGCGCGATCCGCGTATGCTACCGACCCACCCAGCATGCTCAACGCGCTCACCAGCACGAGGCGAAGGGTTGGGGTCGACACCAAGTTCGTGTAGCACGCAGGATCTTCTCAGGAGGAAACGCTAAAGCGTACTCACTGAGTTGACACACCTGTCTATCCGCATGCTTAGAATCGCCGCAAGGAATCGTTATGCGCAGTGAAGTCGTCGGTCCGATCAACTATCCACTCCCCTGGGCCGTGGTCGTGCCGCTATGGGCCGACAAGGACGAGGACGAGGACGACGCGGAGGACGCCAAAGACGACAAAGACGACGACGAGGAGGACGACGACGAGGCGGTGGACGAGGCCGACGACACCGAGGATGCCGTCACCCCCACTCCCGTCGGCGACGACTGGACCGGCGAGGAGGAAGAGCCCCTCGCCGAGGAGAAGGACGAAGATGAGGACGAGGAGGACGCCGGCACGGGCGGCTGGCGTGGCGGGTCCGATCCTCCGTGGGGCTAGGTTCCGAATGTGTAGGACAAGGACGAGGACAAGGACGAGGACGAGGAGGAGGACGAGGACGACGATGTCGCCCCCCTGAAGATCCTCGGCGTCGACGAGGACGAAGATGACGATGACGACGATGACGACGATGACGATGACAAGAAGCCGGTCGTCATCACACCGCCGAAGGTGAAGAAGTCGATCATCGTCGACGACGACGACCTGGAAGGGATCGCCCGGATCGAGGCCGAGCACGCCGACGACGACGACGACGACGAGCGCCCTCGCCGAGGTCCAGCTCCGGTGCGTCCCGCGAAGCCGTTGCCGACGCCGAGCCGGCCGATCGCGGTTCCGGCCAAGCCGCTTCCCCCGAGGCCGACGCCGGCACCGATGCCCTCGCCGGCAGCCAAGCCTGCTGCCCCGCCGCCCGCGGCGAACGCACCGGCACCGGCACCGGCGCCGGCGAAGCCCGCACCGGCACCGGCCGCGAAGCCTGCCCCCGTGGCGAAGGCACCGGCGAAGGCACCGGCGGCAAAGGCACCCGCCAAGCCCGCCGCCAAGCCCGCCGCCAAGCCCGCCGCCAAGCCCGCCGCCAAGCCCGCTGCCAAGCCGGCCGCCAAGCCTGCTGCCAAGCCGCCCGCGAAGAAGAAGTAGCTACAGCATTCCTTTGTAGCGAAGGAACACCGGCAGGACGACGAACGCGTAGGTCACGCAGCCTGCGCCGACGAGCACGAAGTCCTTCCAGCCGAACCGGATCCGGAAGTCCGGTACGTGGTGCCGGATCGCGGAGTACCAGGCTCCGACGAGGCCGAGGAACACCCACAGCACCGAGTGGTACGCGAACGAGAGCGTGTTGATCTGGAACAGGATGCCGGAGAGCGACGCGAGCAGGGCCATGCCCCAGACCTGGACGGCGGCGGAGCCGGGCACTCGCTCGAGATCGCGAAGTCCGACGATGAGGGTCTTCATCGAGAGGTAGAGGATCGCCGCGAACAGGAACATTCCGATGAAGCCGAGCTCGGCCAGGGTCAGCACGAACGAGTTATGCGCAGTGAGGAAGTGGTGCTCGCCGAACTGGCGCACACCGACGCCGAACAACGGGTGCTCCTTGAACATGTTGAAGCCGGTCGCCCACGCTTCGTAGCGCAGCTCGGTCGAGACGTCGGCGTTCATGCCGCCGCGTCCGCCGAGGAGCACGGCGGCGACTCCCACTGCGCCGCCCGGCACGACGGCCCACAGGCCGAACCTCCTCACCAGATACACGCCCGGCACGAGCATCGCGGACACGAGACCGCCGCGTGATTTCGTCATCAGGATCGTCGCGATCACGAGGATCACGCCGGCCGCGCAGAACGCAACACCGAGCGCGGAGCGGCGACGCATGGCGAACGCGATCAAGAGCGACAGGGCGCCGGCGGTGATCGTCAGCGCGACCTCGTTTGGATCGTGGAGCTCACCGCGATAGCGCACGCGCTCCTCGATGGAGTACGTGCCGAACGCACCGACGTGCTCGCAGCGATACTCCTTGCCAGGTTCGGCATCGGGACCGAGGCACTGCTCGGACATGTCGCAGCTGCGGCCATCCGGCTTCCCGTTGATCGCGCCGTCGGTGCCTTCCTGCCCGGCGATGCACTGCTTGTCCGCGAGGCCCTGGTGAAAGCAGACGACCGTGATCATCAGGCACGCGCTGACGAGCGTGCCCGCGATGATCTGGAACGTGCGGAACTTTTGCACGCCGTGCGCGATCACCGCGTAGAGCGCGAACAGGATCGCGAGCTCGAGTGCGCGACCGAGCAGCGTCTCGGGCACGACGACGGCGGTGCCGATGATCGCCCAGGCGAGGAACGCGACCACCCACGGCAGCGTCGGGACGGCGACGGGTTGGAGCCGGCGGAGGCGGACATCGATGATCCAACCGACGACCGCGAGGCCCGTGAACAGGTGAAGGAACGGAACGCGCTGGAGGAGAGGGATGAACTCCTGCGGCCTCACGAGGATGAAGACGATGAGGCAGACGATTCCAGGGATCGCGAACACGGTCGGTCATCGACCCTAGCAACGGCTCACGGGGCTTGCGACGCGCTGCATAGTGATGACTCCGCTAGGAATCTCCCCTAGGACCTGCCTGTGACCTCACGGGTCACTATCCTTCCCTCGACGTGATGCGCGAGAGGCTTGCAGACCTACTGCACCGAGCAGGCGCGCTGCACGCCGTCCTCAAGGTCCGCGGCGTCGTGCCCCTGCCAACGGTCAGCATCATCACGTACCACCACATCGCGGATCCCGACCACGCCTACCCGAACGATCCCGACGCAGCCGACGCCACACCCGCGCGGTTCCGCTGGCAGATGGAGACGCTCGCGCGGACCTGCACCCCGATCGGGATCGACGAGCTCTTGCGCGCGCTCGACGGTGCGCCGCTCCCCAGGAACCCGGTGATGGTCACGTTCGACGACGGCTACCAGAGCTGTCACGACGTGGCGCTGCCGATCCTGCGCGCCGTCGGGATCCGCGCGACGTTCTTCATCTCGACATCGTTCGTCAGCGAGCGGCGGCTGTACTGGTGGGAGCGTGTCGCGCTGATCGTGAACCAGGCGGCACGCAGCGCGACGTTGACGTATCCCAAGCGCCTCGAGCTCACGCCGAGGAGCCGCGTTACTCGCGTCGCACTTCTCGATGCGATCAAGGACACGCCGCAGCTCGACGTCGATCAGTTCCTGGGCGGCATCGCGGACGCCATGGGCGTGACGTGGAGCGCCGAGATCGAGGCGGCCTACGCGAACGGCTTGATCATGACGTGGGACCACGTCCGGGCCCTCGCGCGGGCAGGGATGGACGTCGAATCGCACTCGCGCCACCACCGTGTCCTCCAGACGCTCGATGATGCCGGGCTCCGCGACGAGCTGACCGGATCGCGCGAGGACCTCGAGGCGCAGCTCGGCCGCCCGGTCCGCGCGATCGCCTATCCGGTGGGCCGACGGCTCGGCAGCGGCAGCGAGCGGATCCGGACCGCGATCGCGGCTGCCGGTTACAAGATCGGGCTGTCCAACGCGAGCGGAGTGAACCGGATCTGGCCGGGATCACTGGGCGGGATGCTCGGCTTTGACCGGTACGACGTCCGGCGCCTGTCGCTCGACCGGTCGATGTCCGACGCCATGTTCCTCACCCAGCTCGCCCTGCCACGCCTGTCCTACTACGGGCGGCATTCCGACTAGAAACTGGATCCGGGTGGCGGAAGCGGCCGAAAATTATTTCCATGAACCACCTCCGTCGTGAGAGTCCCCGGATCGACGTCGAAACGCTGTGCTGGGAAGTGGTCAACGGGCAGGTCGGCCAGGACTCCGGCCTCGCTGTCGACCTGTCCTCGATGGGGCTGCGGATCGAGCGGCCCTACGTGGGCGGCCCGACGCGGCGCGAGGTCCAGCTCGAGATCGAGGTTCCCGGCATCGACGAGATCATGTGGGCCAAGGGCGATGTCTGCTCCGACGTGCTCGTGCCGTCGAAGACGGCCGCCGGTGGACCGATGGGGCTGATCCGGCGCACCGGCTATCGGCTGGTCACGGCGGCGACGCGCGATCTGCGGATGCTCAAGGAGTACGTGTTCGAGATGGATCGCATCCGCGTGCGCGCCGCGATGGAGCGGATCACCGACGGCTACTTGCGCGCCTGAGCGTACAGAGCGAGGTAGGCGTCGACCATCCGGTCGTGGCTGTAGCGCGCGAGCGCGACCTCGCGAGCCTTCGCGCCCATCGCACGGGCGCGCTCGTGATCTCCGACGAGAGTGCCGAGCGCCTTCGAGAGCGCCGCCTCGTCGACGGGGACGAGGAAGCCAGTGACGCCCTCGTCGATGACGCTCGGTAGACCACCGACGGCCGTCGCGACGATCGGCAGCCCGGCGGCCATCGCCTCGGGGACGACGAGTGGCAGGCCCTCGCTCTTCGACGAGAGCGCGAACACGTCGAACGCGTGAACGAGCCTTGGGACGTCCATCCGGCGGCCGGTCATCACGACCCTGCTCGGGTCGGGGAGCACAGCGATCGCGGCCTCGACCGCTGGCCGCGCGTCTCCCTCACCGACGATCACGAGGCGAACCCGTGACGACAGGTGGGGAGCCATCGCGCGCACGAGCAGCGACTGGTTCTTGAAGTCATCGAGCCGACCGACGGTGCCGATCACCCACGCATCGCCGAGGCCGAGCTCTGCGCGCACGGCGGCACGCGCCGCGGGGTCCGGCGCGTAGCGATCGAGGCGGATCCCGTTCGGGATCGTGTGCAGCTTCGCAAACGGTGCGTCACGCTGCTCGCGCGCCTGGGCCTCGGTGGTGTCGGAGACGGCGACGAACGCGTGCGTGAGCTGGGCCGCCGCGCGGCGCAGCATCCGGTGACCGCGTGAGCCCGGGTTCACGCCGTGCTTGGTGTGGATCGACACGGCGCCGGCCAGGCGTGCCGCGGGCGCGCCGTAGATCAGCGGCAGCGGGTTATGGGTGTGCACGACATCGACCTTGCGGCGCCGCAGCTCGCGAGCGAGGCGCGGCACGAGCGTCGGATCGAGGCCGCCGTGTTTCGGCACGCGCCCGACGGAGATCCCGGCGTCCGCGAACTCCTTCGCCATCGCGCCATCCGGCTCGGGAGCGAGCGACAGCACGCTGACGTCGTGGCCACGCAGCTTCTGCCCGATCGCGAGATCGAGTGCGACGCGCTCCTGGCCACCAACCCCGTACGAGGAGAGCATGTGGACGATGGAGAGCACTGTTGACTGCTACCGCGCGCAGCAGCCGAGCCGCAAGCTATGCTGAGGCGGTGACGGAGTCCTCACCTTCAGCTGACGACGAGCTCCTCGCCGCACTCGGGATCGAGGTCGGCGGTGCACGCCACGGCGAGCTGGCGGCCGCATGCGCGCCGGTCGTGCGCCGGATCCGCGCCGATGGACTTCGCGTGATCGGCTTCATCCCCGGTGATGACAAGGTCGCCGTACCGCCGCTGCTCGTGCAACTCGGGCTCGCCCTGTGTGAGGCGACGGGCGGCACCGTCGCGGTGGTCGACGCCAACGTTCGGTATCCGGGTCTGCCGCTGGTCGCGAAGGACCGGGAGACCAACCACGACCGCTCGGTGTACTCGACGCGGTGGTTGCGCGGCTCGCTCGCCCTGCTCTCCCCGCCCCGTGCAGAGCAGGCCGGCGAGGTCGTGCCGCAGCTCGCGCGCGTCTTGCTCGAAGGCGCGGAGCTGTTCGGCCAGGTGCTCGTCGATCTCACGGGCTTCGAGCTGCTCGGCGAGCACGCGACCGCGGCCGCGTGCATGGACGCCGTCGCGCTCGTCGGGCGCGCGCACCAGACCCGTGAGGCCGATCTCGTGGGGCTCGCGGAGTTGATGCCGAAGGGACGCTTCCTCGGCGTCCTGCTCGTCGGCTGAGCTAGTTGCGCTCGAGGATGATCAGCTCGATCCGGTCGTTGATCAGCGCCGCGCTCTTCGCCTTCTTCGGGACGAGCGGCTTGCTGCCGCCGAAGCCACGGACCTCGAGGCGCTTCTTCTCGATGCCCTTCTCGGTCACGAGCCAGTCGCGGATCGCGGCGCCGCGCTTGTCCGACGTGGCCTGGTCGGCGTCGGGGTCATTCGTCGGCTGGACGTGGACCGTGATCCGCAGCCGCAGGATCTGACTGTGCTGGCGCAGCATGCCGGCGACCTGGGCGAGCACGTTGAGACTGTCCTTCGAGAGCTTGTCCTTGGTGAACGTCACCGGGGCAAGCATCTCGAGGCGATCGGTGCTGAGGACCACGAGCGCGTCGCCGCGGTCGGGGCAGCCATCGTCATCGTCGACGCCATTGATCACCTCGGCGTCGTTCGGGCACTTGTCGACGGTGTCGAGGATGCCGTCCTTGTCGTTGTCCGGATCGGGGCAGCCATCGCCATCGCGATACGTGTCGCGATCCTCGACCTCGGCCGGGCACGCGTCCTGCGCATCGGCGACGCCGTCGTTGTCGTTGTCGCGATCGACGCAGCCGTCGTCGTCCTGGAAGCCATCCTTGTCCTCCGCAGCCATCGCGCACTTGTCGCTGGCGTCGGGGATGCCGTCCTGGTCGTTGTCCGGATCGGGGCAGCCATCGGTGTCGTCGAAGAGGTCCTTGTCCTCTGCCTCGCCGACGCACGAGTCGACGTCGTCGGTCACGCCGTCTCCGTCGGTGTCGACCTTGGGCGGAGCCACGACCACGACCTTGACTGGCTCCGGCTCGCTGCTACCGCCGAACGTCGGAACGAAGGATACGCCGAGCATGAGCTCGGCGTAGCCTGCGTTGAGGTGATAGGGCGCCTGCTGCGACGGTCCGCGCAGGTAGTGGACGTCGGCGCGGAGCGCGATCGCGTCGGTCACGAACAACCGGACGCCAGCACCGGCCTGCAGCAGCATGTCGGTGTCGCTCCCGAGGATGTCGTCCTCCGAGCTGACGTGCCACACCCCCAGGCCGAGCGACCCGAACGGCGCGACTCGACCGAACCGCTTCTGGACGATCGCCTGCGCGCGGACGTTGAGGATGCTCGCCCCATCGCCGGTCTGCTTGGTGGTCGCGCGAACCCAGCCGCCCTCGATCTCGGTCCCGACCATCTCGTGGAAGAAGTAGGCGATCCGCACCCCCAGCTCCATGTTCACGCGCTCGAGCTCCTGCCGGTTGGGCTGGACGTCGATGTCGTAAAACTGGTGGAAGTAGTTCGAGATGAAGCCACCGAAGTAGATGCCGGCTTCGAGGGGCGACCTCGCCGGCTCCGCGGGAGGCGCCACGCCGTTGATCTCGGCCTGCGTGATGACGTCATCGGCCGATACGGAGGAGCACAGCGAGAGAACCAGCGCGCCGGCGAGACATCGACCCATGGCCACCTTGTCGACAAGTGTATCCGAGGCGCGCCCGGCCATCCATCGCGTGGAGCAAACGCGCTCACGTGCGGTTTCGCTCACTCACGCCCATCAAACGCTGGGTCGCTTGTCGTTGCCAGGAGATCGTGGTGTTCTCGTCGCAGATGAGCACGCTCGAGCAAGAGAAGATCGCGGTAATCGGACTCGGCTACGTCGGCTTGCCCGTCGCACTGTCGTTCGGCCGAAAGCTCCCCACCGTCGGATTCGACATCCGGCAGCGGCGTATCGACGAGCTGAAGAAGGGCCACGACGACACGCTCGAGGTCACCGCCGACCAGCTCACCGGCGCAACCAAGCTCGAGATGACGGCAGACCCGAGCAAGCTCGCCGACTGCACGTTCTACATCGTCGCGGTGCCGACGCCGATCGACATCAATAATCGCCCCGACCTCGGACCGATGATCAGCGCGAGCAAGACGATCGGCCCGCACCTCCGCAAGGGCGACATCGTCGTCTACGAGTCGACGGTGTACCCGGGCGTGACCGAAGAGGTCTGCGGCCCGATCCTCGACGAAAAGAGCGGCCTCAAGAACGGCGTCGACTACTTCCTCGGCTACTCGCCCGAGCGCATCAACCCGGGCGACAAGGAGCACACGTTCGAGAAGATCATGAAGGTCGTCGCGGGCCAGACGCCGGAGGCGCTCGAGCGCGTCGCTCGCGTCTACGCGTCGGTCGTGACGGCGGGTGTACACAAGGCGCCTTCGATCAAGGTTGCCGAGGCCGCCAAGGTGATCGAGAACACCCAGCGCGATCTCAACATCGCACTGATGAACGAGCTCGCGCTGATCTTCGATCGCATGGGCATTCGCACCGCGGACGTCCTCGAAGCGGCCGGAACGAAGTGGAACTTCCTCAAGTTCTCCCCCGGCCTCGTCGGCGGTCACTGCATCGGCGTCGATCCTTACTACCTGACCACCAAGGCGCAGGAGCTCGGTTACCTGCCCGAGGTGATCCTCGCGGGTCGCCGGATCAACAACAACGTCGGTCCGTTCCTCGCACAGAAGTGCGTCAAGATGCTCACGCAGCACGACGTGCCGCTGCGCAAGGCGAAGGTCGGCATCTTCGGCCTGACGTTCAAGGAGAACGTGCCCGATCTGCGCAACTCGAAGATCCCCGACATCGTCGCAGAGCTCGCGCAGTACGGCATCGACGCGATGGTCCACGATCCGCTCGGCAATCCGCGCGAGGCGTTCGAGGAGTACAAGATCGAGATCACGCCGCTCGAGAAGCTCGTACAGCTCGACGCGATGATCCTCGCCGTCGCTCACAAGGAGTACATCGAGAATCCGGCCGCGCTGTACGAGCGCGTCAAGGACGGTGGCGCCGTGATCGACGTGAAGAGCTCGCTGCCAACGTCGCTCAAGCCGCCGCGTGGTATCCGCGTGTGGAGTCTGTGAAGTCGCGATCATGAAGCGAACCCGCTACGACGAAGTCTGCGAGGACCTGGTCAACTCGCCCCGCCGCTGGCTCGTCACCGGTGTGGCCGGGTTCATCGGCTCGGCGCTCCTCGAGCGCCTGCTCGATCTCGGGCAGACCGTCGTCGGCGTCGACAACTTCCTGACCGGTCACAAGAAGAACCTGGACGACGTCCTCGCGATCAACCCCGACGAACGGCTGCAGTTCCGGTTCATCGAGGGTGACCTCCGCGATCCGAAGGTGGCCGCCGAGGCTGTGAAGGATGTCGACATCATCCTCCACCAGGCCGCGCTCGGCTCGGTGCCGCGCTCGATCAAAGATCCGGTCGCGTCGCACCAGCACAACGTCGACGCGTTCCTCAACGTGCTGCAGGCGGCGAACGAGGCGAACGTCGGCCGCGTGGTCTACGCGTCGAGCTCGTCCGTGTACGGCGATCACCCCGGACTCCCCAAGGTCGAGGATCGGATCGGCACCCCGCTGTCACCGTACGCGGTGACCAAGCGCGTCGACGAGATCTACGCGCGCGTGTTCCACGACGTCTACGGCCAGCACAACATCGGGCTCCGCTACTTCAACGTGTTCGGTCGCCGCCAGGATCCGGACGGCCAGTATGCGGCCGTGATCCCGCGCTGGATCTCGGCGCTGCTCGACGGCAAGCCAATCGTGATCTTCGGCGACGGATCGAGCAGCCGCGACTTCTGCTACATCGACAACATCGTGCAGGCAAACCTGCTCGCCGGCACCGCGACCGACGCCGGTGTGACGGGCACGGTCTACAACTGTGGCTGCAACGGCCGCACGAACCTCAAGGAGCTGTTCGCGATGATTCGCGACGATCTCGCGAAGGACGTGCCCGAGCTCGCGAGTGTCGAGCCGACGTACGAGCCTCCGCGCGCCGGCGACGTCGCGCACTCGCAGGCATCGATCGACAAGATCGAGGCGGCACTCGGCTACGTACCGACGCACCAGGTCACCGAGGGCATGGCCGAGACCGTCGATTGGTTCGCCGCGCGACTCCGCAAGAAGCCGAAGTAGCTCGACTCAGCGGCCGAACGTCCAGCGCACGGCGCCGGTGGTCGCATCGAGTGCGATCGCGCGCCGACCCGGGTTGCTCGTGGCCACGATCAACGTCGAATCGATGACCTGCGCATAGCGACAGGTCCCCTCGAGCGGAACGGTCCATGCCGCGCGCGAGATATCGTCGACGCGGGTCAGGATCTGCGGGCCACCGATCGACGCGCGGTGCACCACGATCGGCATGCGCGGCCACGTCGACAGGAACCCGCCGTCGAGGAACGTCAGCGCGGGTCCTCGTGGCGTCGCCGACTCGGCCGGTGGTGGCGGATCGCTCCGCAGCGAGCTGCGCGTGCCGCCCGAGTCGAGCTTCAGCGTCGTCGAACCCTGCTGAAACTGATCGGTGTCGTCGCACTCGGTCTTGTCGATCTGGTGCTGTTGCCACGGGATCGTTTCGAGAACGGTGACCTCGAGCGTGGTGCCCGAGATCCGCGCACCACGGCCGTCACTCAGGTGGACGACGACATCGTCACCGATGCCGCCGTCGTAGCGATCGATCGGCTTGGCGAGCTTGGCCGCAGCGACCAGCTTCTCCGCGGTCGCCACCGTCTCGAGCGTGTGCGGATCGAGCAGGACCAGCCGGCGGTACTCGTCGAGGCACCACACGCGCGTGCCACCAGCCCAGCACTTCTGGTGATCGGTGACGTCGACCGCGAGCTGAACACCCGTTGCCGCGTCGATCGCCGTGAGCCGGTGCCCCTTGGTCGTCGGTCCGGTGCTGTTCTTGTTCCCACCCCCGAGCGCGACGTAGTCGACGACCACGACGACGCTCCCCTTCGACGTGGTGACCACGAGCTCGCCGACGGGGCGACCCGGGATATTCCGCATGCGGTAGCGCATGAACGTGCAGACACCGAAGAAGATGCCGCCCGCGAGGAGGACGGCGAGGCTCCCCAGGAGCCACTTCCGGGCGGCCACGAACGCGACGATCCTTGCCCACCACGGTGTCGAGCCTCGGGCGACATCGCCGAGCCCCGAGACCATCTGGTCGAGCTGAGTTGCGGTCGACGCGGGAGCCTTGGCCTTTTCCGCGGCGCGGATCCGCTCCTCTCGCTGCTTTCTGCTCACGATCCCGAGGGTATACTGCGGGCGATGTCCGACGATGACCTGCCGAAGCCCGAGCCCAAGGAAATCGACGAGAAGCTGGCGCTCCAGCTCAAGCACCTCGCCGAGGACAGCGTCCTCAAGGGACAGCCCTACGGCGAGGAGCGCTGCGACAACTGCCTCTACTACCTGAACCCCGACGAGAAGCTGGCGTACTGCTGGCATCCCAAGCTGCGGATCCTCGTCGGCGGGAACTGGTGGTGCCAGTGGTGGGAAAAGACCGAATGAGGTCGTGCGATTCGGGAGCACTCGCTCGACGCGATGAATCCCGAGCACTACTGATCCGCGCGCCCCGTCGGTGATAGGTTCCGCGGATGTCGCTTCGCGGAAAGACACTGTTCATCACGGGTGCGAGCCGAGGCATCGGCCTCGCGATCGGTCTGCGCGCGGCGCGCGACGGAGCCAACGTCGCGATCGCTGCCAAGACGGCCGAACCAAACCCCAAGCTCCCCGGCACCGTGTTCACGGCAGCAAAGGAGATCGACGAGGCCGGCGGCAAGGGCCTCCCGCTCGTCTGCGATATCCGGTTCGAGGACCAGGTCCAGGCCGCGGTCGCAAAGACCGTCGAGACGTTCGGCGGCATCGATATCCTCGTGAACAACGCGAGCGCGATCAATCTGACCGGCACCGAGCAGACGGAGATGAAGCGCTACGATCTGATGCACTCGATCAACACGCGCGGCACGTTCCTCGTCTCGAAGACGTGTGTCCCGCACCTCCGCAAGTCGGCCGCGGCCGGCGGCAACGCGCACGTGCTCAACCTGTCGCCTCCGCTCAACATGGAGACGCGCTGGTTCCAGCCGCACGTCGCCTACACGATGGCGAAGTTCGGGATGAGCCTGTGCGTGCTCGGCATGGCAGGCGAGTTCAAGAAGGACGGCATCGCGTTCAACGCGCTGTGGCCGCGCACGACGATCGCCACCTCGGCGATCATGAACCTCCTCGGTGGTGACACCGTCATGAAGGGCTCGCGCTCGCCGGCGATCATCGCCGACGCCGCCTACGCGATCTTCATGCAGAATTCGCGCGAGGTCACCGGCAACTTCTTCGTCGACGACGACGTGATGGCGAAGTTCGCGGGTAAGACCGACCTCAGCGAGTACTCGATGACGCCGGGCGCACAGCTCATCCCCGACTTCTTCGTCTAACGAACTACCTAGACCTTGGGTTTGGGCTTCGCGGCAGGCAGGCCCTTCGCCGCGGGCATCCCGAGGTTCGCGACCTTCGCCTCGGTGTTGCCCTTGGTGCGCGCACCGATGAAGCCGAACACCGCGCCGCTCAGGCCGCCCATGAGGTGGGCCATGCGCGACACGTTGTCCTCACTCGTGAACGCGCGATAGATCTCACCGCCGAGATAGATGACCGCTATCGCGATGAACGTCAGCGGAATCTCGCGCTGGCGGATGTTCGCCGTGGACGCGAGCAGGATCATCATGAAGACGATGCCGCTGGCACCCATGAGCAAGTTTCCCGACAGGATGGAGTTCACGAGGCCGGTGACGAGCGCGGTCACGAGCATCATGAACAGCAACGAGAGCGACCCGTGCCGCTCCTCGAGGATCGGGCCGAGCAGCAGGATCAGCATGAAGTTGCCGAGGTAGTGCTCGAAGTTCGCGTGCCCCAGCATGTGCGTGAACAGGCCGGTGTAGCTGCTCCACTCGATGAACGTCGGGTGCGCGGCGAAGTAGTGCCGGCGCGCGTCCATCGGCAGCAGCGTGACGACCAGCGCGAGAAGGGCGAAGGTCAGGACGACCGGCGCGTTGTACGTGATCCGGAGCTTGGCCACACGTGAAGGCTAGCACGCGCGGATCAGGACGATCGGGCAGTGCCGGTTGCGCTTGCAGTCGGCGAAAC
>JANOPP010000380.1:0-7603 GCA_031421915.1 Myxococcales bacterium | reverse complement strand
TCCAGGTAACACCCAAGGATCGAGCATCGGGCATGCCACACGGAAGGCCGCGCCTACATGGCGTCGGCGCGACTGGCGTCCGGGTGAACGCAGGTCGTGCACATCCGGCACGTGCACCGCGCAGCACTCGCGCGCTCGGGGACGGGAGGGGGAGCTCGGTCCCCGGTGTTATGATTTCGCGTGAGCATGATCCATCGGGTCCTGACGCGGCTCCGGCCGGGGCGTGCGTTGACGGTGCTGGCCCGGTTCCGGGTCCCCATCATGCGGACCGACGAGTTCGCGGGGCGGATGCCCGAGCACGACCTGCCCGAGGCGAGCCCGCTGGTCGACCACCCCGAGCCGCTGCCGGCCCTGCCGGGTGTCCTCGAGGGCGGCACCGTGGTCGTCAAGGATCAGCTCGACGTGAAGGGGATGCGCACTGGCGTCGGTCTCCCCGACGGAGGTGAGCTCGCGACCGAGGACTCCACGATCGTCGCTCGCATTCGCGCGGCCGGCGGCACGATCCTCGGCAAGGCGAAGATGACCGAGCTCGGCATGGACGGCCTCGGGACGATGATGGCCTACCCGATGCCGGGGAATCCACGCGCGCCGGGCTACTCGCCCGGTGGCTCGAGCACGGGCACGGCGGTCGCGGTGGCGACCGGGCTCGCGCGCTACGGCGTCGGAGGCGACGGTCTCGGCTCGGTCCGGATCCCGGCGGCGTTCTGCGGGCTCGTCGGTCTCAAGCCGAGTCGGACCCGGTTGCCGCGCGCCGGGATTCGCAGCCCCGTGCGCTCGCTCGACGCCGTCGGTCCGATCACCCGGACGGTCGAGGATTGCGTGCGGCTGTGGCAGGTGATGGTCGACGAGCCCGTCGAGGCATTGACGTCGTGGCTGCCGGATCACGTCGGCGTGCCGGTCTTCGCCGAGCCCGTGCGCGTGGCGGGATCGATTCGCGCCGCGTTCGCGCGGATGCTCGAGGCGCTCGCGCTGCGCGTCGAGCGGGTCGATCTCCCCGGTTTCTCGTCGGCCACGTTCCTCGGCGGCATGACGGGCGCCTACGAGCTGTCGACGGGCCCGTACGCCGACCGTACGAAGTCCGACGGCGGCCTGATTTCGCTCGCGATCGGTCGCTCGTTCTCGGAGCGCGATGTTGCCCGCCTCGTCGCGCAGCGCGACGCGCTCAAGGCGGCGACGTTCTCGGTGCTCGCGAAGCATCCGATCCTCGCGATGCCGACGACCGCGATCCCACCACCTGCCTTGACCAAGGCGGTCGTCGCGAACAAGACCAGCGTCGTGCTCCTGCGCGCGCTCGGCGCGTTCACGCCGCTCGCGAACCTGTGCGACCTCCCCGCGATCGCCGTCCCCATGGGAGTCGATGACCGCGGTCGGCCGCTCTCGATCATGTTCGTCGGCGATCTCGGCGCCGAGACGCAGCTGCTCCGGATCGCGCTCGCCGTCGAGGCCACGGGCCTCGGTACGACGTCGGTCTAGGTCCCGAGCAACAGTGCCGTGGCCGCGATGTGCATCGCGGTCATCAGCCAGATCGTGACGCCGAGTGCGAACGAGTGGTCGCGCTGAACGGGCAAGGGCACCGGCGGCGACGCGCGCGGTGGCAAGAGGGCCAAGGGGAGGGTGGACGATGCGGGGGGTGTTGGATGCTCGATGCTGCCAAGCTAAGGCCGGTCATTGCCGGCGCAAGGCTCATCGCTTCGGCGAGGCTGCGACATCGACGACCGCTGCCGCGTACGCGACCGCGGCGGCCTCGCAGGCATCGAGCTCACCGGTCAGCCACGCGCACGCAAAGTTCGTCTCGGTCGGCGGTGTCGTGATCCGCACGCTGCGGACCTCCGCCGCCTTGAGGGCTGCGTCGAGCCCGATCGTCGCCTCGAGCGGAGGCGCGACGAGGTACGCCATCGGAGTCCCGACCGCGAGGCCCGACTCCTTCGCGAGGTACTCGCCGAGCGACGCGATCACATGCGGGAATACGGTGACGCCGCGCTTGCCATCCGCGTCGTAGAAGCACGCGTCGTGCGCGAGGCAGCGGATCAGTGCGTCCAGGCCCTCGTCGATCTCCTCGGGATCGCGCGCGCCGATCACGCCGAGGATCTCGCCCGACAGTCGCCCGCTCGCGTGCGCGGCGCCGGCGTAGAAGCTCTTCGCGAAGATCACGTCGACCGGCGCCTGCTTGGTCGCTTCGTCGAGCGCGACGTACATCGCGTCGTCTTGATCGCAGGTCACGAGACCGAGCGCGGTGTGGATGGCGGGATCGCCGCCGTACGCCTCGATCAGCTTCGGATCGGCGCGGGGGAGCCGTCGCACCGACAGGACGGTCGGGATGATTCGCTCGAGGATCATGACTCGACCAGCTTCTGGCGCACCTGGGGCTCGCGATAGCCGCGGCCGCCGGCGATCTCACCGAGCCGACCAAGGTCCAGAGTCACGCCGCTGCACCGCTGCGCGATCATCGCCTGTGCGAGCGCAGCGAGGCGCTCGGCGGCGTCGTCGGGGATGATGCCGCGCTGGTGGATGTTCGAGATCATGTTCCGATCTCCGTCGGTGTTCCCGATCGTCGGCGCATGGACAACGTAGGCCGAGAGACCGTCGCCTGTCCCGAGACCCGGGCGCTCGCCGAGGAGGATCATCGCGACCTTCGCGCCGATCTCTTGCCCGATCTCGTCCTCGAGCCAGACCCGTGCGAACCGTGCCGCGATCGGCGTGCCGACGCTGAGGCCGCGTGCCGTACACGCGCGAACGACCGCATCGTGCAGCGCCTTGCCCGTCTGCATGCATGCGACCGCCGACAGTCCGTCCGCGATGATCACCTGGACGTCGACGCCCTTGGTGCACTTCGTCCGCACGGTCTCGAGCGAGGGCTCGTCGAGCCGCCGCCCGAGATCGGGGCGCAGCAGGAACTCGCGATGCGAGGTCACGCGCGAGCGAACGCCGACAAAGCCGTTCTGCTCGGCCCAGCCGTCCGGGAGCTCCGCACCGACCGCGGCATGGGCGACGGCGAGCTCGGCCTGGAACTGCAGGACGACGTTCGTCGCGTAGCGGGTACCGACGTGTCCGATGCCGAGCAGCGCGGTCGTGTGCCGTGCGGCCTCGGCCGCGAACGCGCTCTTTTCGGGCCGCGGCGTATAGACCCGCTCGGGCGGCGCTGGGACCACGGGCATCGCCGGGATCGGCGGGAGGGGATCGCTGCTCCCGAGCTGCTCCCGAAGCGCATCCATAAGCTGGCGGGTCCGGCTCACGCGCAGTTACGTGACCATGCAGCGCAACTCCGCGCAACTGCCGGCGGCTGGCTAAACCACCTCCCAACGGCCCCCGCCATTAGGTACAATAGCGTCGATGCGTCCCGCCTGGATCTCCGCCGTGCTCCTCATCGGATGCGTGGACGAGCTACCGCGCGAGGATCCGAACACCGTCGCCAAGCGCGGCCCGTGCTCGGAGCTCGAGGGCACGACGTTCCGCTCGGTGCAGCCAGGCGAGTGCGGGCTGACACCTGACGGCGTCGCGACCTGCCACTGGAACATCACGTTCGCCGCGCACGACGCGACGATGAGCCGCTACACGTGGGGACACTCCGACGTCGGCGAGGCCGGCTTCGTGACCTGCGATGGTGACACCGTCCGCTCCGACGAGGCGACCTCGTACGAGGGCCACGTCGATGCGAACTTCGAGCTGATGTGGGACGGCGTCGCGTACTCGGTCGCGTCGACCGCGAACTAGCGGATCGCTTCGACGTCGCCGAACTTCGGGCCGGGGCCATCGCCGCGCCAGATGCCCTTCGCGTCGAGCCACGCGTCGAACTCGGGCGTCGGCCGCTTGTTGACGAGGCGTCGCACCGTCGGGATGTCGTGATAGCTCGTCGACTGATAGTTCAGCATGATGTCGTCGCCGACAGGCAGTGACATCAAGTACGTGCAGCCAGCGGTCGCGAGCAGGACCTTGAGGCTCTCGAGCTCGTCCTGCGTCATCGTCGCGTGATAGGTGAAGCAGGCATCGCAGCCCATCGGCAGGCCGAGCAGCTTGCCCATGAAGTGATCTTCGAGCGCGGCGCGCGAGATCTGCGGCCCGTTCTCCAGGTACTCGGGGCCGATGAAGCCGACGACGGTGTTGACGAGGAACGGCTTGTAGCGCCGTGCGAGGCCATAGGCTCGCGCCTCGATCGTGACTTGATCGGCGCCGTGATGTGCGTTGGAGGAGAGGGCCGAGCCCTGCCCAGTCTCGAAGTACATCCGGTTCGGACCCTTCGTCGAGCCTTTCTCCTTCATCAGGTCCCACGCGTCGTCGAGGAGCTTGACGCTGATGCCGAACGCCTTGTTCGCGGCCTCGGTGCCGGCCACCGACTGGAACATCAGATCCATCGGGCAGCCGAGCTCGAGCGCCTTCATCTGGACCGTGACGTGCGAGAGCACGCAGTGCTGGGTCGGGCACGCGTTGCGCTTCAGCACCTCGTCGATCGCCTTGAGAATCTCCGCGGTCGACTCGGGTGTATCGGTCGCCGGGTTGACGCCGATCACCGCGTCACCGCAGCCGTACGACAGGCCTTCGCGCATCGACGCGATGATTCCCTGGACGTCGTCGGTCGGATGGTTCGGCTGGCAGCGCGACGACAGGCGGCCGGGCAGGCCGAGCGTGTTGTTCGCGCGAACGACGACGAGGCACTTGGAGCCGACCGTCATCAGGTCGAAGTTCGACATCAGCTTGCACGCGGCTGCCGCCATCTCGGGCGTCAGGCCTGGCGCGACCGCGCGCAGCGTCGCTCCCGACGTGTTGATGTCGAGGAGCCACTCGCGGAACTGGCCGACCATGAGGTGCGCGACCGCCTTGAACGCGGCGTCGTCGAGCTCGTCCTCGACGGTGCGGGTCAGCTCGTCCTTCTCGTACGGGACGACCGGGTTCTCGCGCAGCTCGCGCAGCGTCATGTTCGCGAGCACCGCGCGCGCCGCGACGCGCTCGACGGCATCGCGTGCCGAGACGCCGGCGAGGTCATCACCGCTCTTCGGCGGGTTTGCCTTCGCGAGCACCTCCTTCACGGAAGCGAACCGATAGCTCACGCCGCGGATCGTCGACGCCAGCTGCACGGCGGCAGCATAGACGAAAAAAAACGCCGCACGCCACCGAGCGGGTCCACAGACCCAACGTGACGTGCGGCGGGACCAATCAGACGAGTCGGGCCGCGCGGTGGGTGGACGCGGGCAGGTAGCGCAGCGCGCCGGCATACGTCGCCGAGACGATGCCGACCATCGCGAGGGCGAGCGGATTCGCGATCGCATCGCCGCGGAACAGCATCACGGCGGTGACCGCGAACACGGCGATCGTGAGCAGGCTGAACAAGCTCGCGAGGATCGGGTGAGTCGGACGTGCTGCCGTGCTGGTCTTCATGCGAGCAACCTCGTGCAGTCCGCGTGCCCACGTCGAACATGCGATCGAGGCCGTCCAGACAGCGCGGACCTCGGCTCCGACGTGCGTCCGTTCGGCACCCGAGCGCCAGCGCCCGAGCCGCAGTGGTAGTTTGCGCGGAGGGGGACCGAGCCATGTTCGAGAAGTCGTCGCTGGTGGGCGCAGTGAGCGTGTTCGCACTCGTGATCGCTGCGCCGTCCGCGCGCGCGGAGGGAATGGACGACGTGGGGGCGGCGCTCAAGGATGCGACCGGGGACTACAACCCGATGTTCGCGCTCACCAGACTCAACACCTTCAAGCTCGGCAAGAAGTGCTGGGCGAAGCTGCCCGGCAAGGACAGCGGCTTCGTTCACACGGCGAGCTCCGCGACCCGCGAGATCGTCGCGTACGCGAAGACGATCACCGGCGAGGACTGGGATGATCTCGAGGGCTCGGGCTCGACCGAGAGCGAGAAGAACAAGGACATGGTCGCGGCGAAGGTCGACGCGTTCAAGGACAAGTTCTTCATCACGGTCAACGTCGAGGGCGATGACTGTGATGCCGGCCGCAGCTCGCTGTGGATCCGCTACTGGTCGCAGCTCGCATCCGCGGTGAACAAGTACCCGCCGCCGTCGGGCAAGGTGTTCATCACCCTGAACGTGAATTCCAAGGTGAAGGCCGTGACCTCGGAGGTCAGCAAGGACGGCACGACGTTCACGTTCACCGCGCCGAAGGACATCGAGGCCAAGCAGTACAACGATCGCCTCGAGCGACCATTCCGCCAGCTCCACAGCGGGCTCGCGGACGACTTCGCGTTCGGCCTCAAGGAGTCGACGGGGGACTACAACCCGGCCTGGGTGCTGACCAAGTTCCACACATTCAAGGTCGGCAAGAAGTGCCTGGCCAGGCTCGGCGACAAGGAGCAAAGCGCGATCCATACCGCCGGCTTCGTCACGCGCGACATCCTCGCGTGGGCAAAGGACGCGATGGGCGCCGAGGACTGGGATCAGATCGAGGGCCAGAGCGCGAACGATCCGAAGTTCAACCGCGACCTCGTCGACAAGGACATGGACGCGTTCAAGAAGAAGTTCTCGTTCGCGATCTCGATCGACGGCGACGACTGCGATGCCTCGCACGGCGCGCTGTGGCTTCGCTACTGGCACGCGATCTCGAGCGCCCTGATGAACTACCCGCCGAAGGCGAAGAAGGTCGCGATCACGCTCACCGTGAGCAGCAAGGCGAAGGACTTCACGGCGACCGTCGGCAAGGATGGATCCACGTTCGTGATGACAGGACCCAAGGACAAGGAAGCGCCGTACACGGACAAGGTCTCCAAGGCGTTCGAGAAAGTCGCGCGCAAGAAGAAGTAGCCAGCGAGCCTCCCCGCTCGTCGCGCCACCGCGCACGTGATGGAACGGCTCGGCCCCGGGCGACGAGATCGGCGACCAACGAGCGCTGCTAGATCTTCTGGGTCACCTGAGGAGGCGAGTAGATGGCCACTGTCCCAGCCAGGGGGCGAGAACTCGGAGCAAACCGGGCACTTGCACCCGAGGAAGTGCATCCCTCTGCACGACGTGCGCAGCCACGTGATCTCCAGGGGTTCCAGGCGTGTCCGCCGGGGCCCGGCACGGCGGCTGCTTAGGTCTGCTGCACCCATGACGAAGACGTTGTTCGCCGCTGCGCTCCTGGCCCTCACGTCCACCGCTGCCGCCGAGAATGCGGCCGGTCTCGTCGACATGGCTCGCCCGGACTACGACGCGAAGCCCGTCATCAACGGCACCGCGGTCCCGACGGGCAAGTGGCCCGACGCGGTCGCGGTCCTGTCGGCGCAGGGCTCCTGCACCGGCACCTTGATCGCGCCCGACGTCGTCCTCACGGCAGGCCACTGCGCGAGCCCCGCGCCGACCACCGTCATCGCGAACACGACCAACTACAACGGCACCGGTGGAATCCGCGCGACGGTCAAGTCGGTCACCGCGTACCCGAACTGGGAGAACACCTACGACGTCGCCGTGATCGTCCTCAACGCGCCGATCACGGGCGTCACCCCGCGCCGCATCGGCGCCGCGTGCACGTTCTCGGCGGGCGGCTTCGCCGATGCCATGAGCGTGCATCTCGTCGGCTTCGGTCTCACCGATACCGCGGGCATGGGCAACAACACCACGCTCCGCGAGGCGTCCGCGCCGATCACCGATGCCGACTGCTCGAGCACCGGCAAGGGGTGCTCGCCGGGCGC
>JANOPP010000379.1:0-2419 GCA_031421915.1 Myxococcales bacterium | reverse complement strand
GAAACAGGGGGCGAAGTCGAAGAGCTCCTCAGCCTCCTCGAGCAGTTCGCCGCACAGCTCGGCGAAAGCAGAGTGAACAAAGTTCGAGTCTGCGCTGGCCCTGACACGGACTCTGGCGTGCAGTTCCTCCCTGAATGCTTCAAGCTCTTCCATCATCAACAAATGGGTTGGTTTCGAAGCCGGTAAGACCGGCGATCTGCAGCTCGTATCGGCCACCCGAGATCGACGCAGGAAGTCGACTCCTAGCGAGGCGAGGAAAGCCGTTCCCGACAGCGAACCAGCGGACTCGGGTGACTCGGTACTCTGTCGTCCGATACTCTTCGCGATCGACGTATCCGGCCTTCTGCAACTGGTCCTCAAATCGCTGCAGTGCCGCAGGGGTGCTTGTCAGCGCGTCTCGCAGCAAATCCACTGCGGCTCCCAAACTGGCACCGCCAGTTCCACCCGCACAGCGGGCAATGTCGACGACTGCGATACAGAGCCTGCCGTCGTCCACGTCGAGCTGCTCCAAGGAGCTGATCTTGATGATGGGAACACCGGCCTGGACGGTCTTGACCTCGATCAGCCCGCAAGGCAGCTCGAAGTCCTGTGGCGCATCATCTGGCCCGTTCCAACCTTGAGTTGCCGCCTCGTGGCCAAATCGATCGACGGCGAGCCGCAGAATTTCCAACTCTCCCAACAACCCCTGTTGCTCCTCGGCCGAAAGAAGGCCGTCCGGGCCAAGCGCCAGCAGGCGGTGCCATCGCGCGACCTGCGTAAGCATGAAGTCGGCAGCATTTGTCTCTGGAGGCACACTGCGGCCCTGGTCGACGATCTGTTCGCACATCGTTGCGAACATCGGCTGCAGGCTGGATTGAGCGAGCGAGATCGACGTTGCCCAACGCCCATCCGCGCGTTGTCCTAGACTGATCTCGACAGCGGTGTACCGTGGCACGCTGTCTGGTCGGTGATCCGAGATGCCCAGCAATCCGAAACGATGCTGACCGTCAACCTGGGCAAAGAGATCAAGGGGATGGTCGGCGGCAACGCGCGTCTGGGCCGGCAGCGAAATTGCTGCGCTCAGGTTGCGCCACAGTTCCTCAACTGGCGTCGTCATCGTCATCCTCTTCGTCGAAGTCGTCTTCGATGGAGTGGTCTCTCAGCCAAGTCTTGTTGACCCGATAGGGAACCTTCTTCGAGAGTGCGCTGTCGTCGAATGAAGGGAAGCTGAGGCCGTATGCGACAAGTAGGTCGCCTTCGACAAGACCAGTCCAGGCCACATCCTCATGAAACGGCATTACGGGGTACAGGAGCAGCAGTGGTCTCGCTCTGGCCGCACGGAATACCTTATCGGACACATTCTTCGGCTTGGCCTGCTCTATCAGCAGGTCGACTTCGGCCTTCGGGATCCCCTCGCGCTCGACCCCGCGGGAGCCGACCCGGGCCTTGCTGCCGGAGACCAGGATCGTCCGCCCGTCGTCGGGGGTCGTCACGTTGCGGCGAAGCGGCCTCACTTTCAATCCGATGTCCAAGAAGTTCGTTTCGTTCAGGCTACCCTGGGGAATCACGACATCCCAGCGCTGGAGCTTTGGTTCCTGAGTTGATCTGAGGAACTGCGCCAGACCGTAGGACTGTCGGTCGTCTTCCGGCACAAAAAGAGCGAAGTTGTGAGGGTGCACCTCAAAGCCATCGAGGAATCTCGCGATCTCCTCCTTCGCAACGCCTCGGAATATCGGACTTCCCCACTCGGAAGTCGGAACCACCGAGCCGGGCGTCCAGGCCGAACGGATCAGTCTTTGCGCGGCCGCCACGTTCGCGCCGTTGCTTCGCGTCCTGATCTTCGTTGTCTCTGCCCCTTCCGCGCTCCAGGAAATCTGCTTTACGTACGTTGATGCGGTTCGCATCTTGTTTCGCGCCGTGACGATCAGCGAGTCCGGATGAGACCGGACCTTGAGGCCAAAGTCCTTGGGAGTCAGATCCGCGCGTCTCATTCGCTTCACCTCGTCCCGTAGTTCCTCGGACGCGAGAGCGACATGCGCGTACCACTGCTGCGCGTCAGGGGTGATCCACAGGCGGCACAGGTCCCCATACCCCTTGCGATAACCAAACCAGCGCCCCATTTGCAGCAGCGTGTCATAGGCCTGTGCATTCCGGTGGAAATAGCTGGTGCAGAGTCCTTCTAGGGTCAGCCCGCGCGAAAGACTGTTTCCACCGACCGCAACGACCCGCAGACCGTTGTCCTCGTGTTTGGAGTAGTCAAGGCTGGCTGCGCCGGACCGCTGGTTGACAGATCGAACGTTGATTGGCGCGAGTGCCGCGTGCAGTAAGGCCTGTACTTCAGGCCAGGCGTACCCGCAATTGGCAAAGTCATCGTCGAGAGTTCGCTTCAGATCGGCTAGCACACTGCTCTTCAACGCCTGAGCTTCGGGGAGCATGCTGA
>JANOPP010000378.1:0-9658 GCA_031421915.1 Myxococcales bacterium | reverse complement strand
GCGAGCTCCCACTCCGCTTCGGTGGGTAGTCGCTTGCCCACCCACGCGCAGTACGCTTCGGCCCCGGCGAACGTGGCCCCTCCTGCCAACCCCGCCTTTCCTTCGTGCGGCGGAAACCCCGGGCGATCGACGTCGATGGTGTCCGGGAAATCACCGCCCATACAAAACTTCTGGGCCTTGCCACACGCCGACGGCGCGCTGTTCAGAAACTTCGAGAGCTGCGCGTTCGTGACCTCGTACTGATCGATGTAGAACGCTCGCGAGATCCGCACGCGACGAGCGGGGCCATCCATCTCCACGTTCTTGTCCACCGGCGTTCCCATCACCACGTCGCCCGCCGGCACCAAACACATGAGGCCGTCATCGCGATCGCGAGCGGGCGACATCGTTGCGTTGCACGTCGCCACAAACTTCCGCGTCGCCGGCGGATCCGCCGCACGCGGTGTCGACTCGCTGCACGCCAGCATGAACAACAGCGCCGACACCACGAACGCGTCTCGCATTTCGGCACGAGCATACGTCAACGCGCGGTGGGCACGGATAGACGGGGAGCCGTGACCGCGAACCGGAACGCTCTGGTGGTGGAATCAGGAAGTGGGATCGGAACCAATGAGATCCTGGTGAGCTGCTCGGCGCGGAAGTGCCGATTGGCCGCGAGGGCGTACGCTGCGTGCATGACCGCCGTCCCGGACAAGCAGAGCGCGTTCACGGTGCGCGAGGCGACCGACGCGGATCGGGGCGAGATCGAGGCGCTGATCGCCGAGATGATCCCGGGCGTCGACGTCGGCGCGCGGTGGACGTGGCTCTACGACACGAATCCGGGCGGGCGCGCGCTGACGTGGCTCGCGATCGCGCCGACGGGAGAAGTGGCCGGGTGCACGTCGTTCTTTCCGTTCCGGCTGTGGCTGGACGGGGAAGAGGTCCGGGCGGCGCTCGGCGGCGATGGGTACGTGCGGCCCGCGTTCCGGCGGCGTGGGCTCGGCGGGTTGCTTCACGATGCGTCGCGGCGCGCGATGCCGGCGCACAAGATCGGCTGCATGTACGGCGCACCCGGCGCGATGAACCTGACGCCGCTCAAGCACGGTGGTTCGCGCGAGCTCGGGCAGGTGGCGCGCTACGTGCGGCCACTGCAGGTCGGGCCCTCGATCATCGGACGTGTCGTCGCGCGACTGACGCGGCCCCGCAACGCGCCGACGCTCGAACCGATGACCGAGGACGATCCGCGCGTCGACGCGGTGTGGATGGAGGCGAAGCGCGATCTGCGGCTCGCGGCGATCCGCGATGCGGCGTTCTACGAGTGGCGATTCCGCGGTGCACCGGCGCAGCGCGAGCCCGCGTACGTGATCCTCGATGCTCACGAGCCGATCGGTGCGTGCGCGGTCGAATCGTTGCGCGGTGGCGACGAGCTGCACATCGTCGACGTGGTGCCCGTGCCCGGGAAGTGGCATGCGTGCCTCGAGGCGATCGTCGCGCACGCGGGCGACAAGACGCGCGCGCGCAGCGTCAGCATCAAGCTGTTCGCGAGCGACGCGCGGCGCCGGCGGATGTGGCAGAGCGGCTTTGTCGAGCGCGACGGCAAGCCGTTCCTCTGCATGATCCACAAGGACGGCGATCGCCGGTTCCTCGATCCGCAGCGCTGGTTCTACACGGGCGCCGACGCGGATCTCGACACGCTAGAGTAGGTCGACCCAGACCTCGTCGCCGACGAGGGTGATCGGATAGCGGCGGAGCGCGAGGGTCGCATCGTGGGTGCAGAGGCCGGTGGTGAGGTCAAAGCCGTAGCCGTGGCCGGGGCAGACGAGGGTCGTGTCCTCGAGGTGACCGTTCGCGAGGCCGACGTCTTCGTGCGGGCAGACGCCAGCGCACGCGACGAGCGCGGACTCGGCGTAGGTGACGATCACGGGCCACGTCACGCCGGAGACGGTGAACGCGCGGAGCTCACCCGGCACGACGTCGGAGAGGCGGCAGACACGGACGCGCAGCGCCACTCACCGTCTCCCGCGCTGACGTGGATCGAGGGCATCGCGCAGACCGTCACCGAGGAGGTTCGCGCCGAGCACGACCCACATGATCGCGAGACCGGGGACGACTGCGTAGATCCGGACCCAGTCGCCCTTCCACAGGAAGGTCCGGGCCTGATCGAGCATCGCGCCCCACGTGTAGTCGACCTGCGGGCCGATGCCGAGGAACGAGAGCGCGGCCTCGATCATGATCACGCCGCCGAGGCCGAACGACATCTGCACGAGCGCCGGGCCCATGAGGTTCGGGATCAGGTGCTTGAACATGACGCGGCGGTTCGAGGCTCCGAGTGCGACGGCGGCGGTGACGTAGTCGCGCTCGCGGAGCGCGAGGACCTGGCCACGAGCAACGCGCGCGTAGCCGACCCAGCCATTCGCGCACAGGGCGACGATCATCACGCCGATGCCGGGGCGCGCGACGACGGCGACGATCGCGATGTTGAGCAAGATGCCCGGGAACGCCATCAAGATGTCGACGATCCGCATCAGGATCTCGTCGACGATTCCGCGGAACCAGCCGGCGATGGTGCCGATCGCAAGACCGATCGAGGAGGAGATCGCGACGACGATGAAGCTGAGCTGTAGCGCACTGCGCGCACCCCAGAGCAGCTGCGACAGGGTGTCGGCACCCTTGCTGTCGGTGCCGAGCCAGTGCCCGGCCGAGGGGCCTTCGAATCGATGATCGAGATCGAGCGAGGTCAGGCCGACGTCGTACGGCGCGATCCACGGCCCGAAGATTCCGGCGAACACGAACGTCGACAGCATGACGAGTCCGATCCAGCCGCTCGGCGAGAGCTTGATCCGGATCTTCATGCGCGACGGATCCTCGGGTCCGCGAGCCCGTAGGCGAGATCGACGAGGATGTTGACGACGACGTAGATCGCCGCGATCACGAGGACGGAGCCCTGCACCACCGGATAGTTTCTCTCGAGGATCGCCTCGAGCAGCGTCGAGCCGAGGCCCGGTCGCGCGAACACGTTCTCGATGATGATCGCGCCCGACAAGAGCGAGCCGAACTGCAGGCCCGCGACGGTGATCACCGGCAACAGCGCGTTGCGCAGCGCGTGGCGGAACAGCACGTCACGCTCGGGGAGGCCCTTCGCACGCGCGGTGCGGACGTAGTCCTCGCCGAGGACGTCGACGAGCGACGAGCGCGTCATCCGCGCGAGCATCGCCATCAGGTGCGTGCCGACGGCGAGCGCGGGGAGGATCAGCGCGACGAAGCCGGTCTCCGTCGGGCCGGGGAACCACGCGAGCGTGACGAAGAACCAGAACAGGAGCAGCGGCGCGAACATCATCTGCGGCAGCGCGACCATCGACAGGGACGCGGTCGTGGCGAGCGTGTCGATCCAGGTTCCGCGCCGGACCGCGGCGAGCATCCCGAGCGGGAGCGCGAGCACGATCGCGACGAGCATCCCGCCGATCGCGAGCCACATCGTGTGCGGGAACACCTCGGCGATTCGCGCGGCGACGGTCGGCTTGCCCTTGGGATCCGGACATTGGTGGCCGAGGGAGCCGTCGACGATGTGCCCGAGGAACGTGACGAACTGGACGGGCAGCGAGCGATCGAGGCCCATGCACTGCTCGATCTTGGCGCGCTGCGCGGGCGTCGCCTCGCCACCCGCGAGGTGATCGACGGGATCACCGGGCACGAGGTGCAGGAACGCGAAGACGAGGACCGAGACGCCTACGATCGCGAGCAGCCCGGAGCCCAGGCGCCGCAGCAGGAATGACCCGATCGACACGCGTGGAGCGTATCAGCCCGGAGCAGACGCGCAGAACTTCGGGGCGTTGTCGTCGATCGGCTGACCCGGCGCGAGCACCGGCTCGCCACCATGCGAGCGCATCAGCTCGAGCGTGCGGCACTCGTAGCCGTCGCGGCAGTCATCGTTGCCATCGCAGGTGCGCATGCAGTAGCGGACCTCCGACGAGCGCGGGACGCAGTAGCCGTCGAGCGAGCACAGCTCGTCGAGGCTGCAGTCGACGCGCATCTCGCAGTCCGGGCCGCAGCAGCGGTTCTCGAACCGGCCGGTGAAGAACCGGATGCAGGCCGCTTCCTCGGGGCAGGTATTGTAGTCGCAGCCCTGGATCGTGCAGTACCCGCCGCGCGAGGACGTATCGCAGGACCGGTCACCGTTCGGGCTGCAGTCCGAACCGATGATGCACTCGTCGCCGATCTCGTCACCGCAGCCGGCGGCGACGAACAGGGCGAGCAACATCACATACCTCATGAGCGCGGCATCCTAGGCGACGGTCTGACCCCTGGCAAGCCGGGCGGGTTGCCTGCCATGCTCGTCGCGATGAGAGCCGTCTGCCAGCGGGTCCGCCGCGCGAAGGTCACCGTCGGGGACCGGGTCACGGGATCGATCGAGCAGGGCCTCCTCGTCCTGCTCGGAGCCGGCGCCGGCGATGGGCCCGCGGACCTCGCATACACCGTCGACAAGATCGTGAACCTTAGGATCTTCGCCGACGACGCCGGCAAGATGAACCGGTCCGTCCTCGACATCGGAGGCGGGGTCCTCGTGGTCTCGCAGTTCACCCTCTACGGCGACGCCCGCCAGGGCCGCCGACCCGCGTTCACGGGGGCCCTCGAGCCCGCGGCCGCGCGAACCCTGTACGAACAATCCCTCGTGGCCATCCGGGCAGCGGGAGTCGATCGCGTCGAAGCCGGCGAATTTGCGGCGGACATGCAGGTCGAGCTCGTCAATGACGGTCCCGTGACGATCATGCTCGATTCGCGCAAGGGCTTCTAGCGGCAAGCCCCTGCAAGCGTTAGGTTTGCCTCGGGTAAGCGTCCCACCATGAAGGTCAGGTTCTGGGGAGTCCGTGGTTCGATCCCCGTCCCGGGGCGGGCGACCAACCGGTACGGGGGGAACACCTCGTGCGTCGAGGTGCGTCCAAAGAACCAGCCGCCGATCATCATCGATGCGGGCACCGGTCTGCGCCGGCTCGGCAAGTCGCTGATGGAAGAGTCGTTCGGCGACGGCAAGGGCAAGGCGTCGATCCTCATCTCGCACACGCACTGGGATCACGTGCAGGGTCTGCCGTTCTTCTCGCCGCTCTATCGCGCGGGTAACCAGGTCGACATCTTCGCGCGCCAGCGTGACCTCCACCTCGAGGCCGTGTTCTCGGCGCAGAACCGCGCGCCCTACTTCCCGGTGCCGCTGACCGCGATGGAGGCCGAGATGCGCTTCCACGAGCTGATCGAGGGCGCACGGTTCGACATCGGCAACGCCAAGGTCTCGTGCACTCGGCTCAACCACCCGTGGATCGCGATCGCATACCGGGTCGATGTCGACGGCGCCTCGGTCGTGTACTGCTCCGACACCGCGCCCTTCACCGACGTGCTGCTCGGCGAGAAGTTCGTGCACCGCGCACCCTCGCTCGACGAGCCGCTGCCTCCGGACGTCGCGGCCGAGCTCGCCACGATGCGCGCCGGCGTGATCGCGCTCGCGAAGGGCGCGGACCTCTTGATCTACGACACCCAGTTCTCCAAGGCCGAGTACCGCCAGCGCCCGCACTGGGGCCACTCGCATCCCGACGACGCGATCGCGATCGCGCGCGAGGCCGGCGCCAAGACGCTCTGCCTGTTCCACCACGCGCCGCTGCGCTCCGACGACGAGAACGACATCATCCTCGCGACGTATCGCGACGTCGTAACAGCGCAGAACGAGAAGTTCGATCTGATCTCTGCCTACGAGGGCCTCGAGATCACCGTGGGGGACAATTGAAGATTCGCTTCTGGGGCGTGCGTGGCTCGATCCCGGCGCCAGGTCCGGACACGAACCGCTACGGCGGCAACACGTCGTGCGTGTCCGTCACGACCGCGACCGGCGCCTTGATCATCATCGACATGGGCACCGGCCTCATGCACCTCGGCAACTCGCTGATGGCGGGCGCGTTCGGCAAGGGCGCAGGCAAGGCGACGATCCTCCTCTCGCACACGCACTGGGATCACATCCAGGGCCTCGGCTTCTTCGCGCCCGTGTTCATCAGCGGCAACCAGTTCACCGTGTGGGGCCCCGGTCCGTACGGCTCTGCCGGGATGCTCGAGGAGATCCTCGAGGGCCAGATGGATCCGAACTTCTCGCCGCTGCAGACGCTCAAGAACTTCTCCGCCGTGTTCGATGTCCGCGCCGTCGAGCCGGGCACCGCGTTCGAGGCCGAGGGACTCAAGGTCACCGCGCGCGAGCATCCCCACGGGGCGACCACCGCGCTCGCGTTCCGCATCGAGGAGAACGGCCGCTCGTTCGTCTACGCATCCGATGTCGGCCAGCCCGTCGTCGATGCGCCGCCGCCGGCCGATGCGATCGCGTTCTATCGCGATGCCGACGTGCTGCTCCACGACACGACGTATCGCCCGTCCGATCAGGAGACGCGGCGCAACCGCGGCTTCTCGACGTACGAGGATGCGGCGGCCGTCGCGATCGCCGCGAAGGTGAAGCGCCTCGTCACGTTCCACTACGATCAGGACTACACGGACGACGATGTCGACGCGCTGGTGGCCACGTGCCGCCAGACGCTCGATGCGAAGGGCGGAGCTGACATCGAGATCGTGCCCGCGCGCGAAGGCGACGAGCTCGAGATCTAGCGGCGTCCGAACCGTGGCCGGACACGCGTCCGCGCTCCGGCCAAACCGGACGATCCCCGACGGGCTTCCGCGCGGTTGACGCTGGCGCGAACGTTGCTGCGTGGGCCTGGATGCCCGGATATAGTTCGTCCATGAACGCCGTGTGGATCGATGTTCCCGAGGAGTTCCTCGAAGAGCGCCGTCGACTGGGGCACGACAAGCGGGACGAGCTCTGGGAGGGAGTCCTCCACATGGTTCCGCCTGGATCGTTTGCACATGGCACTGTCTCGATAGAGCTGGCCGTCGCGTTGAGAGCGATGGCCAAGCGCCGTGGCCTTCTCGCCCGAGCAAGCGAGATCGGCGTGTTCAACCCAGCGGTCGACAAGTCGTATCGAGTCCCCGACGTGAGCGTCGGACGCCCCGAGCACGTATCCGAGCGTGGCTTCGAGGGCGCCGAGCTCGTTGTCGAGGTGCTGTCGCCGAATGACGAGAGCCGCAAGAAGTTCGACTTCTACGCGCGCGTCGGCGTGCGCGAGGTCTGGCTCGTCGAGCCGAAGACGCGAGAGACCGAGCTCTACACGCTGCGCACCGACGGCAGTGGCTATGATCGGATCCCGTTCATCGCCAGGCTCGCGACCTCGCCGGTGCTCGGAATCACGCTCGAGATCGTCGACGGTCCGCTGCTCGTGCTCCGCGACGGCGCCGAGACGTACGAGATCTAGAACGCCATCGCGAGCGCTTCGGGGTTGCCGAAGCACAGCCACTGCGCCGGCTTCTGCTGCGCGAGCGACGCGACGTCGACGCAGAGCTGACCGAGCGACTCGGGTGCCGAATACGTGATCTGCTCCGCGCCCATCTGCCGACCGTCGAGCTTCACGATCGACAGCTCGCCCTTCGGATCGTACGGAACCAGCGTGACCTCGGCCCCATTTGCAGTGCGGCCGATCACGTTGACCCAGGCGAGATCGATCACCGTCGAGTGCTCGCAGCGATTTCCGAACGTGTAGCCGAGGACGGCGGACGAGCCGGTGTCGGTGCGCCGATCGACGGCGATGTCGAGGCAGCCGACCGAGGCGCGCTGTCCGACGAGCTCGTGCGTCGGGCGCTGGGTGGACGATGTCGCCTGGTGGGCACACGCGGCGATCGCGAGAGCCCCGGCGAGGACGATGAGGACTTTCCGGGCGATCATGTTCCCACCGTTGAGACACCGGAGCCGCGCGCCGGGTTGCCCGTCATGGTGTTGCAACAACGTCGGTCTTGCGCCGGCCTTACCGTCGAACGACGGTCCGCTCCATGATTCGCCACGTCGTCGTCCTCCTCCCCTTGATCGGATGCGCAACCGACCCTGACGCCCCGGCCATTCCCGCGACGTCCGCCACCGGCGAGCGAGCCGCGCGTGCGCTATCCAGCCACAGAGTGACGAAATCGCTCAGCTATGAGCCCTCACGTGAGTCCGCCGTAAGCTCCGAAATACGCGTGGTAGCGTCCTCGACATGAAGATCGCTGTCGTCGGAACTGGCTACGTCGGACTCGTCACCGGTGCAGGCTTCTCGGATTTCGGTCACGAGGTCACCTGCGTCGACATCGACCCCAAGCGCGTCGAGACCCTCCAGCGCGGCGAGGTGCCGTTCTACGAGCCCGGTCTCCACGATCTGATCCGTCGGAGCGCGCGCATCGGTCGCCTCACGTTCACGACGAGCACTGCCAAGGCGGTCGCCGGTTGCGAGATCGTGTTCATCGCGGTCGGCACTCCGTCCGACGAGGACGGCAGCGCGGACATGAAGTACGTCATCGAGGCCGCGAAGCAGATCGGCGCGGCGCTCACGGGCTTCGCGGTCGTCGTGACCAAGTCCACCGTTCCGGTCGGAACCGCCGACAAGGTCAAGGCCGCCGTCGCGAGCACGACGAAGCACCCGTTCGCGGTCGCGTCGAACCCGGAGTTCCTCAAGGAGGGCGCCGCCGTCGAGGACTTCCTCAAGCCGGCTCGCGTCATCGTCGGCGCCGATGACCCGCGCGCGATCGAGACGCTGCGCGCCCTCTACCGCACCGTGCTGCGCACGAGCGATCGCGTGCAGGTGATGGACATCAAGTCCGCCGAGCTGACGAAGTACGCCGCCAACGCGATGCTCGCGACCCGCATCTCGTTCATGAACGAGCTCGCCCGCCTGTGCGATGTCCTCGGTGCGGACATCGAGAACGTCCGCAAGGGCATCGGCTCCGACCCGCGCATCGGCAACAAGTTCCTGTTCGCCGGGTGCGGTTTCGGCGGTAGCTGCTTCCCCAAGGACCTCCGCGCGCTCCGCCACATCGGCAAGGAGAACGACATCCAGCTCACCGTCGTCGACGCGGTCGAGCGCTCGAACGAGCGCCAGAAGAAGGTCCTCGGCGAGCGGATCCTCGGCCACTTCGGCGGCAAGCTCGACGGCAAGAAGGTCGCGATCTGGGGCCTCGCGTTCAAGCCGGAGACCGACGACATTCGCGAGTCGCCCGCGCTCGTTCTCCTCGACCAGATGCGCGCCGCGGGCGCGACCGTCGCGGGCTACGACCCCGAGGCGATGGCGAACGTCAAGGCCCTCGTCGGCGACAAGATCGAGCTCACGAAGGACGCCTACGAGGCGGCCGCCGGCGCCGATGTCGTCGTGCTCGTCACCGAGTGGAACGAGCTCCGCAACCCCGACCTCGCGAAGCTCAAGGCCTCGATGAAGACGCTGGTCCTCGTCGACGGTCGCAACCAGTGGTCCGCCGCCGAGGCGCGCACCGCCGGGTTCACGTACTACGGCATCGGCCGCCCGTAGTATGACGGGGCCGTGAAGGTCCCGATGTTCGACATGCGCGCCGAGCTCGCGGCGGTGCGCTCCGACATCGAGGCCGCGATCGCCCGCGTCCTCGACAGCGGCACGCTGATCGGCGGCGACGAGGTCTCGAGCTTCGAGCGCGAGCTCGCGACCGCATGCGGTGCAACGCGCGCCGTCGGCGTCAGCTCCGGCACCGACGCCCTGCTCGCGATCTACATGGCGCTCGGCATCGGCCACGGCCACGAGATCGTCACGACGCCGCTCACGTTCTTCGC
>JANOPP010000377.1:0-26174 GCA_031421915.1 Myxococcales bacterium | reverse complement strand
TCGCGGAAGGATCCCGATCCGGAACACGGCCTCGTTGACGACCGGCAGCGGGCCCGTTCCGTCGGGGCACTCCGCCGCCAGGATCAGGACGCCGCCCGGCTCGACGAGGTCCGCGCAGGCCGCCGCGATCTTCGCGGCCTGGTAGAGCGTCGCGGTCACCGGGAGCGCGTCAGAGGCGATCACGATCGGCGACCGCGGCGCACGCACCGTGAACCACGGCCGGGCGAGCTCGCAGCCCGCGCGAAATGCGGTCACCAGATCGCCCGCGACCGCGGCGTGGATCGCGCCATCGGTTCCACACACGCCATTCAGGAGAAAGGTCGGTGTCGGAACGCGCGCGACCGCGTCCTCGAGGTCGTCGCGACACGGATTCCCGACGACGATTCCGGCCCGGGCTCCGGCTTCCGTCTTCAGCACGTGGTTCGTGCGGATCGCGCGCGCGGCGCCGAGGCCTGGAAAGATCGCTTTGACGCCGGCACCGAAGCCCGCGAAGTAGTGCGGGCGGATGCAGCCAGTCGCGATCACGAGGTCGGCATCGAGAACGCAGCGATGGAGCCGGATCGGCGTACCGCGTGTGGTGAGGCCGAGATCGACGAGGTCCTCGTCGCGATGACCGTCGTGATTGATCACGGTCGCGTCGAGATCCGTGGGGAGGCCGAGGGGCGACAGCGGACTCGGACCGTGGGTACCGGTCGCGATGGCGATCGTCCAGCGCACCGCGGGAAGGTGGCGCCGGAGGGCGGCGACGAGCTCTGCCCGGGGCTCGCTGCGGGTGGCATCGCTGACAATGACCGTGACCCGGCTGCCAGCCGCGACGGACAGGGGCGGGCGCCCGAATGGCGCTGCGAGCGCGGCATCGAGGAGCGGCCCCAGCGCGGGTGGAGCGCCCTGCACGGGTGGGGCGACCACGGTGGCCGTACGGCCGGTCAGGTCGAGCCGATAAGGCGAGTGCCCATACGGAAGCTCGACCATCGACGACAAGGTACGCTTCTGGCGACCGATCGGTTAGTTCGATACGATTCGGCGCGCCTACGTTCCTGTGTCGAAGCAAAGCTTGCTCCTGGTCGATGGGGACACCCGCAGTCTGCGGGTGCTCGAGGTCTCGCTACGCAAGGCGGGATTCACGGTCACTCCTGCGGCCTCCGTCCAGGACGCGCTCGATAAGCTCGACCTCCACGCGCCTGACCTGATCATCTCCGAGACGACGTTCCCGGATGGCGACGGGTTCGATCTCCGCCGCCGCGTCCGTGCGAGCGCGGACTGGGGCGAGATCCCGTTCATCTTCCTCACCGCCGAGGCGGCGATCGAGAACAAGATCAAGGGGCTCGAGCTCGGCGTCGACGACTACCTGACCAAGCCGATCTACATCAAGGAGATCGTCACCCGCATCAACATCCTCCTCCAGAAGAAGCAGCGGCTTCGGTTCGAGGAGAGGAAGGACGGGCGGACGCGGTTCGCCGGGCGCGTCGCTGACATGCCCGTGGTCGACGTGATCCAGACGATCGAGATCAGCCGCAAGTCAGGCGTGATCCAGTTCGTCGGCGAGAATGGGCGCCAGGCGGCGATCTACTTCCGCGACGGCAAGGTGATCGACGCCGAGGCAGGGACGCTGCAAGGCGAGGACGCGGTGTATCGCCTGCTCACCTGGAGCGAGGGCGACTTCGAGGTCGTGTTCCGCACGGTGCGCCGCCGCGAGGTGATCACGACCAGCTCGCAGGGCCTGTTGATGGAAGGCATGCGCCGCCTCGACGAATGGTCGCGCCTGCTCGAGCAGCTCCCGTACCTGACGCATCGGTTCGAGATCGATACACCGGCACTCGCCGCTCGACTCGGAGAGATCCCCGACGACAACAACAAGATCCTCCGCCTGATCGACGGCAAGCGGACGCTGCTCGAAGTGATCGACGCGTCCGACTTCGGCGACCTCGAATGCTTGCAGGCGGTCTCGCGGCTGTTCTTCGAGGAGATGCTGATCGATCTCGATCACGAGAAGCCGACGCGCAGGGTCACCGGCAAGCCGATCCCGCTCGTCGAGATCGACACACCGACGCCGATCGAGGATGCCGTGTCGGGTCCCATCGCGAAGAGCGCGAGCGATCGAATGCAGATCCCGATCCAGAGTGATCGGATCGAGACGCCCGAGATGACGGACACGCAGCCGGTCTCGGAGTCGGATCTGATGTCCGAGGAGTCGGCGCGGATCGACGCCGCAGAGCCGGAGCTAGAGCCCGAGCCCGGGCCGCTGATGGGCGGCTATCGTCCGTCGAGCCTCCGGTTGATCGATGACGCGATCGCCGCGGCTCAGGCGATCGATCCCTCGCTGTTCGATGATCCGTCGCCGACGGACAAGATGCCCGCCGAGCCAGATTTCACCTCCGAGGACCCTACGCGCAGCGGAGGTCCGGGCAGCGTCCCCGAGGCGATCTCCGACGAGCCGTCACCGTCTGCGGCGCGGCTCACGAAGTCGGAGCCGACGTCGTCGCGCACGACCACGGCCCCGATGCCCGGCCGCGAGGACGCGGGGATCCGCATGATCGGTTCGCTCGGTCGGGATCGCGCGGAGGCCTCCGGAGAGCTGATGCCGATCGGCGCCGCGCCTCCGCCTGTGAGCGAGACCGCGCGCGAGCTGGTGACGATTCTTCCGCGCCGGATCACCCGCGAGATGGCCGCCGTTCAGCCGCCGCCTCCGGATCCGCCGGCCGAGGACGTGCCGTCGCCGGCTCCGCCGATCGAGATTCCGCGGACGCGTACGCCGGCGCGACCGCTCGACCGGGATGGCTCGGGGGTGGTCAGCCGCGAGTCGGAAGGGCAGGGACCCGGGGCGGGAGGCATCGCGCTGCTCGCGCTCGCCGCCTTGTTGGCGGGTATTGCGGTGTTCTTCTGGCTGCGTCGCGACACCAGGCCGCGCGAAGCGGATGTTCCGGACGCCGCGACGATCGTGATGGCGCCGCTCGACGCCGAGGTTCCGGAGATCGACGCTCCGCGTCCGCCCGCCGATGCGCGGCCGGCGGGGCGCATCGACGCCAGCACACCAGTGAAGGTCGATGCCGCCGTGACGCCGAGCGCGATCGATGCAGGGACGGCATCGACGGCGGATGCGGGAACCGCGACCGTGGATCCAGGCAAGCAGGCCAAGGTGCTCTACCTCCAGGCGCACGACGCGAACCAGGAGGGCGACTTCGCGAAGGCGCTCGAGCTGGCCGATCAATCGATCGCGCTGCGCCGCACCGCGCGCGGGTTCCTCGTTCGCGCGCAGGCGCTGCAGCGGCTCGGTCGGATCGACGAGGCACTCAAGGCCGTCGACTCTGCCGAGGCACTCGCCTCGAACTACGCGACCGTCCACGAGGTCCGCGGCAACATCCTGTGGGCCGCGCGGCGCTGGGATGCCGCGCACGATGCGTACAACAAGTTCCTCGAGCTCGAGCAGGATACGCCGCGCGCGGAGCAGATCCGCCGCCGCATCGAAGAGCCGCGTTGATGCGCGTTCTCGGGCTCGAGAGCTCGTGCGACGAAACTGCAGCAGCGATCGTCGACGACGGATGCACCGTGATCGCGGACGTCGTCGCGTCGCAGAACGAGGTCCACGCGAAGTACGGCGGCGTGGTGCCCGAGCTCGCCTCTCGCGCGCACATCCTCAACGTCGTGCCGGTCGTCCAGGCCGCACTCGATCACGCGAAGTGCACGCTCGCCGACATCGATGGCATCGCGGTCACCCACGCCCCGGGTCTCGTCGGAGCGCTGCTCGTCGGACTGCAGACCGCGAAGGCGCTCGCCTGGGTCACCGGGAAGCCGCTCGTCGGCGTGCATCACCTCGAGGGTCACCTGTCCGCGGTCTACCTCGAGCCGGATCCGCCGCCGATGCCGCACCTCGCGCTGATCGTCTCGGGCGGCCACACGTCGCTCGTGCGAGTCAACGCGCATGCCGACGTGATCGAGCTCGGCGCGACGCGCGATGACGCCGCGGGTGAAGCGTTCGACAAGGGAGCCAAGCTCCTCGGCCTGGGCTACCCCGGAGGCGTGGTGATCGATCGCCTCGCGCAGACCGGCGACGCGAGCAAGCACGTGTTCCCGCGCGCGATGGTCGCGGCGTCGACGGGCGCGGAGTTCTCGTTCAGCGGTCTCAAGACGTCGCTGCTCCACTACGTCCGAGCGCACGGGATCCCGGAGGGACAGGCGCTCGCGGACCTGTGCGCCAGCTACCAGGCCGCGATCGTCGAGGTCCTCGTCCGCAAGGCGCGACGGATCGCGCGGCGCGAGCGCCTCGATCACGTCCAGATCTGCGGCGGCGTCGCGGCGAACTCGGGGTTGCGCGCGGGGCTGCGGGCCGCCGGCGCCGAGGACGGCTTCAAGGTCTACGTGCCGTCGCCAGCACGCTGCACGGACAACGCGGCGATGATCGCTGCGGCGGGCTACCACCGCCTGCTGCGCGGCGAGCGCGCGGCCCTCGATCTGGACGCAGTCCCCAGCGCTCCGCTGCCGAGGTCCGCGTGAGCGCGGGCACGAACGGCAACGGTCACGGAAGCGGCAACGGTCACGCGGCGAAGGGGCCGTCCGATCCGCTGCGATCGGGCGAGGCGTTCCCCGACGCGCGCGTGATCCTCGGACGCTATGGCCTGCAAGCGAAGAAGTCGTTCGGCCAGAACTTCTTGATCTCGGAGAGGGCGTTCCGCGCGATCGTCGACGCCACGGTTCGCTCCGACGAGGACTGGATCATCGAGATCGGTGCGGGCCTCGGCACGTTGACCGCGCGGCTTGCCGAGCGGGTGACCGCGGGCAAGGTGATCGCACTCGAGCACGACGCCGACATGGTCAAGGTCCTCCGCACCGAGCTCGCGGGCGTCGACAACGTGGAGATCGAGCAGGTCGACGCGCTCCGCTACGACTTCAAGATGGCAGCGAAGTGGCGCGGTGATCCGATCACCGTGTGCGGGAACCTGCCGTACCACATCGCCTCGCAGCTCCTGTTCAAGATCATCGACGCTCGCGAGTCGATCACGCACGCCATCGTCATGATCCAGAAGGAGATGGCGGACCGGATCCTCGCTCCGCCAGGCGGCAAGACCTATGGCGCGATCGGCGTGATGCTGCGGACGTACGCGGACATCACCTCGGTCGCGAAGGTCGGGGCTGGCTCGTTCGTCCCAGCGCCCAAGATCGACTCGACCGTGATCCGCCTCGTGCCACTCGCCGGCGGGATGCCGCGCGTGCCGATCGAGGATCACAAGCACTACTCCATTGTCGTCCACGCGGCGTTCGGTCAGCGCCGCAAGACGCTCCGCAACGCGCTGCGCGCGATGTTCGAGGATGCCGCGGTCGATGCGGCGCTCGCCTCGACGGGAATCGATGGCCAGCGGCGCGGAGAGACCCTCGACATCGCGGAGTTCGGAGCGCTCGCCGCGGCGATTCCGAAGACGGCGCTGATCGCGGAGCGCTGAGCCGATGCCCGAGCTGCCGGAGGTCGAGACGGTCCGCCGCACGCTGGCGCCCGCCGTCGGTGCGCAGATCGCATCCGCCTGGGACAGCGGCATGGGTCTGCACATGGCCCGCAAGCCGCCGCGCGCGGCTCTCAAGAAGCTGGTCGGCGCGACGATCGTTGCGGTCCGCCGGATCGGCAAGTACCTCCTCGTCGACACCGACGGAGACCGCTCGCTGCTGGTTCACCTCGGCATGACCGGGCGCCTGCGGATCCACAAGACCGGTGATCCGCGCGCCAAGCACACGCACGTCGTGTTCGGCCTCGGAACCCGCGAGCTGCGGTTCTCCGATCCGCGGCGGTTCGGTCAGATCGACGTCGTCACGCGCGCGACCGAGCGCGAGCATCCGGCACTCGCGGTTCTCGGGCCCGACGCGCTCACCGATGGCGTCGACCCCGTCGCGTTCCATGCGCGGGCCCGCGGCAAGAAGGCGATGCTGAAGGCGTTCGTGCTCGACCAGAGCGTCGTCGCCGGCGTCGGCAACATCTACGCGTCGGAGGCGCTGTGGCGTGCCCAGCTCCGGCCGACGACGCGCGCGCACAAGCTGACCCTCGAGTCGGCGACCCGCCTTGCGGCAGCGATCACCGAGGTTCTCGACCACGCGCTCTCGAACGGGGGCACGAGCTTGCGCGACTTCGTCGATGCCGACGGCGCCGAGGGAGAAAACGCGGACTATCTGTGGGTCTACGACCGTGCTGGCGAACCATGCCTTCGTTGCAAGACAGCAATCCGTCGCTCTGTCCTCCAAGGACGGGCCACGTATTACTGTCCAACGTGTCAGAAGTCGTAAGCGGTCTACGGCCTGGCTCGTTCTGGGGTAGTGTCCGCTCAGCGGAACGATTCCAGTTACCTGGCCCCGATGATCACCGAGCAAGCCGACGAAGACCTGATGGTTCTGTACCAGAAGGGCGAGGTTCGCGCCTTCGAGGTCTTGCTGTCGCGTCATCGCAAGCCCGTCTACAACTTCATCCTTCGCTTCGTCGGCGACAGGGAGACGGCGGAGGATCTCCTGCAGGAATCCTTCATGCGCGTCATCAAGGGCGCGGAGGCTTACAAGCGGCAGGCCAAGTTTACGACGTGGCTTTACACCATCGCGCGCAACCTGTGCGTTGACCAGACCAGGAGACGCAAACATCGCAAGCACGCGTCGCTGGATGCCCCGATGGACACCAGTGAAGAGAGCGGCACGTTGATGGATGTGATCCCCGGCAACGAGATGGCCAGTGATCGCAAATCGGTGAACAAGCAGCTGCACGAGACGATGCAGAAGGCGATCGCCGAGCTGTCGGAAGAGCAGCGCGAAGTGTTTCTGATGCGCGAGTTCCTCGACATGCCATTCAAGCAGATCGCGGATGTCGTCGGCGTTCCCGAGAACACCGTGAAGAGCCGCATGCGCTACGCGCTGGAGAAGCTGCGGCTCGAGCTCGACGAGTACAAAGATCTCGCCAAGGCCGCTCCGTGATGTCCGCCCGCGATGGCGACCACGACGACGATGCGCAGCTGAAGCAGCTGCGTTCCGTCTGGGTCTCGATGCGCGACGAGGAACCGTCGGATCGTGGCATGGCCGCGCTGATGGCCGCGGCACGCACGAAGGCCGCAGAGCTCGAGCAGGCAGCACAGCCCTCGTGGTGGCAGCGCATCGCCGCAACGCTGCGCCGTCCGCCCGTGCTCGCACTCGCAACGGTCACCGTCTTGCTCGGTGGCGCGCTGATCGTGACGCAGCGCAAGGACGCGATGAAGTCGAACGCGGTCGTCGAGACCGAGCTCGCGACGCCGCCGGCCAGGACCGACTCGCTCGCGTTCGGTGGTGAGGACCACTCCGCGAAGGGCCCCGCAGGTGCGGGCTCGGCGGCGACTGTCGCGTCCTCGGTCGCGGCGGCCGACCCGACCGAGGCCCCCACCGCCGCTCCAGCCATCAGCGCGCCGGTGGTTGGCGACCAGCTCCATCGCGGCGAGAAGGACTCGATGAATCGCGGCGAGGCCAAGCTGACGAAGAGCAAGCCCACCGCGAACAAGATGCCCACCGCCACCAAGCCGGCGCCAGACTCGGTTCGCGACGACTTCTCCGCGCCTCCGCCGCCGGCGCTGACCGACAGCACCGCGCCAAAGGTGCCGAGCACGGGAGCGACGCGCCCCGGCGGTGGCAGCGCTCCGCTCGCGATCGCGCGGGACTCCGATCAGCCGTCCGTCGAGGAGTCGGCGGGCCTCGAGGCAGGTGCGAGCGTGGACAAGCCCGCGGCCAAGCCGGAGCCGAAGAAGCCGATCGGGCGTACGCCGCCGCCGTCGATCGAGGGCGAAGATCGCCAGGTCACGACGGACGTCAAGAAGGCGCAGGCGCAGCAGGCGACGCTCGATCAGCTCGTCAAGCAGTGCGAGACCGCGGCTGCCAAGGGCGACTGCCCGGCCGTTCGCGCGCTCGCACAGAAGATCTTCTCGAGGTCGCCGGCGGCCTACAAGACGCGCGTCGCGAACAAGCCGGCAATCGTCCGCTGCCTGCCACAGGCCGCCGACAACGCTTCGTCCGCAGAGTGATCAGGCAAACAGCTCGGCCTGCGGGCCAGGCAGTCGCTGGTCACCGATCAGGTCGACGACGTACAGAAACGGCCACGAGCGGCGTGCCTCGTCCGGCAGCCTCTTGTAGCGCTCGACGTAGGCGCGCACCCACTGGCGGGTCGCGGCATTCGCGTAGCCACCACCGGCGATCGGACCCAGCTCGCCTTCATACCGCTCGCGGATCTTCGCGAACCGCTCGTCGCGCAGCACCTTGGCGATCACCGACGCAGCGGCGACCGACGCGTGCTTCTCCTCGCCGCGATCGTGCGATTCGAACTTGTCGAACCGGGCGCACAGCGCTGCGAACATCCGCTTGCCGTCAGCGATGATCCGGTCGCACGCCGGCGCCTGGCCGATCAGCTTGGTCGCGAGCTCGCGCTCGAGGACGTTGAGCTCGCCGCGAGTGACGCGCTCGTCGATCTCCGTGCTCTCGACCTCGATCGTCGCGACGAACGAGGCGCGTCGTCGGATCTCGCCGGCCAGTCTCGTGCGGATCGCGTGCGCATCGTCGCCCGCACCATACGACTTGGAGTCGCACAGACCCTTGCGGGTGAGGACCGCGGCACTGCGCGAGTCGAGCGCGACCGCCGCCATGACCATCGGACCGATCGCCGGGCCACGGCCGGCCTCGTCGATGCCAAGCGTCAGCCTGTTCGGGAACTTGGCAGCCATGATCGCGGCATCATAACCGAGACGCGGCGATCTCGAGCGCGCGACTGATCCCGACCTCGAGATCGAATGCCTGGACGTCGACCACGGCGCCCCAGTGATCGAGCCGGGCGGCGAGGGCGGTCAGCGCCTCGCTCGCGGCGCGGGCCAGGGGCTCGCCGAGCTCGCGATCGAGATCCGGCGAGCCGCGAACGAGCGCGTGATAGACGGAGTCCTCGGCGAGCTCGAGGCGCGGGACATCATTGCGGAAGAACGCCTCGACGTAGCCGCCCTCGAGGTACCCGCGGAGGTAGGCGCGCGCGCGATCGAACACCCGGGACAGCGCGAGGCCGATCCGATCGTCCGCGGTGCGGTGCAGATCCCCGAGTACGTCGACTCCGAGCGCGGTCGACAGCGTGCGCGCGGCCGCTTCCGCCGTCTTGCTGCGCTCCAGCAGATCGGCGGCGACCCGGCGGCGGCCCGCCTCGATCGCGGTCTCGAAGCCGGACGACAGGAGCGCGATCAGGTAGTCCCGGTCCGCGGCCGTCGCCGTGTGCGACGAGAACGGGAGGCGACGCGGCCGGACGAGATCGAGGACCTCGCGGGCGGCGCGCCGATACAGCGCCGAGGTCTGCTCCGACAGCGCCTTGCGCTCGGCGAGGACGCTCGCTCCGGCAAACGTGCGCGCCGACGCGATCAGCTCGTCGCGCCCGGCGCGGGCCGCCTCTGCCGCGGACGACGCTCGTTCGCGCGCGGCATCCGTCGAGCGCTGCGCCTCGGTCACGATGCCGCGGAGCAGGCGAGCGCACGCATCGCGCTTGAGCTGGCGCGCCTGCTGGAAGAACCGCTCCTCGAGGGAGCTCGCGAGCGCACTCCAGTTGCCATCCTCGCCGGCCCCGGTCTGCTTCCAGGCGAGCGCCTTGCGCGCCGAGAACGGAACGATGGCCTCGACGAGCTCGCCGAGCTCACCGGAGATGAATGACACGACCTCGGCGGTCTCCTGCGACGACAGCTGGTCGGCCTTGTTGAGGACGCCGAGCACGCGCTTGCCCTCGGCGCGGATCGAGGCGAGCGCCTTCTTCTCGCTCGCCTTGCCGCCCTGCGCGGCGGTGAACACCCAGACGACGGCGTCGGCTTTGCCGATGAATGCCCGCGCGGTCGCCTCGTGCTCGGGCTGGATCGAGTTGAGGCCCGGTGTGTCGACGATGTTGATCTTCTCGAGCTGCGGCAGCGGGACGAGGATCTCGACGCGATCGATCGCGCGCGCGGCGTCCGGCGTCAGTGCGCGCAGGTGCGTCATCAGCGCATCCCACGCGAGCTCGAGCGTCGTGCCGTCGGACGTGACGATGCGGCCCCCACGCTCGCGGCCGTAGCGCACGACGTTGATCGTCGCGGTCGTCGGCGTGATCCCGGTCGGTGCGACATCGGCGCCGATGAACGCATTGACGAACGACGACTTGCCGCTCGAGAACTCGCCCATCACCGTGACCAGCAGAGGCTGATCGAGGTTCGCCGCGGCGCGCGCGACTTCACCGACGAGGTGGCCGAGCTCGCGCCGGCTCTGCGTGATCCTCTCGACGAAGTCCGCGACCTCGGCGATCTCCGGACCGGGTGTGCCGAACAGCGCGGTCCGTGCCTCGGTCAGGATCTGTCGCGCGCGGCTGTGATGCGGCGCCACGCGCAGTGCGGCGAGCGCCGAGGTCGCGGCCTTGCCCGGGTCGGCCGCGAGCGCGAGGCGGGCGAGGGAGACGTGCGCATCGACGTCATCGCGAGCCGCGGCCACCTCGAGCAGGGCGCGAGCCGCATCGGGGCTGTCACCGATCATCGCGGCGCCGCGCGCGACCAGCGCACGGACGTCGTTCGGATCCTTGGCAAGGAGGTCGTTGCTCCACTGTTGCTCGCGGATCGCATCGCCCGCCTCGATCGCAGTGTCGACGGCGTCGCGCAGGATCTCGATGCCCGCACCGAGAGCGAGCGCGCGATCGTAGCTCTGGAGCGCGATCTCGAGGTTCTTGATCGTGCGGTGCGTGGTCGCGATCTTGGCGTGTAGCTCGGCGCGCTTCGGATCGAGTGGCAGCGCCTCGACGAACAGGCCGTGCGCGCGGGTCGCGTCGTTCTCGGCGAGTGCAGCCTCGCCCTGCGCGATCAGGATCTCGATCCGGACCTGCCCACCGAGGGGTGTCGCGTCGGTCTCGGCGAGCGTACGTGCCTTGGCCAGCCGCTCGCTCGCGATCGCCGGCGAACCCTCGAGGAGGGACAGTCGTCCGAGGGCATAGATCGCCAGCGCTGGCGGGTTGTCGACCGCCGCCGCCCGCTCGAGGTGGCGCAGGGCCTCGTCGTACGGACCCCCGTCGGTGACCAGCGCCTCGCCGAGGGCCGCACGGGCATCGAGATCATCGCCATCCTCGGCGACGGCCTTGCGCAGCTCGCGGATCGCCTTGTCGAGGTCCCCGCGCCGTCGCCATGCGATGCCGAGCCCCCGATATGCGTCTGCGAGGATCGCCCGGTCGCCACCGGCCTCGACGACCGCGCGCCCGAGCGAGGAGATCGCGACCTCGTGGCGCGCGAGCTGAACCAGGGCGAGGCCATGCCCGACGAGCGCTGCCGGATCGCCACTGCGGAGCTTGAGGGCCCGCTCGAACGCCTCGACTGCCTTCTGCGGGGCGCGGTTCATCAACTGGGCCTCGCCGAGGACGATCAGCGCCTGGCCGTGCTCCGACTTCGCGACGAGCAGGGCTTCGAGTACCTCGATCGCAGCGGCGACATCGCCCGCCGTCAGGAGCTGCTGCGCCTGGTTGAGCTGGTCGCGGTATTCGTCGAGCACGAGCTCGCCGGCGAGATCTCCAAGCCGGCGCTGCACGCGCGACCACAGCGACATTCCTCAAGCCTACCGCGGCCGGGGGTGTGACCACGCGCTCGCCGGAGCATCAAGTCCACGGCAACTGGAGCATCCAGAGGACCGTGCCCCCACGCGCACCCCAGTGTCGTCGCGGAGTTCCGCCGTTCCTCGCGCGGTCCGCGTCTTGCGTTGGATCACTTCGATGCGCGTGATCGTGATGACCGGACTGCTTGGAGCGGCGTTCGCGACTCCCGCGAGTGCCTGCCCCCAGGGCGCCCGTTGCATCGCGATGGTGACCCGACCGGCCAGCTTCACCTCGGTGCGAAAGGACCTCTCCCCACCGCCGCCGCCTCGGAAGATCTCGCTGACGGTTCGCCTCGCCCCCCCGTCCGCCGATCACCTCGCCTCTCTGCGCAGCTCGCTGACCACCTTCGAGCCGACGGTCCACCATGCCGGGGACGTCGAGATTCCTTACTTCTGGGCGATGGTCGCGACCGAGGTCGTGAGCCACCTCCCGCGCTACCAGGACGACGACCAGTTCTCGATGATCGTGTCGCCGGTCGTCGTGAGCATGCCGACCGAGTCGACTCCGGGCCTCGGGCTCTCGGGCGACTTCTAGCGTTACCGGGTCGCGGTGAACGTCGCCGGGGCGTGGCGCAGGCCCTGGCCCGCGTTGATCTCCGCGGTCCAGACACCGTTGTCGAGGCGATCCGCGATGCCGTCCTTCGTGGTGTCGACCATCGTCGCGGAACCCGCCTCGAGGTGGAACGCGTCGAACTTGAACGACGCGAGCTTCGCGTGGGCGCGCTCGACAATCTCGTCGAGGCCACGCTCGCAGATCGAGGTCAGCTCCGACACGTGACCGACGCACACACCGAGGACGCACTTGCTCGCGACGCGCGCCGCGACGAGCGGGCAGTTGACCGCCGCGCCGAGAGTCGTGCGGACGCCCGCGCCGTGCTCGGCGGTGAGCTTCGCCTCGAGCGCCTGCCACGCGTACTCGCCGTACGAGACCGAGAACAGGTGGTCTCCGATCGAGAGCGTGCCCTTGCTGGTCGTCGCCGTCGTCGTCGCCGTGACGATGTCCGACGGGACCGCGTCGAGAGCGAGGCGCGTCTCGAGACCCGCCGGCGTCAGGTCGAGCGCGGTCAGGCGGTGGGTCGCCATGCCGTTCGAGAACGACAGTTCGCTCTCGATCGCGACGGTAGTCAGCGACGTCTCGGCATACGCGACGAGGTTCGCCGCGAGTTGCGTGACCGGCACGCCATGGACCGACATCTTCGCGACCTCGGTGTTGATCCAGCCCTCGAGCTTGTCCTCGAGCACCGAGGGGAGCGCCTCGCGCACCGTGCTGACCGCGGGGACACCAGCGTCCTCCGCCATGTCGAACATCGTGCGCGCCGGGTTGGTCGAGAAGTCGCGCATCGTCTCCACGAGGTTCGCCGCCGGCTCCGGCAGGAGCGCCTCGATCGTGATCTCGACGGTCGAGGTCACCTGGTACTCGCCACGCGCCACCGGGTTCGCCGGGGTCGGGGTCGAGGACGAGCCACCCTCGTGGGTGTCGTCCTCGTCCGTGCCCGGGGCGTGGAGGAGGCAGCCGGTCGAAGCAGTCGCGAGGAGGGCGGTGAGAGACGTGATGGCTAGGCGCATGGGAGGTCTATGGAGCAATGGTCGCGCCATTGGTCCAACCTCTGCCATGTGCCCGAAATCCCGTCTAAGTGCCTGTCGCACCGGTGGAATTGACGCGGCCTGCCGTGTTGTAAACGACTGGCACCCACACCATGCGCTTCGACGGATCGTGAAGAAGGCGTGAACCAGAAGGGGTTCAGGAGTCGGTCGGGACGGGCTCGAGCTCGGTCGACCACAGGCCCTCGCGGAGCTGCTTGAGAGCCGAGGTCGCGGCCCGAACCTGGTCGATCTGGGCGGTGGTCGAGACCTTCATCCCATCGATGTTGCTGCCGGCCTCCCGGCGCTCCCGCATCGTGCGATCGAGGATCTCGCTGATGCCCTTGTAGAGCGTGTTGCCGGCGTTCGAGACGAACTCGGACAGCCGCTTCGCGAAGTCGTCGATGCAGCGATCGAAGTGCGGCTTCATCGCCTCCGCGGCGTTGAGCACCGCGGCCGGGACCTTCTCCTTCGCCTGCACCCGGATGTCGCCCGCGATCTTCGACTTGAGGACGATCGCGAGGATCGGCGCCGCGAGCGTCAAGAGGCCACCGGCGAGTGCGTTGACGAACAGCATCACGGTGGTGCCGAGTGCGCCGACCGCGTAGATGCCGACGTCATACTTGAAGCTGTCGACGGAGATCTCGACCTGGGTGTCCTCGGGCCCGAGTCGCTCCGCGAGCGTAGCCGCGGCGGCCGCGACGTTTTCGTTCGTGATCGAGATGACCTCTTCGGCGAGGTGCTCGAGCATCGCGGCGAGCTTGGCTCCCTCGACCTCCGCCCACTCCTTGAACTTGTCCTCGATGAACTGCGGCAGGTACGCCTTCACGTCGTTCGCATCGACGGCGTCGATCTGTGCGGGGAGTGCCTGCACGAACGACTTCGCGAACGCCTCGAGATCGAGGCCGATCTGCGACTTGATCGACTCCGCATCGGCGTCGATCCGGATGTGGAGCTCGTCGAGCTTGCGCTTGGACGTATCGAGCTGCTCGCGCACCGCGGTGATCCGCGTCTCGAGCTCGCCGATATCGAGGTCGTACGAGTACATCCGCACGCCGAGGTTGTTGTGGACGTACGCCGCCGTCCGCTCCGCGTCTGCGGCTGCGTTGTCGAGGAGGACCTGCGCGCGATCCTTCGCGAGGAAGCGCTCGAGGTGACCGAGCAGCTCGGGCATTCCGCTCTGCGGATCCTTGGTCTTCGCCCAATCGCGCGCCGACAGCGGGAACAGCGTCGGGTCCGGCATCATCTGCGCGAGGTTCTTCTTCACGTAGTCGGTGACCGCGACCTTCTCGTCGGGCGACAGCATGTCCATCTTGCCGAGCACGAAGATCAGCCGATCGCGCGCGCCCTCGAGCACGCGGGACCGCAGGAACTCGCGCTCGCTGTCCTTGAGCGCCTGGCCGGCGTCGAGGAGGAACACGACCGCATCCGCGCGCGGCACGTAGCCGTACGTGACCTCGGCGCGCTGCTCGTTGAGATCGTTGACGCCCGGCGTATCGACGAGGACGACGTTGTTCTTGAGCAGGTCGCTCGGCATGCCGACCTCGACGAACGACACCTCGTCCGCGCGGCCACCGGCGACGGTGACCCACTCCTTGAGCTGCGCCGCATCGAGGTGCTGGCTCTCGCCACTCTTGAGCACGACCCGCGCGGTTGGGTGTTGTGCCCACACGACGTGATTGATCGACGCCGTCGTCGGCGTGATGCCCGTCGGCAGGACGTCGACGCCGAGCATCGCGTTCACGAACGTCGACTTGCCGTGATTGAACTCGCCGAGCACGACGAGGTGGAAGCGTTCGGCTTCGAGCTTGGGGATCCGCGTGGTGCGAATGTCCCGGGCGAGGGTGACCATGCCGACGCCATCGGCGACCTCGGCGAGCTGCTGGAACCGCGCGATGATCTCGCGCTTGGCCGACTTGTGATGTTCGAGGAGGATCATGGCTGGCTTTCCTTAGAACACCGAGATGAGGTCGGAGACTTTCTTGTCGACGTCGGGGAGGCTCGGCTTGCCGGCCGGGTCCGCCCCGGTGACGCTCGCATAGAGCGCACTCTCCGCGAACAGCTTCAGCGCCTGGACCCGCTTCGGTACGTACGGGTGCGAGCGGAACAGCTCGCCGTAGCGACCGATGCCCTTCTTCGGATCCGGCTGGCTCTTCAGGTACTCCTCGGCGTTGAACGCGCTGTTCTTCTCTCCCCCGCTCGCCGGAGTAGATCCGGCTCGCTCCATATTGGGTCCGAGCTCGAGCTTGACCATCGCCTCGAGGGTCTTGTTGAGGTCGCGGACGGCGAGGAGGGCCGCGCGATCGCAGGTGACCTCGGCGCGACGCGACCACGCCTGCAGCGTCATGATCGCGGGCTGCACGACCCAGCGTACGAAGAACGCGGCGGAGCTCGTCAGGTAGTGGAGCGCGGTCGCATACAGGATGTGTCCGTTCTGGACGTGACCGAGCTCGTGGCCGATCGCGGCGACCAGCTCGTCATCGGTCAGCTTCTCGGCGAGCTCGAGGTTGACGATCAGATGCGGCGCATCGTCGGTGCCGAGGACCTTCACCTTGATCGACGACGACGGCGCGGCGAACACGACCGGTACTCGCACTCGCAGCGCGGCGCCGGCTTTCTTGGCCGCTTCGTAGACGCGTGGGTACTGCAGGTCGCTGACCTTGACGGCCGTCCCGAGCAGCTCGGTGCGGGCGACGTCGCGCCACAACCGGGTCGTTGCCTCGAGTGCCATCGTCACGGGACGCGCCATCGCCAGGGTCCGGCGGAACTTCCGTTCGCCCATGAACGCATACGCCGCGCCTTCGCGCGCCGACTGCTCCATGTTGCCCCGCCGGACTGCGATCCACTTCGCGAAGTCGAAATCCACGCCTACGGACATAGGCGCAGTATAGCCACTCAATCGTCGCGTGCTCGCGCCGTGCGCGCTGCGATTCGTCCGCGAGCAATCGCGAGCAGCACGAGGCCGAGCAGGACCGCAAACCACAGCGTCGCGAGACGCGTGAGAAGGGTCGCATCGAGAGCGGTCGCCTGGTCGATGTGCGCCGCGCTCTGTACCAACAAGATGGTCATTGCTCCCTCCGTGACACCTAGCCCTCCGGGGAGGAACGACAGCGCCCCGGCGATCGAGGTCGCGGCGTAGATCACCATCGCGAGCCCGAGGTCGACCTGGGTCCCGGGAAACGCGTTACAGATCAGCGCGAATCCGACGCATTCGCAGGCCCACGAGGGCAGCGCGATCGAGGTCGCAATCCCGAGGCGGGCCGGGCGGCACAGCGAGGCGAGCCCGTCGTAGACCTCGTGCAGCGTCACTCGATACTTCCGGGTGAGCTTCGGTCGGGTCGCGAGGTCGATCAGCGCGTTGGTCGGCCGCGGCCAGGCGAGCAGCACGAGCCCGAACAAGATCACGCCGCCGGCCGCGAGGACGAGCGTGGTCTGCACGCCGTAGTACGCGACGCCGACGATCGCGAGGGTGAGTAGTGCGATCAGATCCGTCACGCGCTCGGCGACCACGATCGGTGCGGTCAGCGTCGGTGGGATGTCGTGGAGCTCGCGGAGGAGGTAGCTCTTGACCAGCTCGCCGAGCTTCGCCGGCGTGATCGACAGCGAGAGGCCAGCGCCGAACACGAGCGCACTCGACCCTGTCGGCACGGAGACGCCTTGCCACCGGAGGTAGAGCTGCCAGCGCAGGAACCGGATCATGTAGTTGGTCAGCGACAGGCCGAGGGCGGCGAAGAATGCCCACCAGCCGAACGTGCCCAGGCGCTCAGCAAGGAGCCTCACGTCGCCGATCATGACGACCGCGGCCACGGCGATCACGACGACGATCGCGACCCAGATCCAGCGGCGCACGAGCCTTGGTATCACGACGCTGCTTGACGGTGGGAAGGGCGGCGGCGTAGCGTGCCGACCATGAGCAAGACGCCGCCGAACACGTCCGCGCGCATCCTCGTCGTCGACGATGATCCCGAGATCGTGACGATGCTCAGCACCCGCCTCTCGAAGCGCGGCTACCGGGTCTCGACCGCGAACGATGGCCACCGCGCGCTCGAGCTCGCCAAGCGAGAGCTTCCCGATCTGATGCTCCTCGACGTGATGATGCCCGGCAAGTCAGGCTGGGAAGTCGCTCGCGCGCTCAAGCAGGATCCCGTCACGCAGGGGATCAAGATCGTCATGGTCACCGCGATTGGCGAGGCCGTGAACGAGATCACGTCGCCGCTCTACGGCGCGGACGCTCACATCGACAAGCCGTTCGAGTTCGAGCGCCTCGAGAAGGTGATCGAGACCCTCGTCGGCGCGGCGCGGCCCGTCTAGGTTCGTTCAGCTCGCGCCACTGAGCGCCTTGCCGGCGCGCTGGTGCCACGGGCTCTTCGGATCGACCATCCGCTGGATCTCGCGATACTTCTGCTTCGCGCCGTCGGGATCGGAGGCCTGGAGTCCCTGGGCTTCCTTGAACAGCTCGCCGGCCTTCTGCTCGAGGCTCGATCGCACACCCTGCGTCGTGGAGTTTCCGTTGCCCGAGCCCTCGGCGAGCGCGACCGCCTGCTTGGCCTTCAGGAAATCCTTGCCGGCCATGAACGCGACGGCCGCCTTCGGCGCGACCTGACCCATTCGCACGTTGATCTCGGACGTGTAGTTGCCGCCGAGGCTGTTGTCGAAGTTCTTCGCGGCGGTCAGCGCGGTCCACGCGTCCTTCGCGCTCGTGCCCTGCGCCATGCCGATGTTGTAGTTCTTGCCGAACGACGCGTAGTACCCGGCGAACAACCGCAGGTCCTTCGAGTCTTCCTCGCTGGCGTTCTTCGCTCCGTCCTTGAGGACGTTCGAGGCTTCGGTGAACTTCTTCGCCTTGTACAGGACGTCGGCCTTGGCGCGCAGGCCGGCCCCCTCGGCGACGGCGACGCGCTTCGGTGCGGGTTCCTTCTTCGGGGCCGATTCCTTCTTGGGCGTGGGTTCCCGCTTGGGAGCCGGCTCCTTCTTGGCGACCTTCTTGGGCTCCTTCTTCTTGAGGTCCTTCCTGGGCGGTTCGACCTTGGGCGGTTCGATCTTGGGCGGCTCGACCTTGGACGGCGGCGTGACCGTCGCGAGCTTGGGCGGTTCGACCTTGGGCGGTTCGATCTTGGGCGGCTCGACCTTGGGAGTCGGCGTGACTGTCGCGAGCTTGGGCGGTTCGACCTTGGGCGGTTCGACCTTGGGCGGCTCGACCTTGGGTGTGATCGGCTGGACCGTGACCTTGGTATCCGTCTTGGCCGGCGAGACCATTGCCTTGACATCCGTCTTGGCAGGTGGCGTGACGCCCTTGGTGTCCGTCTTCGGCACGTCCTGCTTCGGATCGTCCTTCTTCGTCGTCGAGCTCTTGTCGGGATCGGACTTGCCGGGGCTGCCGCCGCCCGAGCCCTTGATGATCGCGACGGTTGCGATCGCGGCGAACAACGTCAGCCCTGCACCCGCGAGGAGCAGCTTCGTCCTTCGCGGGATCAGCGGCGCGTTGTAGGGCTGCTGCGGGACGACCATCGGCATCCCGCCGTACGGCGTCGGTGGCACGAGCGCGGTCGACGTCGCGTCGCGTCCCGGCGGCACGCCGTTAATGACCAGCATCTGCGCCATGTTCTGCGGCGGCTGTTGCGGCTGGCCGTACGGGTTGTACATCTGCTGCTGCGGCTGCCCCATCGGGCCCTGGCCCGGGATCGTCGTCGGCATCATGTTGGGCAGCGGGATGCCCATCTGATCGCCGAGCATCGTCGGTGCCTGCACGCCGCGATTCATCGGCTGCTGCAGCATCGGCAACGTCGACGCCGGCATCGGCTGAGGCATCTGCATCGGTGGTGGCGCCATCGGCTGCTGCTGCTGCTGATACATCGGCGCGCCCTGCATCGAGGGTGAGCGCGGCCGCATCGGCGCCGGTGGGGGCATCGTCTTCGCGCGGGGCGCTGCGGCCTGCGGCATCGGCATCGCCGGCGGCGGTCGGTGCCTCTCGGGGATGTGCGAGGGCGTCGCCAGCTCGTCGCGAATTGGCTTGCCGGCGACCGTCGACGGCTCTTCCTCTTCCTCGTCGTCGTCCTGGTGCTGTTGATTCGCCGGCCGCTCGTCGACGGGCTCGTCCAGCGAGATGTCGAAGCTCGATTGCGCACGGGGGGGGCCGTTGGGCAGCTCGAACCGGAACGTCGTGTTGCCGATCTCGATCGCGTCCCCGTTCGCGAGCATGAACGGGTGGTCCTCCAGGTTGCCGTTGACCAGCGTGCCGTTGCCCGAGCCGCGGTCGACGAGCACCCACGCGCCGACTTCGTGGCGCAGATCGAAGTGCTTGCGCGACACCGCGATGTCCGTGAGCACGATGTCGTTGTCGACGGCGCGACCGATCGTGTACGTCTTGCCGACCTGAACCGCGACCTCCTGCCCCGTGTCGTTGCCGCCGGTGACAAGGAGCCGCGCCTGCAACATCGGCGGCGTGATCATCGAGAGCGCCGCGTTCGCGTGCTGATCGTCGACGGTCAGCTCGTCCAACAACCCCGCATTGGTCGACGTGACGTTCGTGCCGTTGCGCCGCTCCACGCCGAGGGCACGGATCCGCTCCGCGACGTCGCCCTGTTCGACGGTCGTGCTCGGCTCTTCTTCCCAGCCGGACTCGATCGTCGTCTTCTCTTCCTCGTCATCTCCGGTTCCAGCAGCAACCGAAAATGGGGACGAGGCTGTGGCCTTCGGCACCACGTGCGCAGATACGCGCTGTGGCGCTCCAGAGTTAGGAGCCCGGCCCATCACGTAAATTGTACGGGGCCCAACCGCACTGATCAATGACAGCTCTCCAGAGGTGTCCTACCTTTCACCCCATCATGCTGGTACCCGTCGAGCGCCATGGTTCCGTCGAGCAGATCGACCTCGTTCCGAGCAAGATCATCGGTATCGGGGTCAATTATCGTGCCCACGCCGTCGAAATGGGTAAGGGGATACCCGAGGAGCCGCTCATGTTCCTCAAGCCCCGATCGGCCCTCCTCCCCGAGGGATTCCCTATCGAACGGCCCTCCGGCTACGACCAGGTCCACTACGAGGGCGAGCTCGGGGTGGTGATCGGCCAGCGTGCCCGACGGGTCACGCGGGAGCGCGCGCTCGATTTCGTGCTCGGATTCACCTGCATCAACGACGTCACCGTTCGCGATCTGCAAAAGAAGGACACGCAGTGGACGCGGGCCAAGGGCTTCGACACGTTCTGCCCGCTCGGCCCCAAGATCGTTGCGGGCCTCGATCCATCGGCGCTGAGAATCGTCACGCGAGTCAACGGTAAGACCCGCCAGGACTCGTCGACCTCCGACATGATCTTCGACGTGCCTGCGCTGATCGCGTTCGTCAGCGCGCACATGACGCTCGAGGCCGGTGACGTGATCTCCACCGGCACGCCGTCCGGCGTCGGTAACCTCGAGATCGGGGATGTCGTCGAGGTCGAGATCGAGGGCATCGGCACGCTGCGCAATCCGGTGATCGCGCGCCCGTGATCCGCGAAGCGATCGTCATCGGTCTCGGCGGCAACGTCGGAACGCAGACCGAGATCGTCGACAGGTTTCGCCTCGCTCGCGAGGCGATCGAAGCCCTCGGTGATGTCACCTCCGCGCCGCTCTACCGCACCGCGCCGCTCGGCCCGATGCAGGCCGCGTTCCTCAACACCGCGCTGCGCGCGCACCTGCCCGACGTCCTCCCGCGCGAGCTGCTCGCGACGCTGCTCGAGATCGAACGGCTGCTCGGCCGCGATCGCGCGAGCGAGGAGCGCTGGGGGCCGCGCCCGATCGACCTCGACATCCTGCTGTGGGGGGCGCGCGTGATCCGCGACGAGGGGCTCGAGGTCCCCCATCCGCGGCTGCACCAGCGGCGGTTCGCGCTCGCGCCGCTCGCCGACCTCCTCCCCGCTGCCGAGCTTCCCGGTCACGGGCCGGTCGCCGCGCTCCTCGACCGTGTGCGCGATCAGCCGATCGAGCACCTCTCGTCGACGTGGTGAGCAGCGAATGATCAACGCCTCGGGAGCTTCGCGAGGTTCGTGCGGTGCGTGTAGACGAGGAGCACCAGCGTGCCGATCGCGAGTGCCGCCGAGTACGTGTCGCCGCGCCAGAGCAGCATCGTCGCGATCGCGGTGACCGCGGCGAGCGAACCGAGCGCCGGCACTTTCGTCAGCTTGTAGATCGCGACGAATACGAGGACAGAGATCGCGACGACGTCGGGGCACAGCACGAGGAACACGCCGAGCGCCGTCGCGACGCCCTTGCCACCCTTGAACTCGAGGAACGGTGAGAAGCAGTGACCGAGGATCGCGGCCGCTCCCGTCGCGATCACGAGCCACGGATCGGCGACGTTCGTCAGCGCGAACCACGTCGGCAGTGCGCCCTTCGCTGCGTCGAGCACGAGCACGACCGCACCGGGGATCGGGCCGAGGACACGCGTCACGTTCGTCGCGCCGATGTTGCCGCTGCCCTTGGACTGGATGTCGACGCCGAGACCGCGTGCGATCAGGACTCCGAACGGGATCGACCCGACGAAGTACGCGCAGGCGACGATCAGGTACTGCACGCCGCCCACCATCGACGCACTTGCTCGATCGACGAGCTGCGCGGCAGCCCGGTCGGCAACGTCTCGAGGAAGACCTTGCCGTAGCCGCGCGTCACGATTCTCCCGTCGAGGATCGCCACGATCCCGCGGTCGTCGCGGCGCCGGATCAAGCGACCGAAGCCCTGCTTGAGCGCGATCGCAGCGGCCGGGAGCTGGATCGCAGCGAACGGGTCATCGCCGACCTCGGCGCGGGCTTGCATCCGCGCGGCGACGAGGGGGTCCGTGTGCGGCGCGAACGGCAGCCGATCGATCACGACGAGGCTGAGCGCATCGCCGGGGACATCGACGCCCTCCCAGAACGAGCTCGTCCCGAGGAGGACCGCGTTCGGCGTCGTGCGGAACCGGTCGATCAACGTGGCTCGGGGAGCCTCGCCCTGGACGAGTCGCGGAAATGGCAGGTTCGCGAGCCGGGTCGTCGCCTCGCGCAGCGCGCGGTGACTCGTGAACAGCAGGAACGCGCGGCCCGTCGTGATCGCGAGGAGCTCGGTCACGCGTTCGGCGGCCGCCACCGAGAACCCGTCATTGACCGGAGGCAGGTCGCGCGGCACGTAGAGCATCGCCTGCTTCGCGTAGTCGAACGGAGAGCTGACGAGCAGCTCCTCGGCGTCGTCGAGCCCGAGCCGTGCGCGCGTGTACGCGAAGTCGCCAGCGGCGGTCAGCGTCGCGGACGTGAACACCGGCGTCGGGCCCGCGGTCACGATGTGGCGCCGCATGAGATCGCCGACATCGATCGGAGATGCCGAGAGGAACGTCCCGTTGCTGCGCGCTTCCCCCCAGTACACGTGGCTCTTCTGGCGCTGCTCCGCGATCGTCGCGAGATCATCGCGGACCTCGCGGGCGCGGCGGGCGAGCCCGCTCAGCGATGCGCGCGCGCCGGCATCGGAGCTCTCCTCCTCGTCGGGCGGCGGCTCCGACTCGGCCTCGGCGCTGCGCGCGAGCTCCTCCAGGGCGTTGTCGAGACGGAACCACGCGGTCTGGCGCTCGGGGTGCTCGAACATCCCGAGCGGCATCTGCACGCGTCCCGCGTCGTGCTGGTCCGCCGCGATCAGCGCGGCGCGTAGCTGCGAGAACAGCGCGATGCCGGCTCGCTCGACGGCCTGGATCACATCGACGCTCGCCCGCCCCGTCCACAGCGGCATTCGAGCGAGTGACAGGTGCGCATCGCGCACGAGCTCCGCGATCTTGGCTGTCGAGATCCGCGAGCCGAAGTACTCGGTCGCGACATCCTCGAGCTGGTGTGCCTCGTCGAAGATCACCGCATCGTGATCCGGCAGAACCTTCGCGCCTGGATTCATCGCGCGCAGCGCGCGGTCCGCGAAGTAGAGGTGGTGGTTGACGAGGATCAGCTGCGCCGACTCCGCCATCCGTCGCGCCTGCGTGATGAAGCAGCGCTCGAAGTACGGGCACCGCGGTCCGATGCGTGCGTCCGGTGTCGTCGTCACCTCGGTCCACAGCGGAGCGCCTTCGGCGAGCCACTCGACCTCCGCGCGATCGCCGGTCTCCGAGCTCTCCGACCAGTCCGCGAGTGCGCCGAGCGAGACATCGAGCTTGCCGGGCTGGCTCATCGCCTCGGCGAGCTTGCGCTTGCACACGTAGTTGCCGACTCCCTTGAGCACGACAGCGGAGAACGGCTTCGCCAGGATCGTTCGCAGCAGCGGAACATCGTGCCGCGCGATCTGATCCTGGAGCGTGCGCGTCCCCGTCGACACCACGATCCGTCTGCCGCTCTGCAGCGCCGGTACGAGGTACGCGAGCGTCTTGCCCGTTCCCGTCCCGGCCTCGACGATCAGCGGGCGCTCGTCGGCGATCGCGCGCGCGACCGCCTCCGACATGGCGCGCTGCTCGGCCCGGTCCTCGTAGTCTGGCATCGCGCGGGCAAGGCCGCCGCCCGGCGCGAGGAGATCGATCACCGAGACGCCTTCTCCACGTGACCGCTCGTGCCGAACCGGCGCGCGAGCTCGGCGAACACCCGCTCGATCGGGATCCGTCGCGCCGTCAGCCCGACCATGACGTGGAACAGCAGATCCGCGGTCTCGTGCACGACCTTGTCGTCGTCGCCCGCCGGCAGCTCGGCCGCCAGCTCGCCGCTCTCCTCGGCGATCTTCGCCAGGATCTTCGGCATGCCCGCGTCGAGCAGCGAGCGCGTGTAGCTCTTCTCGGGTGTCGCCGCATCGCGCCGCGCGGCGAGGATCTGCGCGAGCCGCACGATGATCTGTGCGCCCTCGGCGGCTGGGACACCGTCATCCTCGGTGCCGTCGTCGTTCGTGAAGAAGCACGTCGTCGCGCCGGTGTGACACGCGGGCCCTGCGGGTCGCGCCCGCACGAGCACCGTGTCTCCGTCGCAATCGAGCCGGAGCTCGACGAGCGCGAGCGTGTTGCCCGACGTCTCACCCTTCTTCCACATCGCCTGCCGCGACCGCGACCAGAAGTGAACGACGCCGGTTTCGCGCGTCAGGCGGAGCGCCTCGGCGTTCATCCACGCGACCATCAGGACGGTCCCCGCGGCGGCATCCTGCACGACGCACGGCACCAGCCCGCGCTCGTCGTACTGCGGCGTGATCACGTGAGTCGGCACGGTCGTACGTTCGTCGTCGCGGATCGCCGTGTCAAGATCCCAGACGGGCACTCACCGAGGGGGGCAGGTAGACGTCCGACTCCAGCGTGATCGTCCCGCCGCGCGTGAGGTCATCACGAGGCTCGCGAGGCACCCGAGCGCGAGCACACCGGGCCGGTGCCGGTGCATCGAGTCAGGTCGCGTCTCGAACGGTTCCGCCATCCCCCACTCGATTCTACTCCAGCGTGATCAGAGACGGACGGCGAGGCCGCGCGCGCCGAGAAACTGCTTGGCCTCGGCGATCGTGTGCTGCCCGAAGTGGAAGATCGACGCGGCGAGCACCGCGTCTGCGCCGGCCTCGAGCCCGAGCGCGAGGTGTGCGAGCTCGCCGACCCCGCCCGACGCGATCAGGGGGATCGAGATGGCCGTCGAGATCGTGGTCAGCAGCTCGGTGTCGTAGCCCGTGCCGGTGCCATCGCGGTCCATGCTCGTCAGCAGGATCTCGCCCGCACCGAGCTCGGCGACGCGGATGCACCACGCGAGCACGTCGAGACCCTCGGGCGTGCGGCCGCCGTGGCTGAACACGTCCCAGCCCGCCGTCGGCCGTCGCTTCGCGTCGACGGCGACCACGAGGGCCTGGCTGCCGAACCTCGTCGCGATCTGCGTGACCAGCTCGGGCGTGCGAATCGCGGCCGTGTTGATCGCGATCTTATCGGCGCCGGCGTCGAGCAGTCGCTCCGCGTCCTCGACCGAGCGCACCCCGCCGCCGACGGTCAGCGGAGTGAACACCTGATCGGCTGTGCGCGCGACGATGTCGACGAGCGTCGAGCGGCCCTCGGGCGAGGCGGAGATATCGAGGTAGCAGATCTCGTCCGCGCCCTGTGCATCGTAGGCGGCCGCTTGCTCGACGGGATCACCGGCGTCGCGCAGCTGGAGGAAGTTGATCCCTTTGACGACGCGGCCGTCCTTCACGTCGAGGCACGGGATGATCCGCCGCGCGAGCATCAGTGGTGTCCGTGGCAGACGCGCGCGGCCTCGGCGACCGTGAACCGCTTGTCGTAGATCGCGCGCCCGACGACGACCGCCGCGATGTTCGCGTCGCGGAGGCGCACGAGATCGTCGAGCTCGCCGACGCCGCCCGAGGCAATCACCTCGCAGCTCACCGCGTGCGCGAGCGCCGAGGTCGCGGCGACGTTAGGTCCGTGGCGAAGGCCATCGCGCGCGATGTCCGTGTACAGCAACGCGGCGCAGCCCCACGCCGCGGCGCGCTGCCCGAGCTCGATCGCGGTGACGCCGCCGCTCGTGGTCCAGCCGTCGACGGCGACGATGCCCTCGCGTGCATCCACCGCGACGATGATCTGCCCGGGATACGCGCGGCAGACCTCCTCGACGAGCGCGGGATCGCGCACCGCTGCCGTGCCGAGCACGACGAACGCCGCGCCGAGTGCGATCACGCTGTCGACCGCCGCGCGATCGCGGATGCCGCCACCGACCTCGACCGGGATCGGAGACGCGGCGACGATCGCGCGTACGAGCTCGAGCTGGCGGGGCTCGCCGAACGCACCATCGAGATCGACGACGTGCAGCCGGTCGGCTCCATCGTGCGCGAGCGTCGCCACGAGCTCGACGGGCTGGTCATGGAACACGGTGACGCGGTTGCGGTCGCCTTCCTCGAGACGGACGGCCTTGCCGCCAAGCAGATCGATCGCGGGGAACAGCTTCACGACGTCACGAACCTCTCGAGCAGGCGCAAACCCATCGCCTGGCTCTTCTCCGGGTGGAACTGACAGGCGAAGACGTTGTTCGTGCGGATCGCCGCGGTGATCCGGATCCCGTGCTCGGCGTCGAGCGTGAGCAG
>JANOPP010000376.1:0-18928 GCA_031421915.1 Myxococcales bacterium | reverse complement strand
GCCGCAACCGCAGCGATCAACAGGAGCGAGAGCGAGACGTGGCGCATGTCCGTACGTAGAAGCACGTGGCGTGCCCCGTCGAGTCGGAGAATCTCGCGGGGCGCCAGCGCTCGGATCAGCGCAGCGCAGCCAGCGTCCGCTGCAGATCCGGAGGGAGCGGCGCCTCGAACGAGAGCCGAGCTCCGGTCACCGGATGATCGAACGCGAGCACGGCCGCGTGGAGAGCCTGCCGACCCAGCGCTTCCGCCGCGGCGGCGATGCGCACGTCGGGCGGCTTGTGCCCGTAGACGGGATCGCCAACGAGCGGCCAGCCGTGATCTGCCGCATGGACGCGAATCTGATGCGTGCGTCCCGTCTCGAGGCGGAGCCGAAGTAGCGCCGCACCGGCGAGCGACTCGACCCGCTGCCAGTGCGTGACGGCGTGTTTTCCCGACGAGACCTTCGACGAGAACTTCTTCCGATGGATCGGATGTCGCCCGTACAGCGTGCGCACGGTGCCGCCCGCGCTCGTCGGTGGCGGCGCTGCGATCGCGAGATACTCGCGTTCGATTTTCCCTTCCGCATCACCTCGGCTCTTCGCCTGGAACTGCGCGGTCAGCGACGCATGCGCGCGATCGGACTTCGTCGCGATCATCACCCCGGTCGTGTCCTTGTCGAGGCGATGGACGATGCCGGGCCGCAGCACGCCGCCGATGCCCGACAGGTCCTTGCAGTGGAACAGCAGCGCGTTGACCAGCGTGCCGCTCGCGTGTCCTGGCGCAGGATGGACGACCAGACCCGCGGGCTTGTCGATCACGATCACCTCCGCGTCTTCGAACAGCACGACGAGCGGGATGTTCTCGGCAACGATCTCGAGCGGCTCCGCGGGCGGAACCTCGACCTCGATCTTGTCGTCCTGGTGCAGCCGCACGCCGGCCTTGACCGCGACGGTGCCGTCGAGCTTGACGCGACCATCCTCGATCAAGCGCTGCACCGAGGCGCGCGAGAGCCCCTCGACGTGAGCGGCGATCACCGCATCGAGGCGGCCGCCTGCGTCCGCAGCAGCGACGGTGATGTCGTGCCGGGCGCTGGTCTCGGGGACGACGACCTCATCGAGATCGTCGTCGCCGTCCATCACCAGATCTTCGACTTTACGTGACCCTTGGACTTCACGAGCACGTCGACGATCGCGCGCTCGTAGATGTGCTGACCGAAGATCTCCTCGGTAACGCGGCTCTTGAACAGCTCGCTGCCCTCTTTGATCTCGTCGCCCATCGCGTCGAACAGGTTGTCGTTGGCGATGCCTTCGAGGATTTTCGGCTCGTGATAGAGCGTCAAGTCCGAGGCGATGGCGCGAGCCAATTGACGTGCGCGCTTGGGATTATCGATCAACGTGGCCATGGGGGGATCGTAGGAGGCGGGCCCGAGCCCGGTCAAGGCTTGGCGGGGCGTGAAAGCCCGTCTGACGGCCGGCGATCCCGCGCGGCGTCCTCCTCGTCATCGGGCGAGGGGCGCGCCATCCGGTAGCGGGCGAGGTAACTCTGCTTGACGCGCTCTGGATCGAGGCCCAGCGCGCGGGCGTACTCCGCGAGGAAGCCACGGACATAAACCGCTGCCGGGAGCTTGGCGAACACCTCGCCCTCCAGCGCGACCAGATACGCCATACCGATCTTCGACTTTTCCGCGATCTCGCGGAGCTCGATCCCGATCGCCTCGCGAATCTGGCGGAGCAGCGGTCCGGAGAACACCGTGTCCGGCAAGAGCTCCGGCATCGGGGGACGCGTCGCGATCGTCGCCGGATCGTCGACCTTCGCGGGCGGACGCGTCACGGGCGCATCTGCGGATTCGCGATGGCTCACCGGCATCGGCACGCCGTCGGGGAACAGCTCGAGGTCGTAGTCCTTGCGCTTCGCCGCGTCCATCAGCGTCGTGTACGCGAGGTCGAGCCGGCGATGGACTGCCTCGAGACTCGCCGGATCGTAGAGGCCGCTGATCGCGATCGACTCGGTGCCGTAGATGTCGCGGATCCGGCGGTTCGCGCGACGGATGTCTTCGAAGCTCGCGGTCGGTGGCACCTCGAGCATCTCGTAGTGCGAGTCCGACGGAATAACATCGCCGTCGAGCTTCGGCGGCTGCACGGCCATCAGGCCGCGGGCGACGCGCTCGAAGCACTTGGCCACGCGGGTCTCCGGGTGCTCGATCAGCAGCGGGCGACGACGGCGCGTCGAAGCCCACACGGCCTCGTCGTACTCGAGGTGACCGAGGTAGCGGATCGGTACGGCGAGCCGGCGGCGCGCGACCGACGCGACGGCACGACCGAGCTCCATGTCGGACTTGCTACGCGCCGAGTTGATCACGAGGTGCGGCGCGAAGCCGAGGATCGCGGCACGCAGCGCGTCGAGCTCCGGTGCCTCGTCAGCAACGGCGCTCAGCCAGATCTCGAGCGGGCTCGGCGTCCCACCCTCGTGCTCGCGCAGCTCGCCGAGCGACTTGCGCGGGTGCGCGAGGTGCCCGAGGCCCTTGCGGTCGAGGGACTTGAGGAACGCGGCCTTGATGAACCGGTGCATCAGCTCGATCGACGTCGGATCGGGCACCGCCGCGAGCAGCATGATGTCGGCCTCGAGAAACAACTCGAGCGTCGGCGACGCGAGGCCTGGTCCGAGGTCGACGACGACCCAGTCGGCCGGCAGCTGGCGCAGCTGCTCGCAGATCTGACGCACGAACTGGGGACCCGGCTCGGCGATCCACGGCGGGTCGTAGACACCCGCGATCAGCTTCACTCCGGGGACGTGCGTCGGCACCGCGAGGTCGACGAGCGGTGGACCACCGGCCGCGAGTGCCTCGGACAGCGACCGCGCGGGTCGCGGAACGCCCGCGAAGATGTGCAGGTTCGCCGCTCCGAAGGCGCCGTCGACGAGGATGACCTTCTTCCCGAGCGTCGCGAGAAAGATCCCGACGTTGGCGGCGACCAGGCTCTTGCCCACGCCACCTTTGCCGCCGCCGATGGCGACCACCCGGGGAGTCATGCCGGCACATAAGCGCGAACCCCGACATCGGGTCAAGCGCTAGCTCGAACGCGATCCGGCTGACTAGCGGGCGAGGCTCCGCACCGCGGTCACAACCGCATCGACCTCGTCGGCGGCGATCGTGCGGACATCGAGCCACACGCGACCGTCCTCGATCCGCGCAACGACGCCACTGCGCCGGAGCCCGCGATCGAGCTCGTCGGCGCCGTGCCCGCGTAGCGTGATCGCCCACGACGAGAGCTGCGCGGTCGGCATCGCGCCACCGCCGACCGCCGAGGTGCACGGCTCGACCTCGATGGTCAGGCCGGCGATCGAGCCGACCGCCGCAGCGAGCTGGTTCGCATGGACGCGCAGCGCTTCGGTCGACGCGCCGAGCATCCGCGTCGTGGGGATCCCGTCGAGCAGGGACGGATCGCGCCGGGCATCGCGATAGATCGCCAGCGTCGCTGCGAGCGCACCGAGCGTGAGCTTGTCGGGGCGGAACGCGCGCATCAGCGGATGACTGCGCGCTGCCTCGATCGCAGCGCGCGTGCCAACCGCGATCCCCGCCTGTGGACCACCGAGCAGCTTGTCGCCGGAGAACGTGACGAGGTCTGCACCCGCCGCAACGGTCTCTGCGACGGTGGGCTCGTCGGGGAGCCCCCACCTGCGCTGTAGCTCGCGGTCGACGATCGCTCCGGATCCGAGGTCGATCATCGACGCGAGCCCGCGTGCGCGACCGATCGCGACCAGCGCCTCGGGAGCAACCTCGCTGGTGAACCCGACGATCGCGAAGTTCGAGCGATGGACCTTGAGGAGCAGTCCGGTCGAAGGACCGATCGCCGACTCGTAGTCGCGCGCGTACGTCTTGTTCGTCGTACCGACTTCGACAAGGACGCCGCGCGACAGCTTCAGGATCTCGGGAAGGCGAAACGATCCGCCGATCTCGACGAGCTCCCCGCGCGAGACGATGATCTCCTTGTCCGTCGCGAGCGCCGCGAGTCCGAGCACGGTCGCCGCGGCGTTGTTGTTGACGACGATCGCATCCTCGGCGCCAGTCAGCTCCTGGAGCAGCGCGCGCAGGTGATCGTGACGCGAGCCGCGCTCCCCCGACGCCAGGTCGAGCTCGAGGTTCGAGTAGCCGCGCGCGACTTCGGTCATCGCGGCGATCGCGGCGCCCGCGAGCGGAGCGCGCCCGAGGTTGGTGTGGAGCACGACGCCCGTCGCGTTGATCACGCGGCGCAGAACGGGCCGCGCGAGCTCGGTCGCGACGGCTGCGACGGCCGCCGGATCGATCGCAGCGACGGTGGCGCCGGAGAGAATCGCGGCCCGCGCCGATGCGATCGCGCGCCGCGCAGCTTCGACAATCGCCCATCGCGGAGCGTTGGTATGCGCCGACGTTTGGTCCGCGAGGACGTGAACCGCAGGGAGTTTCGCCAGCTGCTCGCGCACTACTGAACGCTACCCCACTCCGGAATCACCGTCGACAATTGCGGTCACTACCGATGGATCGGGTCGCAGATCGCGATCTAGGTTAGCCACGGTCAACCCATATTGAAGGAGGGGACGATGCTTCAGAGCAATGCGATCATGTTCGGTTGGAATCGTGCGGTGCCGGGTCGTGAGGGGATGGCGGGCGAGCTGTTCATGCACAGCATGAGCTTCTTCGAGAAGCTCAAGTCGACGGGGAACCTCGAGAGCTACGAACCGGTGTTCCTCGCGAACCACGGTGGGGATCTGAATGGGTACTTCATGCTGAAGGGCACGAACACCCAGCTTACCAACCTCAAGTCGAACGACGAGTGGATCGACATCGTGATGCGCGCGGGTCAGATCCTGAGCAACGTCGGCATCATCGAGTGCTACACGGGCACGACCGTTCCGGAGGTCATGCAGCGCTGGATGAAGACGATCCCGGCGACCACGCGCTGAGCGTCAGGTCGGTTGTCGTCGAGGACGGTCGGCTACACGCCGGCCGTCTGCTTTTTCGGCTCACATCGGCTGGAGCGCGGTGACCAGCGCAGGCACCGCGACGGTCACCATGATCACGAGGTACGCGATGCACGGGCGCCACGCGGCGAGTGCGAGCTGACCGGCATCGTCGCCGACCGTCGGTCCGATCTGGACGCCGTCATCGCCCGGCACCGGCGCGCCCGAGTCGCGAAACGGCTGTCCGGTCGCGTGCTGCTCGTAGCCACCAAGTCCGACCTCGTCGCCGGCCCGCAGCACCGCGACGCGCTCGCCGGTGCGGAGCAGTGTGGTCGACAGCGGTAGCGGCGCTACCAGGCGCGCACCCGCCGGAACCGGAATCGTGCCGCGGTCGGTGACGACCTCGCACGCGGACGAGATCGCCCGCGGTCCGCGCAACCAGCTCGTGATCTCGAAGCCGGCGATCAGCTCGCCGCGCTCGCCGACCAGCCGACCGGTGTGCTGGCGCCAGGTTCCCGAGCGGCGCAGGCGGCCACCCAGCCAGGTCGCGATCGAGAGCGTGCAGATCGCAGCGATCGTCGCGACCCCGGCCGCGAGCAACCACGGCACGAAGTTCGAGTAGACGATCGCCGCGAGGTCGGTCGCCCCCCGGCGGAGGTAGATCGTCACGACCCACACCACCGCGATCGCGACGAGCACCGGCAGCTTCATGCGTGGCAACCAATGGCGGCGCCGGATCGCGACCGCCGTGTATGCGATCGCGACGACGAGCGGAGGGAGGAGCACCATCGAGGCGAGCCGCGCCGGCGAGGCGAGCTCGGCCTGGATCCGTTCCCACCGATCGAGCGAAGCAGCCCACTGGTAGTCCGACGGCCCGAAGTCGGTGACGAACCAGCTCACGATCGGCAACCAGAGCCCCACGAGCAGGAGGTCGACGAGCGCGATCATCACGATCGCGTGGATCGCCTCGCCGCGACGCGAGCGCGCGATCCACCAGCCTGCGATCGCGATCGAGCCTCCGACGATCGCGAACACGACCCCGAGCGGAATCGCATGAAGCACCGGCGTCACCTCGACGGCCGAGCTCAGCCGCGATGCGAGCATGTCCCAGCCGACCCACGCCACGACCATCAAGCCGAGGTGGAGGATCGGCAACACGACCGCGAGGCGCACGGAGCGCGAGACCTGGCCGACCGGGATCCACGCGAACCCGACCACCGCGATGACCTCGAGGGCCAGGCCGTTCTTGAACCAGAACGAATCGAACAGGACGCCCTCGCCATGATTGCGGAGGACCCGCGGGACCGTCACCGCGATCAGGAAGGTGACCAGGCAGGCGGCCGTGACCGCCCAGCGAACCCAGCGGTCGACCTCGCCATTGGCGGCCGGGACAGGTCGTGAGTGTCGAGCTCGGCAGGGCTGGCCACGGAGGTTTGACACCAGCCGAGGCCGCTTTGTTGCAGCGATCTCCGGGGTAGACTCCGAGGCGTGGATGTCCAGGCGGTCTCCGCGCTGCTCGCCGCGCTGCTGATCCTCGCGATCGGCGCGTCGGTGCTGCTGCGGTCGCGCAAGGACCGGATGTACACGGCGTATGCCGCGTTCACGTTCACCGTCTCCGCCTGGCACCTCTGTACGTTCATCGACGCCACGACCGAGAGCCCGGTGATGCGCTGGCTCGCCCTGTGGGCCGCCGCGACGATCCCCGTGACCGCGATCCGGTTCTTCCGGATCTTCCTCGCCCAACCGTCGATCGGTGGCCCCAAGCGTGGCCCGCGCGTCACGATCGCGTGGACGCTGCTGTCGTATGCGTGCCTCGTGTACTCGGCGATCGCGCCGCCGATCCACGAGTCGACCTACTTCTTGATCCCGTTCGGCGTCTACGTGTTCGGCGGGCTGTACCGCTGCGTCTGGGACATGTGGATGATGTACCGGGCGACGACGAAGCGCGTCGAGCGCACGCGCGTCGGTTACCTCGCACTCGGTGGGTTCGTCGCAACGACCTTGACCCTCACCGACGTGTTGCCGCGGTTCGGTGTCGCGTGGCCCGCGGTCGGCAACGTCCTCGGCATCCTCTACCTGTACTTCCTGTCGCAGACGCTGTTTCGTAACCGGCTGATCGATCTCAACGAGCTGCTCGGGAAGATGGCCGTGCTCGGAACACTTGTCGTCGTGCTGTGGGCGGTCTATGGCTTCCTGCTCTACTGGATCGGCGACGGCCAGAAGGGCCTCTACCTCCTCAACGCGCTCGTCGCGTCGTTCGTGATCCTGATCCTGTTCGAGCCGGTGCGTAGCTGGCTCGAGAACGGCATCAACCGCTGGCTGTTGCGGCAACGCACCGAGCTGCGTGGACGACTCGAGGCGGTACGCCGCGAGCTACCCGGCGTCGTCGACGTGCAGGACATGACCGAGCGGATCATGACGGCACTCGAGGAGTCGCGGCGTGTGACCGAGGCTGCGGTCTACCTGCTCGACGCCGACGGCGCGGGGTTCGATCGCGCGGGCGTGATCGGGACCATCGCACCCGATCGGCTCGACGCGAACGCCGAGCGCGCCCTGCTCGATCGGATCCGCGGCGGCTACGTCGAGCGCGACCAGCTGATTCGCGAGATCGACGAGCTCGGCGGCACGACCGATGCCGAGGCGAAGCGTGCGCCGCTGATCGGCCTGAAGAGCCGGCTCGACGAGCTCGGCGCCGATGTCGTGTTCCCGCTGCTCGGCTCGGCCGAGACCGAGCAGGGTCCGTGGCTCCTCGGCCTGTTCTGTCTCAAGGACGACCGTACCGCGAGCGCGTTCGACGCCGACGACATCGACGTATTCCGCCAGCTCGCGATCGGCGCCGCGCGCGTGATCGAATCGAGCCAGGCCTACGAGCGCGTCAAGGAGCGCGATCGCCTCGCAGCCCTCGGCGAGATGGCCGCCGGCCTCGCGCACGAGATCCGTAACCCGCTCGGCGCGATCAAGGGCGCCGCCCAGCTGCTGATGACATCCGACGGATCGTCCCGTGCGCAGGCGCCCTCGGCAGAGGGTCGCGAGTTCCTCGAGATCATCGTCGAGGAAGCGAATCGCCTCAACAACGTCGTGACCCGGTTCCTCGACTATGCGCGTGCGGAGCGGCCCGGTCGCGAGGGCGCCGACAAGGTCGATCTCAACCACGTCGTGCGCAAGACCGAGCAGCTCCTCCGCCAGGAGCCGCAGATCAAGAACGTCGAGCTTCGCGTCCGGCTCGACGAGCAGCTCCCGCTGATCGCCGGCGATCCGGAATCGCTCATGCAGGTGTTCCTCAACCTCGGACAGAACGCGATGCAGGCGATGCCCGACGGCGGCACGCTCGAGATCCTGTCGACCCGGCGCCGCCGCTCACGTCTCGGATACGGCCAGTTTGCCGAGGTCCGGTTCCGCGACACCGGCCACGGCATCCCGCGCGATCGCCTCAAGAAGCTGTTCATCCCGTTCTACACGACCAAGCAGAAGGGCACCGGCCTCGGCCTGGCGATCAGCCACCGCATCATCAACGAGCACGGCGGCACGATCGAGGTGCGCTCCACGATCGGCCAGGGCTCGACGTTCTCCGTGTTCCTCCCGGCCGCCGAGCCCGTCCCCGCGCACAAGATCGAGGACATCACCGAGACCGGACGCCTCGAGTCGCTCTCGCATCCGAGCGCGCGCGCGGACGCGACGCCCGCCCCCGCCCCCCTCACGCACGCCGCCGCCGCGGTCGCGACCACCCCGGACAGCGTCGACTCGATCGAGACGATCCCACCCGAGGACACCGACGTGGGGGCCGAGCCCAAGCCCGCCGTCTCGGGATGAGGTAGGCTGCCCGCGATGCAACCGGCCAAGATCCTCGTCGCAGACGACGAGCAGAACTTGCGCCGCGTTCTCGTGGCCCTGCTCCGCCGCGATGGCCACGAGGTCGTCCAGGCCGCCACCGGGCTCGAGGCGATCGAGCGGCTCGGTGACGTCGATGTCGTCATCACGGATCTCCGGATGCCCGGGGCTGACGGCATGGAGGTCCTGCGCACCGCCAACAAGAACCACCCGCACCTGCCGGTCATCATGATCACGGCATATGGCTCGGTCGGTCAGGCGGTCGAGGCGATCAAGGCCGGTGCGTTCGATTACATCGAGAAGCCGTTCGAGCAGGATTCGATCCGCTCGATCATCGGCAAGGCGATCGGTCAGGCGGCGGCGAACCGTACGGCGCCGCGCGGCCAGCTCTACCCGGCGGGCGATCCGGAGGCGAAAGGCCGCTACGGCCTCGTCGGCACGAGCCCCGAGATGAACTCGATCTTCTCGATCATCGACAAGGTCGCGGACACCCCGTCGACGGTGCTGATCACCGGCGAGAGCGGAACCGGCAAGGAGCTCGTCGCCAAGGCGCTGCACGAGCAGTCGAGCCGCAAGGGCGAGCCCTTCATCAAGATCAACTGCGCCGCGATCCCCAAGACGCTGATGGAGTCCGAGCTGTTCGGCTACGAGAAGGGCGCGTTCACGGGCGCCACCTCGAGCAAGCCCGGTCGGTTCGAGCTCGCGGACGGCGGCACCCTGTTCCTCGACGAGATCGGCGAGATCCCCGTCGAGATGCAGGTCAAGCTGCTGCGCGCGATCCAGGAGAGCGAGTTCGAGCGCGTCGGTGGGATCAAGACGCTGAAGGTCGACGTCCGGCTGATCACCGCGACGAACCGCGACCTCGAGCAGGAGATCAAGAACGGGAACTTCCGCGAAGATCTCTACTATCGCCTCAACGTCGTGCCGCTGCAGATTCCGGCGCTGCGGGTCCGCAAGGGCGACATCCCGCTGCTCGTCGAGCACATCATCAAGAAGTTCAACGAGCGCCTGAAGAAGAACATCCAGGGGATCGCGGACGACGCGGTCCAGACGCTCGAGGGCCATAACTGGCCGGGGAACATCCGCGAGCTCGAGAACGTTCTCGAGCGGACCATCCTGTTCTGCAAGGGCGAGCGGATCGAGCGCGTCGATCTACAGCTCACCTCGAGTGCGCCGGATGCGCCGTTGTCGTCGCGCACGACCTCGAGCGGTGCGCTGGCGCCGGTTCTCGACGATGATCTCGAGGACGATGATGCGGTGGCCGGCGAGATCGCGGGGGCGCCGTCGGGCTCGCTCAAGGACATCGTCCGGGCCGAGACGTCACGCGTCGAACGCGAGCTGATCGTGAAGGCCCTCGACGAGACCGGCGGGAATGTGACGCAGGCCGCTCGACTGTTGAAGATCAGCCGCAAGAGCCTTCAGATGAAGATGAAGGAGCTCGGGCTTCGCGATAAGGAGGGGTGACGCGTGTTACCGTTTCACCCGGTGGTGCTGCGAACGCTAGCGATCGTCGGCGCGGTTGCCGGGCTATTGACCCCGGCTCGCCCAGCGCTCGCGAACCCGGACCTGCTCGTGCCGAGCGCGGGCGTCGAGGGCGCCCCCATGAGCCTGCACCTGCGGCTCGACTACGGCTACCAGCTCGACTCGTCGACGATCATGCGCGAGCGGGTCGGTGCTCCCGATGCGGATCCGCTCGGTGGAGTCCCGCGCAGCAAGGATCTCGTCTTCCACCAGTACCGCCACGTCCTGACTCCGCGCGCCGAGGTCGGCATCTTTCGGGACACCTGGCTCTCGCTCGCTCTACCGATCGTGATCGGGCAGGCTCGCGAGCTCGAGCTCGCGCCCGGCATCGACCGCGCCGGCTCGATGACGCTCGACAGCGGCCTCCTCCCTGCCGGCGGCTTCGACGCGCGCGATCCGTCGACCGCTCCACCCGGTGACCTCGTGTTCCGCGGCATCACGCGCAGCGGCCTCGACCAGATCCATGTCGGGCTCAATGTCGCGCCGATGAACCAGCGCCGCGATGACACCAAGCCGACGTGGAAGATCGGCGCAGAGATGCGGCTGGCGATCGGGCGCGTTCAGCGGTTCGATTCGCTCGACCCGGGCTCGGAGACTGGCGTGGGTCGTGGCATCCACGAGCTCAAGCTGTGGACCAGCATCGATCGGCGGTTCTCGTGGACCGAGGGCTGGTTCGAGCTGTTCTGGCAGGCCCCGATCGCCGCCAAGGAGAGCTCCCTCTACAAGGACCCCGGCTTCGGCACCACGAACTTCAAGGCGTCGCAGTCCGGTGGCGTCGCGTTCGGCGTCGAGACCTACGCGCTCGACGACAAGCAGACCGGCAACCAGATCTCGCTCGACATCGGCGGCCGGATCGTCGGCCACTTCGAGGGTCGCCAGTACAGCGAGATGTGGGAAGTGTTCGCGTACGCGGGCGACAGCCGCGGCACGGGCCCGCTGATCCTCGATCGCGACCCGACGGACACCGGCCTCCAGGCGACGAGCCATCCAGGCATCTCCAACGTCGAGAACTATCTCGAGACCGCGGGACGCGTCGCGCTGCGCACCTCCCTCGGCTCGCACGTGCGATTCGCCGCCGTCGTCGACCTCGCGTGGAAGACCGATCACGTGATCAGCTTCGCCGACGCTGGCATCGATCTCCCGAGCTGCAGTGACACGAGCGGTGCGTGCGAGGACTCGACGAACGACGTCGTCAACCCCGGCACGCGCGAGGTCAACCCACTGCACGCGGCGCCGATCGATCTCGTCGGCCATCGCTACCACTCGGTCGACAACTTCGGTGTCGTCGTCGGGATCGAAGCGCAGGCGCTATTCTGAGAGCGGCGCTCGTGGTGATCTACGACCAGCGGGTCACCGTCGTGGCCGGAGATGCGCAGACGCTCGTGACGATGTGACCGGTGCCCTGACCTCCAGACGGTCCGCCCGGTGGACGGCACGTCCGACGCACAGCCGGACACGGACGGTGTCGCCTCCAGATCTCAGCGGGTTGCGATGGCACGAAGTCTGATGTGGTTGGCCACGAATCACACCGCTACACTGGAGCTGCCATGAAGAACGACGACGTGACCGTGCAGGTCCTGATCGAGATCAGGGACCGCCTCGATCAGACCAATTCCCGACTCGACCAGACCAATTCCCGCCTCGACCAGACCAATTCTCGCCTCGACCACCTGCGCGAGGACCTGGGTCAACGGATCGATCAGACCAACGAGCGGATCACCGGACTCGACCTCAGGATGGCCACGGAGATCACGGCGGTCGCGAGCGCGGTCAACGATGTCGGTCGCCTGCTGAAGGGGCGCCGGGATGATCAGCTCCAGCTCCACGATCGCATCGGCCGTGTCGAGCGCGATGTCGAAGAGCTCAAGAACCGGGTTGGCTAGCGCCCGTCGCGGCTCGATTGGTTCGCATGCCATCGAGGTCGTGGGCGGCGAGCGTCGCAGCAACAGCGCCCATCCCGAGCACGACGAAGTTCACGAACGGGACGAGCAGCATCCCGGTGATCGCGAGCCCGAGGCCGAGTGTGCGGCTGCGGTGGCGCTCGAGATAGGCGAGCTTGTCGGCGTACGCCATCTCGCGCCGCGACAGCACCGCGTCGTAGGCGTCGTAGGCCGAGCTGCGGCCGGCGAGCCACAGCCCGACGACGAACGCCGCGATCTGGCCGAGCACGGGGACCAGCCCGAGCACGAACAGCAGCACGACGCCCATCAGCGCCGTCGCGATCCTGCGGATGCTGTGGAGCAGGCCGAGCACCGCGCCGCGCAGAAACGCCGCGAGTGAGAAGGGCTGAGCCTTCTTGCCCGTCAGCCGCTCCTCGACGGCTTCCGACAAGAGCTCGTTGAACGGCCCCGCGATCATCCCGGCGACCGACACGAAGATCAGGAGTGCCGCGAGCGACAGTCCGATCACCACGATGATCGTCAGGATCACGCCCGCGACCGTCTCGAGAAACGACGGCAGGTGCGAGGTCACCCACGTGACGAGTGGCTCGGTGAGCGATCGGATGCCGATCACGGCACCGACGAGCAGGAGCAGCGTGACGATCGACGGCGCAATGATCCACTTCCACAGCGACGGGTGCCGCTTGACGAAGTCGAAGCCGCGACCGAGATCGTGAAGCCCCGTGCCGAGCTCGCTCATCGGCGCCTCGCCGCGCCCACCGGCGCTTTCCCGCGAGAGGGCGCGGGCACCTTGCGGCCGAGATACACGACGTACGCGCGGCTGCCGCCGGGGTGATGGACGGTGGTCTCGAAGCCCGCCTCGATCAGCCGCTTCTTGAACACCGCGTTGATCTCCTCGGACCAGATCGCGAGGATCCCCTCGGGCGCGAGGGCGGTGGCGCTGCGTGCGAGTGCAGCGCGGCCGTAGAACGGATCGTTCTCGCGCTTCTGTGCGGCGTGCGGTCCCTCGTAGAGATCGAGGACGATCGCGTCGAAGTGCCCAGCCGGCGCCTGCTCGATCACGCGCGCGACGTCCTGGATGACGACCCGCACGCGAGGATCGAGCACCGCGCCGCGCGTCAGCACGGCGAGCGGGCCGCGGTTCCACGCGTCGACCTGCGGGGTGAGCTCCGCGACGACAACCTTCGCGGACTTCGGGAGCACGTCGAGCGCGGCGCGCACCGTGTACGCCATGCCGAGCCCGCCGATCAGCACGCGCGGCGACTTCCGCGCAGCGAGGTGCTTGCAGGCGAGCGTCGCGACCGCTTCTTCCGACGAGCGCTCGGCGCTGGTCATCAGGACGCGGCCGTCGATCGTGATCAGGAACTCTTTGGGGTTCCGCTGGCGGAGCTGGAGCTCGCCATCACTCGTCGCGACCGTCTCGAGCACCTTCCACGGAACCATGCGCGCGACCTTACCGGGTTATCGGCCGTCTCGCCGCGAGTGCACGCCGACGTACACGCCCGCCATCCAGACATCGCCCCCACCCAGCGTCGAGCCGATCGCGCCGCCCAGCGTCCACTGTGGATGCACCCAGACCTCGGCACGCACGCGCGGCTCGGCGATGACCTTCGCGACGTCGTCGAGCTCGCTCGCGTAGCGAACCCAGCGCGGTCCCGCGGCCAGCTCGACGGCGAGCGCGACCCGCGTGCCGAGCATTCCGCGCACGCCGGCGACACCGTAGGCACCCGCGAGGTTCGATCCGGGCTCCGCGAGCACGCCGGTCTCCGCTTCGCCTCCGAGCCAGAAGCCGTGCCGAAACCTCCGTGTGAAGCGCAGCGAGAACGTACGGGCAACTCCCGCCTCGATCGCGGGCTCGGACGCCTGGCCCCGGAACGCCGTCATCTCGCCGGGCGTCGCCGCGAACTGCCGCACGTTGAAACCGATCTGGAACTCGACCTGTGGTTCTTTCGGGCGCTCTGCGGAGGCCACCGTCTCGGACAGGCAGATGAGCACCAGCAGCGCTACGGTCGTTCGCACGGAGCGAACCTATGCCAGTTCGCTGTGATCTCCGACGAGATTCGCGAGCTCACGCCCTCGCCGGCGGACCGAACCACCGGGTGAGCGCATCGGTCAGTCCCGTCGAGATCGGGGATGCGGCGCCCGAGCAGCGGATGCCCGTCGCCGAGGTCGTAGCGAAAGTCGAGACCGGCCAGCCGCGCGGCGAAGGCGCGGCGAGACTCGTCGACCGATCACCTCCCGCAATCACCACCGCATGGTCTCGGAGCCGTGTTGATCGACGTCCGAGCGAAGGATCCTGCCCACTTGGCTTGAGGTAGCTCGGGGACCTTCGTACCTTCTGGGTCCCCGCGGAGGACCTCGATGATTCTCGGAAAGTTCTTTGGTGCAATCAGGGCTCAGCTCAACAAGCTCGCCAACTATTTCTGGGAGGCCGATCCGATCGCCCAGATGCAGTACGAGTACGACCAGGCGGTCGAGCAGCTCAAGGAAGGCCGCGTTGGCCTCGAGCAGTATCGTGGCCTCGTCGAGCGCGTTGGCCGACAGGTCAAGGACGGCGAGAGCTCCGTCAGCAAGCTGAGTGCGCAGGCCAAGGCCTACCTCAAGTCAGGCGATCGCGAGACCGCCGGCAGCTTCGCGCTGCAGCTGACCAAGGCGAAGGCCACGCTCGAGGAGAACAAGCAGCAGCTCGCCATGCACGAGGCTGCCTACTCGAACAACCTCAAGAAGATCCAGTACGCGAACAAGAAGCTGGTCGAGGTCAAGGACAAGATCCACAAGTACGACTCCGAGCTCAAGATGAGCGAGGCCGAGGCCGAGGTCGCGAAGCTCACGCAGAGCTTCAACATGGATGTCACGACGGACTTCGGTCAGCTCGAGGACGTCATCCAGCGCAAGATCGACGGCAACCGCGGCAAGGCTCGCGTCGCCAGCGATCTGTCGAACGAGGGCATCGACCAGATCAAGGCCGAAGAGAAGATGGAGGCCTCGATGGCCGACGACGCTCTGAAGGATCTCGAGGTCGAGCTCGGCATGCGCGCGCCGGAGACGACCCCGATCGTTGCGACGACCAAGGACCTCGGCCCCGCCGAGGAAACCAGGGAGCGCGAGCCGCAGAAGGTCACCGAGTAACGTTCGTTTCGGGCACTAGCTAGACACAGGGAGCAGGCACATGGCTGACGGAGCAGGAAAACCCAAACCGGCATTCTTCATCGCTGTCCTCGCCGTCGTGGCGGGACTTGTCGGCCTCGCCTTCTATCGCTGCAACGCGAAGAAGTCGACCGACGGCGGCGGTGGCTCGGGCACGGCAGGCTCGGCGTACATCGACCCGAACCTCATCAAGAAGAACGGCTCGGGCGCGACCGCCGAGAACCCGGATCCGAACGCTCCGGCAACGACCGTCAGCGAGTACACGTTCGAGCCTGCGACCACGCTCCCTGCCGTTCCCGGAACGGCGGAGTACAAGGCGCTCGGCAAGCCGCGCATCGTCCGGTTCGCCGTCAACGTGTGGGCTGGCTGGGCTCCGATCATCTGGGCGAACCAGGGCCCCAAGCCGAAGAAGGTCTGGAAGGACGCCAAGGGTGGCGAGTTCCAGCTCGAGCTCGTCCTGATCGACGATCCCGTCAGCATGGGCAACACGGTCGCCAACGGCGACGTGCACATCGGCTGGGCGACCGTCGACATGCTCCCGCTGATCATCGAGCGGCTCAAGCGCGACCCGCGCACGATGCCGCGCGTCTATCAGCAGGTCGACTGGTCCAACGGCGGCGACGGCATCGTCGCGCGCGAGAACATCAAGAGTGTGACGGATCTCCGCGGCAAGACCGTGGTCCTCGCGCAGAACTCGCCGTCGCACTACTTCCTGCTCAACGTCCTCCTCAACGGTGGCGTGCAGCCGTCCGAAGTGAAGATGAAGTTCACGAAGGACGCGTTCCAGGCCGCGGCCGCGTTCAATCAGAACAAGGACATCGCGGCCGTCGTGTCGTGGGCGCCGGACATCTACAACCTGACCAAGCCCGGCATGGGCAACAAGATGCTCGTGTCGACGCTGACGGCGAACAAGCTGATCGCCGACGTGTGGTTCGCCCGCGCCGACTTCGGCCGTGACAACCCGGAGATCATCGAGGGCCTCGTCCGTGGGATCCTCGACGGGACCGACGAGCTCACCAAGAGCGACGAGAGCAAGGCCGGCGTCTCCAAGCTGATGGACGAGTTCTACAGCCTGCCGCCGGGCACCGGCTCGAGCATGCTCGCCGACGCGCACTGGACGAACTACGCCGAGAACCGCGACTTCTTCATGGTCGCGTCAAACCCGACGAACTTCGAGCGCACGTACAACACGGCCTTCCTCCTCTACAAGGCGATCCGCGCCGTCGAGAACAAGGTCGAGTTCAACACGATCATGGACTTCTCCGTGATCAAGAAGCTCGGCGCCGAGCCGAAGTACGCCGAGAGCAAGAACGAGTACGAGTTCAAGTTCACGCCAGCGAGCGGCAGCGACGTCAACGTCGAGAGCGCCGTCCTCACGAAGACCGTCGTGATCAACTTCTTCCCGAACTCCTACGACATCAACAAGAAGGTCCCGGCCAAGACTGGCTCGGGTGAGGTGTTCTACGACGGCAACGTCGAGTACACGGTCGAGGAGATCGCGAAGCTCGCAGGTCAGTTCGGTGCAGCGCGCATCGTGATCTCGGGCCACACCGATTCGTCGATGAAGGGTGCGGCAGACGAGAGCCTCGTGAAGGAGCTGTCGCTGCGGCGCGCGAACTCCGTCAAGGAGGCGCTGGTCAACAAGTTCAAGATGCAGCCGAACCAGTTCACCGTCGATGGAGCAGGATGGTCGCGTCCCGCCGATCCGAAGGACCTGGATAACCACGCCAAGAACCGTCGCGTCGAAGTGAAAGTGGTGCCTGCAGAGGCCCAGTGACCGACGAGCCGAAAGACAAAGCCGGCGACGCGCCGGTACGCGACGCGCAGGCGCAGCCCGCCGCGACCAAGCCGGTCGAGGCGGCTGACGCGAAGGCGACAGCTGCAGCCGACGCCGCCCAGGCAGCGAAGGCAAAGGCGGAGGACAAGGCCGCGAAGGACGCTGCGCTCGCGGCGCTCCTCGCGGAGGACGAGCCGAAGCCCGCGGCGAAGGCCGAGCCCAAGGGCGAAGCGAAGTCGCCGCTCGACAAGGCGCTTCCGCTGCCCGCGAAGAAGCCAGACGCGCCCAAGGACGCCACGAAGGACGCGAAGAAGGCCGAGCCCGCGAAGGGGTCCGGGACGGCGTCGAAGGAAGCGCCGAAGGAGCTCGATCCCGAGGACGATCCGAACCGCCTGCCCACCGCTCCGCCGTGGTGGAGGACGCTGCGCGCCGATCCGCCGACGCATATCAGCGCGGCGCTCGGCATCGGCCTCATCGTCCTGATCTTCGGTGTCTGGTGGCTTGTCACGCGTGGCGCGCCGACCGAGCGCATCATCTCGCCGTCCAAGCTGCCGAGTCCCGGCGAGGTGTTCAGCTCGTTCGGCCGGTTGATGGACCGCAACCTGGTCGATGGCATCCTCGCGACGCTCGAGCGCGTGTTCAAGGGTGTCGGTCTTGCGGCCCTGATCGGCATCTCGGTTGGAGTCGTCGCGGCGTCTCACCGTGGTGTCGGCGCGACCATGGCCCCGCTCGTGATCTTCCTGCGCTCGGTGCCGATGGGTGCGCTGATCCCGCTGACGCTCATGCTGTTCTCCGATGGCGAGAAGCAGAAGTGGATGTTCATCTTCATCGCGATCGTTCCGTTCGTGTTCTCCGACACGGTCAAGGCGATCTCGATCGTCCCCGAGCGCTACGTCGAGACCGCGCAGACGCTCGGCGCGTCGCGGTTCCAGATCATCCGCAAGGTGCTGCTGCCCCTCGCCCTGCCCGACATCCTCACGAGCCTGCGGTTTCAGCTCGGTCTCGCGCTCGGCTACATCATGCTGGTCGAGATCATCAATGCGCCCCGCGGCATCGGCGCGCTGTTCCTCGGCAGCGAGCGCCAAGGGTTGTTCGAGCACACCTATCTGCTGCTGTTCGTGGTCGCCCTGATCGCGTTCACCCTCGACCTCGTCCTGCGGACGCTCCAGCGCGGCGTGTTCGCGTGGCGGAAGGATCTATGAGCGCGCAGGATCCGAAGAACCCGAAGGGTGCGCCCGGGACCGGAACGGGTCCCGCCGGCGGTGCGGCTGTGAAGCAGACGCCACCCGCGCGTGACCCGGCCGCCGAGGCCGCCGCGCTCGCCGCGTTCGAGGCCGAGGAGTCCGCGCTGTCGCACCAGGACGAGCCCGCCGGCCGCGCCGAGGAGAACATGGCCAGGGCCGCGGCCAAGGATGCCGCCAAGGACGCCGCGCGACCCAAGACCGAGACCTCGGAGCGCGCCGCGAAGATCGCCGCGTCTCTCGCGGCTGCATCGACGACGCCCAAGGCCGCCGCCGCGGCGCCCATCGGTCCTGCTGCCGACGTTGCCACCGCGAAGGTGTCCGCCGACGCCGCGCCTGCAGCAGCAGCGCCCGCCGCCGCAGCACCCGCGCCCGCCCCGAAGACCGCCACCGATGGCGTCCCCGCCACCGCGAAGACCAGCGCCGCCGCTGATCCAGCCGACGCAAAGCCGATCAGCATCTCCGGCGGCAAGCCGCTGATGGCCGAGCTCGCGAAGCCGCTGGTCAAGCCGCCGGTCGTCGCGTTCAACAAGGTCACCAAGACCTACGGATCCGGTTCGAGCGCGTTCACCGCGATCAAGGACGTGACGTTCTCGATCC
>JANOPP010000375.1:0-20535 GCA_031421915.1 Myxococcales bacterium | reverse complement strand
CGAGACCGAGAAGAACCTGGATCTCGTGTTCAACGAGGCGCACGACAGCCACGCGGTGCTGTTCTTCGACGAGGCGGAGGCGTTGTTCGGCGCGCGCGGCGAGGTCCGCCACGGTACGGATCGCTACGCGAACCTCGAAGTCAGCTACTTGCTCCAGCGCCTCGAGACGCACAGCGGCGTCGTGGTGCTCGCAACGAACCTCCGCGACAAGATCGATCAGGCGTTCATGCGCCGGTTCCACGCGGTCATCGGTTTCCCGCGACCGTCCGAGAAGGAACGCAAGCGCATGTGGCAGCGCGTCTTCACGCCCGCCGTCCCTGTCGCACACGACCTCGACCTGGCGATGCTGGCGCGACTCGATCTGACGGGCGCGGGCATCGTCGGTGCAGCGCAGACGGCGGCACTCGTCGCCGCGCACGAAGCGGCGGCGGTCTCGATGCGCCACGTCGTTCGCGGCCTGGTGCGGCAGTATCAGCGCGAAGCGCGCGTCCTCACCGAGCACGACCTCGGACCTCACTCCATCCACATGAGGCCGTGAGTCCTTCACGTGGGCGAGGGAGACAAGCAGGTAAAGCCGGACCTCCCCGAGCTGGGGCGGACCACCTTTCCGCCGCTCGCGGGCTCGTCGTTCGTCGATCCGTACGCTGATCTGGTCGGCAGCAACGGAGTCGCCGGGTTGTTCTGGTCCCCGCCGAGCCCGTACCAGACCATCGCGCCGCAGATCCCGCCGCCGCCGCCGGTGTGCTTCCCGATGGGTCTCGTTCTGGACATCCCCTCGATCGGTCACGACGGCGCCGTCGACGGGATGATGAAGCGCCGGATCGAGTTCGACGAGCCGATCCGGAGCTCGACGGCGATCGTCCTGTATGCGGTACCGCGCTCGGTCGTCGAGACTCTTCACGATCCCGCGCGGGGTGTGTGCGAACCGGTCGCGGACGCGGCCACCTCGTGCGAGCCCGAGGAGCCGGTCAGCCAGCCGTGGCCGTTCGGGTTTCCACCGTTTCGGGCGACGATCGCCCCGACCTTCGGACCGATCGATCCTTCCGTCGCGCCGCCGCATCTCCAGGCTCCGCCGGTTCCCGAGCTCGAGGCGTTGTCGCTCAGCGGCGACTTCATCATCACGCGCACGTACACGGCGTACGCGGTCGGCTCCGGCAGCCTCCGGGTCGTTCGATCGGAGCACGGCGTGATCTCGCTGATCGACGCGGGCGTCGGGCCGCACGCTCACACGGAGCTCAGCGCCGCGATCCTCGCGGAGCTCAACTCGGACATCGGCAACGCGCCGATCGCAGAGATCCTGCTCTCCCACGTCCACGAGGACCACGCCAGCCTGCTCCCCGACATCGCGCGCGAGCGTCCGATCGGAAAGATCCGCATCAACGCGTACCAGCATCAAGACCCGAGGATGTTGACGATCCTCAAGAACGTCGCCGAGGCGAGCGCTGATCGCATTCGCAGGGAGATCGCAGCAGAGGCAGAGCCCCGGCGTGCCGCGTGGGAGGCCGCACCCGAACGCGGACAGGTGCAGGTGGATGCCTTCACGCGCGAGGCCCGGTGGCACGGGTACCTCGAGACCTTGGCCCAGGAGCAGCTCGAGAAGTCGGCGATCATTCTCGAGACGGCGTTCGTCGGTCCGGATGGAGAGGTCCACGTGACCGCCTCTCCGATCCTCGGTGACTTGATCCTGCCCAGGACGCCCGGCGCACCGGTTCTCCTCGAGCGAGGGTTCCTCGAGGCATCCTCCCCGATGGGGCCGCGCATCACGACCGCGCGGCCGAGCATCGCGTTCGATCTCGACAAGCTGATCAGCAAGCAGCTCGAAGCCAGGGCCGGGGACCCCGAGGCGACGGTGCGTGCTGCGGAGAACATCACGGACGCCAACGAGGCGACGTTCGTGATCGACCTCGGCACGTCCGCACGGCTGTTCGTGACTCCCGACAAGCGCGCTCCTGATATTGCCTCGATCCAGGACGTCCTCGAGGCGGATGTCGCTCGCCTGAATGCCGAGCTGCAGCGGCTCGGCCGCAAGCCGGCGAAGTTGCAGATCTGGGACATGAGCCATCACGCCCGGAGCGGATTCGTCGCTGGGGTCTCGGAGATCAGAACTCTGATCGAGAGCCTGCACACCCTGACGCGCGTGCAGCATGCGTCGGGCGGCGTGACGACGGACATCGTGCTGGTGTCAGGACACGTCGATCCCGCCGATCCGGCAAAGACCCTGGTCGACCCACTCACGGTCTGGACGCTCAACGAGCTGGGGATCGAGGTCTTCGTCGCAACAGACAGAGCGATCGATGTCCTCGAGGTGCTGCTCAGTGACGGATCGACGCTCGTGGGGCTCACCGCGGAGCCTTACAAGACGGGGATCCCGAGCGAAGGAACGCTCCGCCGCGTCGAGGCGGCGCTTCGCAAGCTCAGTTTCGACATCGACGCGCTGGAGCGCACCAAACCCACGCGAAAGGGCACCAAGGCCGCCGTCTATTCCGCGCACAGCGACGCGATCAAGAGTCTCGAGGGCCTCGCGAGGAGCATCCGCGACGCGCGCACTGCTTACCTCGAGTACTACGAGGGCAAGCTGCGCCCCGACAAGCGGGGAGCCGCCGCTCCGGGCATTGCCCCCGACGACGCCGAAGCCGCCGCGAAGCGCGCCGCGATCGATGCATTGCTCGCCGACGAGCGCGTGAAGCCGGCCGTGGAGGAAGCGGCGGCGAAGGCCCACGTGTTCGACCCCGTGGCGCTCACGCTCCTCAAGCGCCCGGCGAATGTGACTCCCGAGTTGCAGTCGATCGTGGATGCGATCCTGCGCGCGGATGCGGCACGCCTGCAGCTCGAGAGCTCGGACTCCGTCGATGCACGGGCCGAGCTCGCCAAGCAGCTGACGCTACTCAGGCCGCTGCTCGCGACACATGCCGGTAGGGCACAGGAAGGCACGAAGCAGCTGATCGAGGACGTGCTCGCCGGCGTCGACAAGGAGCTCGCGCAGGTCACGAAGCCGACCCAGGCAGCGGGAGACGCGACCTCCCAGACGACGCCCGATGGTGCGTTCACGATCGACCAGCGCATCCGGTTCGAGAAACCTCCCCCGACGGGCGCGGACCGTCTACGCCACTGGGCCGACAAGACGACGCGTCCGCTCGGCGCGATCATGATCTACTCGCTCGTCAAGAAGCAGATCGGGCTCCAGCAGGGCGCCAACGACGGGACGGTCGATCTCCCGGAGCACATCCTCGGCACGGCACACACGGCCTACGGCGTCACCCTGGGCGTCCGGATGCTGAAGAAGATCGACGTCAGCAACACCGAGTTCGCGATCCTCGGGGTCATCGACATCTTCGAGACCGCGACGCGGCACTACGCCACCGGCAAGCAGCGAGCGACCGCCATCGCCTACTCGGTCATCCGCAACGGCGTCAACGTGGGCCTCAGCATTCTCGGCACGCGAATGATGCAGTCGAAGAGCAAGGCCCTGGTCGTGCTGGGCTTTGCAATCCAGTTCCTCGGCGACCCGTTCCTCGAATGGACCGGGATCGCCTCGCTGTTCGACAGCGACGACGAAGAATTCCTGCCGGACGACGTCGTCGCCGTGCGGAAGCGGATCCAGACGCTAATGTCGGAGTACACGGTGCTGATCGGCCTGCTCGAGCTGTCCAAGCGGACGGCCTTGCGCACCCGTGATGGCGGCGACCCGACCAAGCGGATCCAGAGCGACATCGACAACTACCGCTCCAAGGTGCTCGAGACGGAGGCAGCGCTGCTCTCGTCATTCGACATGGGCTACTACGTGGCCAAGACCGCATTTGCGGGCTTGCCCGTGCTCGACACCATGCGCGAGCAGTTCCTCGAGATGCAGCATCGGGAGCACGAGGGAGACACCGAGCACAGTGCGCAGTCGCGTACGCAGACCCTCGATGCGTTCGAGGCGATCGAGCGCAACGTGAGCCTCGACTACCATACGGTGGACGAGATCCGCGCGATGAAGCAGTGGACCGAGCTCGACAAGAAGCTCGACGAGCTCGAGAGGCGGATCGGCGGCAGCGTCGACTGGAAGGCAGCCGCCAAGACCGAGAGCGAGCTCGACCAGATGCTGGCGAACGCCCGCTATCGCCTCGATCCGAGCCCGCTCGGGCTGCGAATCAGTCCCCTTCTGACGCCCGGCACCGCCGGGCACGGGGTGTACGAAGCAGCGCTGATCGAGCGCGAGGCCCGCGCCGCGACCATTCATGAACGGCTGTTCTTGGCCGAACCGGTCGAGCCAACGGGGGATCCGTTCGAGGACGCGATCACCCGGGCCGAGCGCGCCGTCGTCGCCTACAAGACCGCGCGCGAAGCGGTGCCGGCCTTCGTCGGGTTGAGCGCCCGCCAGCTGGCGGAGAACTCGTTCGATCTCGCCAAGGCGTATCCGGCCTATGTCGGGTCACACAGCGGCTATCGCGACGCGCTCTACAAGCTCGAGAGCGCCGAGCTAATGCTGAAGACGACGGTCAGCCGACTCGATGCCCTCTCGCTGCCGACGGTGAGCGGTCCGGTGTTCAGCACGAGCCCCGAGATGGCGCGCGTCGACAACATCCACCACGAGATGGCCACCGAGATGAGCGCGCGGATCACGTGCGGCTTCCTGTTCCTCGACGAGGCAAAGCAACGCTCGATCGACGTCCGGGAGGAGGAGAACACCGACATCGCCACCCGGCTCGGGGAGACCGGTGTGCAGCCCATCACCACGCCGGAACGCATGGCGATCCTCACGCGTGGCCTGCCTGTCTCGACGTCGAGCACGATCATCGACCGCCTCAACGCGATGCCGATGCTGGCTCGCGTGCAAGCGAATGGTTACATGGAAGGCGTGTATCGGTACGTCGACCAGTTCATGCCGGCGAGCAGGAACGCGCTGATCGGAGATCTGCGACGATCCCAGGACGTTCCCGACCCGCATGGTGACGGAGAAGTCGAGGTGCATCTGTATGTGCCGCTGAATGAAGCAGCGCAGGAGCTGTGGCCCAATCACTTCTTCATGACCGTGAACCCCATCATCGGCACCAGCCCGTACGCCGACCTCCCTCGGCCCTTGCTCGCGCTGTATGACGAGGAGCGAGACAAGGACCATCTCCAGAAGATCAAGCTCGAGGAGCTCAAGCCATGAACCCTCACGTCGATAGCGCCGCCGTCGCAACGCTCGAGGAGCTGCGCCGGCTCACCGTCCGCCTCGGAGGCGCCGACCGAGCCGTCACGTTCCACCCGCCGACCTACGAGAGCATCGTGAAGGGTCTCTTCGAACAGAGGGACCGGGTTTCGCGCGAGCGCATCCTTGTCACGGGAGAGCTCGTGCAGCTCGTCGATCTCGACGATGTACCCGTGCTCGCGGAGACCGCCGCTCCGATCATGGATTCGCCCGAGGCCCTCGGCGAGATCCTCGCTACGCGCGAGCGCTTGTACCGGTGGCTCCTCGAGCTCGGGCGTGTCCTCGCGATCTGTCCTGCGTGTGGCTCGCACAGGGAGCTCGATCTCGCCTTCTACAGCGCAGCGCTCGGGCTCCCCCCTTGGCGCGTCACCGACGGGGACCACATCGCGGTGCCAGCACTCGCGCAGCCGGAGCCGCCACCGGCGCTATTGATTCGCCCCTACGAGGAGCGAACCGTCAGGGCCCGCAAGCGCGCACCCCGTCCGGCGTTACCGCCGCTCGCTGCCCGCATCGATTTCATCCTACCGGGCGCACGCGCGGGCATCGCGGTGCCTGGTGACGCCGTGACTGGCACGATCGGCGACGTCGATCACGCGCGCGAGATCGAGGCGTGGCGGGCGTGGGCCCCGCCTCGTCTAGAGCAGCCGCGAGAGCGTCATCACTGGCGAGCCGACCATCCCGGGTTCCGGGCAGAGCTCCGTCTCGCAGTCGCGATCGTCGAGCTCCGCGACGAGATCGGTGCGCTCATCGAGCCCTCGCCCGAAGCGATCGAGAAGCTGTTCCTCGCCGATGTTCACTTCCTTGACCTCGTCTACACCGCGACGCACGACCTCGTCTTCGAGACGCCGCCGCCGGGTGAGGAGCCGCGATGCACCGTGCACTGCACCTGCGGTCAGGCCTACCTGCCCGTTCGCTGATCGATCATGGGTACCGAGCTCACCAAGGCACCGAAACCGGCCGTCGCGAGACCGCGACGAGTGCTGGCTCCCGCCGACGTGCCCGCTCGCACCGCGCCGCCGCCGGAACCGATGAGCAATGCGCTCGCCGCAGACGATCGAACGTCGCTGCTCGGCATTGCTCGCGAGGCCGTCGCGCACGCGAGCGCTCCCCTGCCGCACCTCGACAGGATCCAGGCATCGTTCGGTGATCACGACCTCAGCGGCGTTCGCGCCATCATCGGCGGAGTCGCCAGCGAGGTCGCGAGCCAGGTCGGTGCGGAGGCGTACACCGTCGGTGATCGGGTGGCGTTTCGGAGCGAGCCCGACCTCCGCCTCGCAGCGCACGAGGCAGCCCACGTCGTGCATCAGCGCGCGGGCGTCATGCTCGACGACGGAGTTGGACGCCCCGGCGATCGTTACGAGCAGCATGCCGATGCTGTCGCCGATGCCGTGGTCGCCGGGCGATCAGCGACAGAGCTGCTCGGGCGAGCGACCGATACGGCGGCAACGCCCGCGCTCCAGATGGAGTGCGCGTGTGGAACGTGCACGTCGTGCGTCGGAAAGCCCTGGCAGCCGGCGGTGCAGTTCGGTGGCATGGGAGAGCTCCGGGTCGCCGAAGCACGGATGGAGAAGGAGGCGGAGGAGAACGCAGGCAAGCCATTGGGGTTGACCCGCGATCAGCTCGAAGCAAAGTTCTACGAGCTCGCGAGGAGGTACTCGGACTACGCGTTCTGGCGACAATCAGGGCCGCGCGACCTCGGCGAGTGGATGACCGCGAACCCGGGCAGGATCGACGACTACGACGGGCCGTTCGAATTCAACATGTACGTGGCGCGCAGCTCCGAGTACCTGCTGCACCCCGTGCCGCTCGTGCAGATGATCAACCCGTCGCTCATGGCCCAGAGGTACTCCGCCTTCGAGCACCAGACCCTCTTGCTCGACCTGAACATGACGAACTACGTGACACGGGCGCACATGTTCTGGGCGCAGCACGTCCTGTCACAAGGCTACCTGCGGTTCAGCTGGTCCAGCTACAGCACGGGCGCGACGCAGCCGTCGATCCGTCCGGACCTGGTGTCCGAGTGGCGGGCGTTCTTCAACCTCGGCACGAAGGGAAACCACTCGGCGACGGTGCGAATGCACGTCGGCGGCTCCAGCACCGCCGCCTACGCGATGACGATCAGCCTCGACAAGTCGATCGAGGTCGTCAACCGCGAAGAGTTCAAGTCCGACTTCATCCAGAAGTCCGTCTCCGAGACCGACGCCGAAGGAAACGAGGCGATGTTCACGCGAGACGCAGACGGCAACTACTGGCGCAAGCCAGGAGCAACGCCGTACTCGCTCGATCAACAGATCACGGTCAACCTGATCAAGCTCGGCGCACTCAAGGCGTATCGCGATGCCGGCAAGATCACCGACGCGGAGTACACGAAGGCGCGCGACTACTTCGAGGAGCGCAACAAGGTCCTCCAGGCGATCACGCTGCCATCGACCGACCTCTACCTGATCGCCGGAGCCTTCGTCAGCGACGAGTATCCCGACGCCGTCCAGATCCGCGCCGTGATGGCCAACAACTTCCGCGATGGCGGCGACACGATCCGCGTCGTGCTGAAGGACACCACGCTCGATCCAAAGGTGCCGACGACCCACGAGGGCTCGTCCACCCGACCCAAGACCTACGAGTCGGCGGCCTGGGTCGAAGCGGAACGACGTGCGATCTACGACATGGCGGAGCACTGGAGGCTCAACAACGACTACCCGCACGGCAACGTGTACTTGAAGATCGGTTCGAAGGCTGACTCGGGCACCACCTTCACCGCGACCATCCCGCAGCAGAACTGGAAGAAGACCCTGCGCACGGTCCTCGCGCCGATCGCACTCGTCGGTGCGATGGGAGCGATGATGTTCGGTCAGGTCTACATCGCCGTACCGCTCATGGTCGTCGCCGGCGCCGCGACCCTAGCGAGCGTCGCGCTCAACATCGAGCACCGGATCCAGATGGGCACGTTCGCGTGGGACAAGGAGCTCCTGCTCGACGTCCTGACCGTCGTCTCCACGCTCATGGGACTCGGCGCCCTCTCCCAGGCGTTCCGCAGCTTCAGCGTCGCCGGCAAGGTCTTCTACCTCGTCGGGATGGCCGGGCTCGACGTCGCGCAGGGCGTCCTGATCGCGGCCGAAGCAAAGGAGCAGATCGCGGAAGCGCGGATCCTCTACCACGCGAAGCTCTCCCTCGCGACGACCGAGGAGGAGCGGCAGCGCCTCCACGAAGAGTTCCGCATGCAGGTCACGGAGATTCTCGGCGGGGCGATCGTCTCGGGGGCGTTCATCGCGGTCTCGGTCGCCGGCGGCGTACGGGGGATCAGAGACATGCACACGACACCGAAGGTCCAGGCCGACGGCTCCCCGATGCCACCGCATTTCGATGCGCCCGATGCGCACGCCGACTTCGACGCATGGGCCGCGCGCCTCGATCCAGATACCCAGGCAGCGCTCGCGAAGGATCCGAAGCTCCGCAAGGCGTACCAGGACATGGACCCGGAGGTCCGTCGCGCGCTGACGCTGTGCAAGAGCCCGTGCATTCCGGATCCACCGCCGAGTGCGGCCGATGTCGCTCGCATCAAGGGCGTGATGACGAAGCACGGCATCCCCGACGACGATTTCCGTCTGCGCGAGTATCTCCACCGCAATCGGCCGCCGAAGACCACGAAGGCCGTGGACGAGCTCGAGAAGGTGAAGAACGCAGCCGAGCTCACGGCACTGTACGACCGCTCGATCATCGCGAATGCGAAGAAGGGAACTGCGGCGAAGCGACCTGATGGCACATGGGAGTTCACGACGGACACAGGAACAGTCGTCAAAGAACACACCGTTGCAACGCACGGTGAGCTCACCGAGAATCAAGGCACCAGTGGGTTCTTCCAATCCCATCACGGCATTCAGGACAAGTGGGCGAAGGACCTTGGCCTCGACCATCCCTCGTACGGGTACAGTCGTGACGGATGTCCCGCGATCTTGCTCCGGGACTCTCACGCGGGTAGCCCACATCAGCGCGTCACGGCCGCCCAGAACGGCAGCGCGCGTGCAAGTACACGATCCAATCGCACGTACGCAGATGAGCGCGTCAACCTGAAGGCGGACATGATCCGTGCGGACGTTCCGGACACAGTGGCGACGGCGCTGCTCGCGCAATCCGACGACTACTTCTCCAAGATCTACCGAAACGTCGAGACCGCGATGGTCCTCAAGGGCCACACCCCAGCAGACATCGATGCCAGTCTCGCGAAGTTCTTCGGCACCTGGAAACCTGGAGCACCGTGAACGATCTGATCGAGCTCCTCGACGCACTACCACCGACGGCGTTTCGGCGCGTCGAAGGCGCACCCGACTCCGCGATCGACGAGATCGAGACGGTCAACAAGATCAAAGTGCCGGACGATCTTCGCGCCGCGCTTTGCTTCTCCGACGGCTTCAGCCTGCGCTCACCGAAGACGAACATGACCATCCTCCCCACCGCAGAGCTGGCGTGGCACTCGATGCAGCCGCACTTCAAGGACGGCCTCCCCGGATTGTTGATCCTCGGCACCGACGGTGAGGGCTCGGTGTTCTACGTCGATCCGAACAATCTGACCGGTCGTGGCGCGAACCGCGTCTACCTGGTGCGGATGTCCGACCTCGACATTCCGAGCTCGATGCTCGTTGGAGAGACCTTCACGGAAGTGGTCCGCACGCTCGCCAACGAGACCGACATCTACGAGCGCCCCGAGCTCAGAAATGAACCACGTGAAACGTCAAAGCCGGCGTGAGGTAACGAGATGACCGTCGTGGAGCGTCTGGAACAAATGCCTGCGGGCAAGCTATCCCGAGGGAGTCCTGCGACCGAGTCCGCGATCGCCGAGATCGAGTCGACCAACCAGCTGCGCTTGCCCGATGATCTACGGGCGCTGCTCCGCTGGTCGGACGGCGTGTCGCTCAGCTCGAAGACCAGCTTCTCGATGTACGACGCCGAGGAGCTCACCTGGACCTCGTCGGAGCCGCACTTCGCGGAAGCACTGCCCGGCATGTTGATCCTCGGAACCGACAACGGGGGCTCCGTGTTCTACGCCGACGTCAAGGACCAGATCGGCCGTGGACCGTGGGCCATCTATCTCGTGCGCATGTCCGAGATGGGCATCCCACACTCGATGTTCGTCGGGGCGAACTTCAGCGAAGCCATCGACACGCTGCTCGCGGGGACCGATATCTACACGCGCCCGGAGCTCGGCGAGTCGAGGAGCTAGCGCCGCGCGCTGACGCCGTGCTTGCGCATGAGCTCGAAGAACGCACGGCGCGGCTTGCCGGCGTTGCGAGCCGCCTGGGCGATGTTGCCGTTGGTCTCCGACAATGCCTGCTCGAGGTACTTCCGCTCGAAGTCACCGACAATCGTCGACTTCAAGCGATTGAAGGCACCGTTCAGCTTCCCGTTCGTGGGCCTCGCTTCCTCGAGCAGAGGCAGCTGATGGGGTTCGATCGACTGTCCGGGATGCACGCAGGTCAGGTTGCGCACCAGGTTCTCGACCTCACGAACGTTGCCAGGCCACGAGTAGTCAGCAAGGCGCTCGCGCGATGGCTCGGTCAGCGTGATCGGCTCGACACCGTATTCGGTTGCGTACCAGGGCACGAACGCATCGACGATCGGCAGGATGTCATCTGCACGCTCGCGCAGCGGCGGAATCGCTACTGGAACGACCCGCAAGCGGAACAGCAGGTCATCGCGAAATGAACCAGCGCGCGAGGCACGCACCAGGTCGCGGTTTGTCGCCGACAGGATCCGGACATCCGCGCCGTGAGCACGCGCGTCGCCGAGCGGGCGATACTCCTTCTCCTGAAGCAGGCGCAGGAGCTTGACCTGATTCGAGGGTGCGAGTGCGTCGACCTCGTCGAGGAAGAGCGTTCCTCCTTCGGCAGCCGCGACGAGTCCCACGGTCCTCGGACGTGCACCTGTGAAGGCACCACCGACATGACCGAACAGCTCGTTCTCGAAGAGGTCCGCCGGGATCGATCCGCAGTTGACCGGCACGAACGGTTTGTCGTGGCGCGGGCTCTGCGCGTGGGCGTGGCGCGCATACTGCTCCTTCCCGACTCCCGTCTCGCCACTGATCAGTAGCTCGACATTGCTGCGTGCGACGCGCGCGATGAGGTCGAGCAAGCCACGATGTGAATCGCTCACACCGATCCAAGGCTTACGACCTTCCCCCACGGCGGCGAGTATCGCCACGAGTATCGGTCGCGTCAACGCGGGTTCGTGAGGCGATGCGCTCCACTTCGATTCGTGAACGCACCCGTTTGGGGTGCGTTCACGGATAGGATTTCCCGGTGCCCGATACCGCCATGCAGCCGGTGCTCATCGCGGAGGACGATATGTTCGTCCGCAAGGGCATCGCTCGTGTCGTCACCCGGCGGATGTACATCCCCGTCGAGACGGCAACGTATGCGGAGGCGGTCGCGAAGCTCGAGCGACTCGGGTCCTGTCCTGCCGCGATGATCGTCGATGTGCAGCTCGGCGACCACTCCGGAGACGGTCTCGACCTCGTAGCGCATGTGCAGGAACGGTTCGGTCGGCACGTTCCGGCACTCGTGCTCACCGGACATAGTGGCGTCGCGACGATCACCGAACGAGCCCTTCGCCTACGCGCCGAGTTCCTCTTCAAACCGCAAACGCTGTGTGCGGTGCAGCTGTTTCTCGAGCGTGCCGCGATCAAGAACGCGTGGAGCGTCCCCGACGTCATCGACATGGACCGAACGGTTGCCACGTTCTCTGCGGCGCATCACCTGACAAATCGGCAGTCGAGTGTGCTGTTCGCACTAATTCGCGCGGCCGAGCGCGGAGAACGTGCGGACATCAATCCGAATACGCGCAAGGCAGCGCTCCGCCGGATCCTCGCCAAGACAGGACACGCCCGCTTCGAACACCTCCGGGCAGCGATCAAGCTCTGCGCCGCTGGGAGGGATCTAGCGCCCCTGAAGTGAGCCGAATCGCGCGTCGAGACCCCCCGGAGTCTTCGGGGATTGCGGTGCGACCCCCGGGTAGCGGCAAACGTCCGGACCGGCATGAAAATGTCAGCTTGGATTCCGGCGTCCCGTAGTAGGTTCCGCCGCAGATGAGGTCCGCATCGCTGTTGATGCTCGCTGCCTGCTCCGCGAGCACGCGCGTCCCCACCCAGGTCGCCTCGCCCGAGGCCACCGAGGCCGCCTCCGCCCCCGCCCCTGCTCCGCAGATGACCGAGTCGAACGCGACGTACGCGACCGACAGCGACGAGAAGCAACAGGCCCGCTCCGCGCCGGCCTACCCGGTCGATCCCGGAACGGTCGCGGCCCTCGCGCGCGAGAAGCTGCGCGGTCAAGTGCTCGTGAGCGGCCTCGTGTTTCCGACCGAGGCGGCCGCGAAGAACGTGGTGATGTCGATCGATTCGCAGCAGCCGATCGCGATGCGCGTCGTCAAAGATCGCGGCAAGGTCGTGCAGGTCGCGACCGCTGCGGCCTCGGACTGTGTCGACGGGTTCGCGCAGCACTACGAGCTGAGCGTGTTCGTTCCGCGCACGTCGCTTGTTCCGCGCACCACCGCAGAGATCACGAAGACCTTTGACGACGGCACCTCGTTCGCGATCGATCGCGGCGCGCCGGTGAAGATCACCCCCGCCGGGGTCGCCTGGTTCGATGCCATCCTCGATCAGACCGCCGCGGCACCGCCGGAGCGCCTGTCGTACAGCCTCGCGAAGCCGTACGCGGCAGCGGTGATCCCACCTGCACCCGGCGAGCGCCTCGTGTGCGATGGCGCGCCGATGACGAAGACCGAGTGGATGGCACGCAAGCAGGGCGAGCGCGAGCGCGACGCCGAGCGCACGAACGCCGCAGCCCGCCGCGTGGCCGACGCGCGTGCCGCGAAGCGCGCGGGTGCGAAGAAGACCGATGCTCTCGACAATCTCGTCGATCTCGCGCTGCACGACGGGACGTCGGCGAGCTCCGCGATCGCGGCCGATGCTTCGCGCGAGCTGCCATACTGCGGTGTCGCGCCGGCGAAGACGACGACCAAGGTCGCGGCGAAGCTCGGCGGCATGGCGTACGCGCTGACCGAGGCACGCAGCAACGAGCACGTCTATCGCGGTGACGCGGGCTACGTGGCGGATGTCGGCGCGACCTGCGGTCGCGTGCGTGTCGCCGTCGATGCCGCGGCCGTTCGTCGCGTGGCCGTCGCTGCGCCGCTCGAGACTCGCGCCGTCAAGAAGCGCGCCTGGATCCCGAAGCCGGGCCCCGTGTTCTGGCCCGATGGCAAGAAGGCCGGCAAGTACACCGGCAAGAACGAGCGGTTCATGCGCGTCACCGAGCGAGAGAACCTGATCTGCGTGGACGTTCGTGGCGTCGCCGAAGAAGTCTGTCACCGCCGCGCGGACGTCACGGTCGAGAACTAGGTCAAACCACGCCGCCGGCTACGTCCCGTCGGTGACTGCCGGATACGCGCCGCTCAGGGCAGCAAGCAGCTCTCCGCCTCGTGGCGTGCTCGAGATCCTGCTCGCTACTGGGGCGTGGGGCCGATCGAGCTCGCGGGCGTGTCGCCTGTCATATCGGCCGGCTCAGATGTTTGACGTGGCGCCATGATCGAGCCTGTGGTTGCATGCCGCGCATGTTGCGCCGCGCCCGCTCGCCGCTCGTGGTCAGCGCGATCGTGGTCGGCGGGTTCGGCCCGGTGGCGGCGCAGCTGCGTGAGGAGGCGATCAACGTTCGATATGAGGCTCCAACCGGATGCGGGAGCGCTGAAACGTTCTTTGCCGAGCTGGCGCAGCGTGCACCGGTGCGCCGGGTCGACACCGCAACGCGGTCGTTCGAGATCGCGATCACGCAGGATCCGACCGGGATCACGCATGGCGCGCTCACGATCCGCACCGCCGAAGGCGACACGGTACGCGCCGTCGATGGAGCGAGCTGCGAGGAGACGATCGCAGCGCTAGTGGTGGTGGCATCACTCGCGGTGACTGCGGGCCGTGAGATCACGCCGGTGCCGCCGCCGCCTCCGCGACCCACGCCATCATTGGTACCGGCGGAGCACTGGCTCGCGATCGGCAGCGGCCTCGGATGGCATCTCGGCGTCGTTCCCGAGTCGACGTTCGGGATGCGTGCGTTCGTCGGGATCGGGCGCACGCGCGGGCGCCAGCTGCGACTCGGGATCGCACGCACCCAAGAACAGCCGACGATGGTCGCGGTCGGAGCGTCGGAGTTCCGGTGGACCGTGGGTCGGGTGGAGCTGCGGCCCATCGTCTTCGCACGCGGCCCGTTCGAGCTGGCGCCGTCGTTCGGCGTGGAGGTGGGGGCTCTCACGGCGCGCGGGACCCAGGTCGCGTCCCCGGCGGGGGGCTCGCGCCCGTGGGTCGCCCCGAGCGTCGCCGCCCTCGTCGGCCTTCGTGTGAACCGGTTCACCCTCGAGCTCGAGGGTGGCCTCGCCGCCCCGCTGGTCCGCGACCGCTTCTTCATCGCGCCCGGGACCACCGTCCACCAAGTACCCGTGATCACGGGCGGCGTCAGCCTGGCGTTGATCGTCGAAGTCCTATGACCACTTTTCGTGATCAAATCGGGTGGTTCGGGCCATTGCATGAACAATGGGCGCGAGCGGGACAACCAAGCGCGCAGCCGGAAAATCGCTTGCAAGAAGCCGTACGCCCCCTCGTGGTAGAGCCAGTCGAATTCGTTCGGGACGAACGGACCTCGGAGCGTCGGCTCCGCGAGCTGTTCGACACCCAGTTCGACTTCGTTTGGCGGTCCCTGCGCCGGCTCGGCGTTCCCGAGCTCACGGTCGATGACGCCACGCAGGAGGTCTTTTTGGTGCTGTCGCGCCGGCTCGAAGACGTCGAGCCCGGGCGCGAGCGGTCGTTCCTGTTCTCGACGGCGCTGCGGGTCGCGTCCACGGCCCGGCGTGCCAGCACCCGCCGCGGAGTCCACGACGAGGGTGCGATCGACGGTCTCGTGGATCCCTCGCCAAATCCTGAAGAGCTGGCCGACAAGCAGCGCGCCCGCGCGGTCCTCGATCAGGTGCTCGCTACCATCGAGCTCGATCTCCGCGCTGTGTTCGTGCTCTACGAGCTCGAGGAGATGACGATGGCCGAGATCGCGACCACGCTCGATCTCGCCGCGGGCACAGTTGCCTCACGGTTGCGACGCGCACGCGAAGCCTTCCAGACCGCCGCGACGCGGCTCCGGGGGCAGGCATGACCGGTCCCCGTCGTCTCAAGGACGAGGACGGCTTCGCTGCCGCGCTTCTCCGCTCTGCCGCTGACGACGCACCGCGCAGTGATGTCCGTCGCGCGATCGCTGCGGCGATTGGCGTCGGCATGCTCGCACCGGCGGCGATCGGTCAGGCGGGAGCCGCGACCACCGCGGTTGCGTCCGCTCCCACGGTAGGTGGCGCCGCGGCGATCGCTGGCGTCGCGCCCGCAGCGGTCGCCGTCAAGGCGTCGGCCTCGATCGCCTCGAAGCTGTTGATCGGGCTCGCGCTGACGACGGGCGCCGGTGTCGGCATCGGCGTCGCGGTCCAGACGTCGCCCCCGCCGCCCCCAGCGACCTCACCGGCCCGCGTCGAGCGGGTGCGGGCTGCGAGCGAGCGGGCGGTGCCGACGCCAACGATCAGCTCGCCGACGCAGGTCGCGACGCCGACGATCGCCGCACCGACGCAAACTACGACATCAACCGACGAAGCGTCACGGCGCGATGCTACCAGTGTCATCGCGACGCGAGCACCTGCAGCGCCACGTCGCGACGCGACGAGCGTCGCAACGTCGCCGCCTGTACCGGATGCGGCGGCGACGACCGGCGCGCCCGTCGAATCCTCGCCGGCGCAGACATCTGCGCCGGTTGCGGTGGTCCCGGCGGCGGTCGCCCCGGCCGCCCCGCCAGCAGTCGCGACCGCAAAGCCCGCACCCGCGGGCTCGCTCGCCGACGAGGTCGCGCTTCTCGACGTTGCGGTCGCGGCCCTGCGTCGCGGCGAACCAGCATCGGCGTTGCTCGCACTCGATCGATACGATCGCCGGTTTCCGGGCGGCACGCTCGCACCCGAAGCTACGGTGGCGCGGATCGAGGCGCTCGTCGCGACAGGCGATCTCGCGCTCGCGCGGTCGCATGCAGAGCGATTCCTCGCAACGCACGGCGACAGTCCGCTCGCGCATCGCGTCCGGCAATCGATCCGCACGAAGTGACGATGGTGACCGTGGTGATGCGTGCGTGGCATGCCGCGGTCGGGGTCGCGGTCGGGGTCGCGGTCGCGAGCGGGTGTGGCATCGATGTGCGGCTCGGGACGGCGCTTGATGCCGCGGTCAGTGTCGACGGCCCAGTCGATGCGAGCATCGGTCCGTTCACGCCCGGAACGTTCATGCTCACGTTCCTCGATCCGATCGACGTGAGCTGCGACGGCACGATGACCGGCAACGAGGCCAGCTTCTCGGGGATCACGCGAGCTACATCGAACCTGGTCGACGGCACGGTCACGCTCTCGCCGGTGAACGCGACGGTGATCACCCTGAGTGGCACTCCGATCATGACGGCGTTCGGTCAGGCGAGCATCGATCTCGTGCCGAACCCTGCAGCGTTGCCCCCTGAATTTCCGCAGACGATCTGGGACACGAGTGTGATGCGCGACTTCGGATCAGGCCCGCTGTCTACGCTCCATACCGTTCGCTACTTCGGAATCGACTCCGCGACCGCGAGCACACCGACGTCGATGCAGGCCGCGGTGGCGCTGCTCTACGAGACGACTGACACCATGGGAGCGTGCTTCGTCTCGTTCGGTGCGACCCTCACTTCTCAGTGAGCAGCGCATGTCAGCGCGGATCGCGATCGAATCTTCCGATCGATGATCAAAGCGCGGCGCCCCGGCCATCTCGTGCGCAAGGAACGAGGAATCCACATGCGCACTCTCACCACCACACTGTTGTTCGCCACCCTCACGGCCGCCTGCGCCACCAACGCCGGACCCACCGATCAGGTGGTGCCAACTCCACCTGAGCACGGCATCCGTCCCATCTACAATGTCCCTGGCGGTAGCGCCGTCGCGGAGCTGCTGTTCGGGCCAGGCTCGAGCTTCATGATCACCGGGCCCACGGCACCCGGCACGGCGAGCTTCGCGAGCGCACCCGTCACCGAGCCCGAGAGCGAGCCGACGAGTAGCGGTACCGGCGCGCTGCAGTTGACGGTCGACGGTCAGCCATACGCGGCGCCGACGCTCGACTCGTTCACCTTTCTGCTCGACGACCCGACCGCGTCGTACCTCGCAATGGTCGGTTACGCCGAGCGACCCGGTCCGAACGCGTCGACCTTGATCGACCAGGTGATCGTGATCGTCCCGCAGAGTGACTTCGCGATCGGCGCCACGGTGGCGCTCGACGGCAACCAACGCGTCGCGCTGTTCGCGAGTGGGGACGCCTCAGCCGACGGGCCGAGCGTGTTCGCAGCGGCGGTCACCGGCAGCGTGACGTTCACGGCGGGCTCTCCCACCGTGGGCGGCACGATCTCCGCCTCGGTTGCCGGCGACTTCGGCTCGATCGATTTTGTCGATCCAGGCACCGGGTCCGGTGGCGGCACCCTCAGCGACGGTGTGTACACGCTCACCGTGACCAGCGGGGCCGACGTCTATTGCGAGGGTTCGCTCGCCGGTCAGGAAGCCGCGTTCGCGTCGATCACTGCCGCGGACCTCGGCTTGACCGGAGGCGCGGTCGCGATCGGGAATGGTGGGCTCGCGATCTCGGGCGCCGCGATCGTCGCCGGGTTCGCGACGGCGTCCCTGGATCTCTCGGAGTTCGATACGGGACTGTTCGCCGGCTTCACCGACGAGACCGCTCCCGGCCCAGTCGGGACCACGTTCGTCGGCAAGTACGTTGTGCTCGACGGCGGCTCCGCATCCCCGACCTTCGTCAATGGCGGCGTCGGTGCAGGATACGTGACCGCGGATGGCCAGTGCTCCGTCGCTTTCGGCGCGACCTTGACCGCGCCCTGATCCGATCCACGACGCGGAGCATCTCCGGGAGGACCGGCTCTTCGGCTGGTTTGTCCCGCGAGATGCGATAGTCGGCGCATGTTCTCGCACGCGAGTCGCAACCGGCTGACGCCGCGCGATCTGCCTCGCTTTCCGAGCGAGTCGCTCTTCGATCGGATCGCCCGCGCGGTGTGCCGTACCGAGTGCCTGCCCCGCAAGGAGCTCTACGAGGCATGGGAGGTGGCGCGCCGCACACGCCGGCGCTACCGGGGTGGCCGCGTCTTCGATCTCGCATGCGGCCACGGCCTCGTCGCGCACCTGATGCTGCTCCTCGATGACACCTCGCCGACGGCGCTCGCGATCGACACCCGGATTCCCGAGAGCGCTGCGCTCCTGGCGGCCGAGCTGGTCCGGACGTGGCCGCGCCTCGCCGGCCGCGTCGCGTTCGAGGCCCGGCCGCTCGCGGAGGTCGCGCTCGGACCTGACGATGTCGTGGTCTCGGTCCACGCATGCGGCGCGCTCACCGATGACGTGCTCGGAGCCGCGATCGCCGCCCGCGCCCGGGTCGCGGTGCTCCCGTGCTGTCAGGTCGCGTCGCGATCACCACTCGATGGCTGGCTCGACGCGCCGCTCGTTGTCGATGTCGCGCGCGCGCAGCGCCTCGTGGCTGCTGACTACGATGTGGTGACGCAGACGATCGCCGCGGAGATCACGCCCAAGAACCGCCTCCTGCTCGGAGCGCCGCGCACAGTCTTGTGAGATCCTGACCGCGTGAGGCGCTCGGTGATCTTGCTGGTCGTTGCTGCGCTCGCATCGCCCGCGATCGGCCATGACTACTGGCTCGCCACGCCAACGCTCGTCGTCCCGAGCGATCAGGATGTAGGCGTCCACCTCCTGGTCGGCGAGCACCTCGTATCGGAGGAGGATCGCCAGCTCGAGACGCAGCGAACGCCCCGCATCGATCTGTTCCACGGCACGGAGAAGACCGACCTCGTTCCAACAGCGGTCGAAGGAGCGATGCCCGCCTTCAACTTCTCGCTGAAGGGTGGCGGTGGCCACCTGCTCGTCGTCGACCGCGTACCCGCGATGGTCGAGCTCGAAGCAGCGCGGTTCGAGAAGTACATCCAGGCCGAGGGGCACAAGGGAATCATCGAGGAGCGCGCGAAGCGCGGCGAATCAGCGAAGCCGGGCCGCGAGCGCTACCGCCGAAACCTCAAGGCCCTGTTCCAGGTCGGTACCGCGCGCGACGGCACGTTCGGGATCGACGCGGGTCAGACGATCGAGCTCGTCCCCGAGCAACACCCGGTGTTCGCCGCGCCCGGCGACACCGTGACGTTCCGGCTGACGTTCCGCGACCAGCCGCTCGCGAACCATCACGTCGTCGCACTCTCGAAGGGCACCGGCGCGGTCGCGGTCGTTCACTCCGCGGACTACACGACCGATGCGGACGGCCGCGTGAAGGTCGCGATCGATCGCCGCGGAGAGTGGCTCGTCCGCGGCGTCAACATGATCCGTTGCGAGACCGAGTGCGACGCCAACGAGTGGGACAGCTACTGGTTCGCGTACTCGTTCGCGAACCCCGAGACGGCAAAATCGCCGGGCGGCATCCCGATGATTGCCGTCATCGGGGGAGCCGCCGGCGCCGTGATCCTCGCGGGCGTCGCGCTGTTGATGCTGCGGCGACGCTCTAGAACGAGCCGTTGACGCCGAACGTCATCCCGCCGCCCTTCACGTTCTGCACGCTCGCCGACCAGGTCGGCACGGTGCGCACGCGCTCGTAGCTGGTGAGGTACTTCGCATCGATCGCCACCGCGGCGACCGTGCCGAGCAGCAGGCCACCGAGCGCGCCCGTGATCGAGCCGCTGCAGTCACCGCCGCCACCATGGCCACCACTCTCGGACGGCGAGGAGCCCGAGCACGCGAGGTCGTTGGGCCCGAGCTTGAAGCCGGCCATCATGCCCGCGATCGGCAGCGCGGTGCGCAGACCGAAGCTCGCCGCCGCAGCACCGAGGCGACCATGCGCGAGGTGAACGATCGGCGCACCGACCACGTAGCCCGCGACACCGAGCATCGAGACAGAACCACCGCCCTCACTGCCGCCGCTCGCGAGGATCGGCCCCGAGAGGATCGCGGCGACCGAGAGACCGTCGACGATCAGCACCTGCTTGCGGTAGCTGACCTTCTCCATGCGCAGTGCAGGCGCGACCGTGAGCTCTTCGTCCGCGGTGTACAGCGGCGTCTGGCCCGGAGCCTGGGCAGCAGCGACGGAGGAGCTGAACAGGATCGCGGCGATGATGACGGTGCGCATGGGGAATCTCTTAAGCAGCCGCCGTGCCGTTTCGACCCGGCTGAAATCACTAGGGATTCTGCTTCGACGCCGGTTCGCAGGTCTCGGGGATCGCCGAGGTTCCGGACATCGCTGTCATGTGTGC
>JANOPP010000374.1:0-2194 GCA_031421915.1 Myxococcales bacterium | reverse complement strand
CATGGACATCGGCGGTCTGGCGAAGCGCCTGGCGCTGCCGGTGATCGTGGTCGCGCGGGCCGGACTCGGAACGATCAACCACACGCTGCTGACGGTGGAAGCTATCGAGAAGGACGGCCTGGCCGTGCACGCGGTCGTCCTCAACGCGCTGCCCGACGACGACCCAACGGCGGCCGCGAGCAATGCGGAGGAGATCGGCCGCCGATGGACCGGCAAGATCTCAGTCGGCATCGATGCACTTCAACTCTGATTGCCTCGTTCCCACGTTCCATGGGAAACCGTTCCCGTGGAAACGCTTTCAGCTGAAACTGTCCTCGAACCGTGGTGGGTAACCGGGCTGACTGACGGGGAAGGAACCTTCACCTTCAATCGCAACGGCCGCCAAATGGCCGTGGTGTTCGCCATCAAGCTCACTGGAGTGGACCGGCCGATCGTAGAACGCGTTCAGCAGTTCTTCGGAGTTGGTCGTATCTATCGAGTCGCAGCTCGGTTTCCGACGTCGAATAGCGGCGCAACGAAGACAGCGGCCTACTACCGGGTGAATCGGCATGACGAGCTTCCCCGGATCGTCGAGCATTTCGAGGCCTATCCGCTGCAGAGCGCGAAGGCAAACAGCTTCAAGATCTGGCGGGGAATGGTCACCCTGAAGCGCGACTTTCGCGGTCGAAACAAGGAAGCGCTAGAGGAACTTGCGCTCGCTCTTTCCGCCTCGCAGCCAAGAAATCAGAGCTGGCGCTAGCGCGCAGCCAACCAGAGCGCCCGGAACAGCTTCGACAGGTCGACCGGCTGATGATGGGCGTTGAGCCCGCTCGGATTCGGTAGGACCCAGACGGTGGTCTTGCCAAGCGTCTCGGGCTGGCGGCCGCCCGTCGCCTGGCGATTGCCAAACGCGATCCGGTACGCGGTGAAGCCGACGATCGCCAGGAATCGTGGCCGGTAGCGGAGAACCTTGCGGCGCAGGAGCTTGCCACCCTCGATCAGCTCCTCGTTGGTCAGCTCGTCCGCGGAGGCTGTCGTTCGCGCTACGACGTTGGTGATGCCGTAGCCGAGCTCGAGCAGTTCGCGGTCGTCAAAGCCGGTGAACAGGCGAGATGTGAACCCGGACGCGTGGAGAGTCGGCCAGAACCGATTGCCTGGACGTGCGAAGTGGTGGCCGACGGCCGAGGAGTAGAGGCCGGGGTTGATCCCGCAGAACAGCACGTCGAGCTTGGGGGCCATGACGTCGCGCAACTTCTTGGTCACTGCCTTCGCGAGCTGCTCGGGCGTGGGCCGCCAAGGCGCGGGCCCCGTGGAACGTTTCGCCATCACGCCGCCGGCCGGCGGACGACCACGATCGACCGGGTCTTGCCCTCGAGCTCGTAGGGGTGACGCTCGGTGCCAGGCGGCAGGTCGGTACGCTCGATCGCCTCGAACCCGAACACGCGGCCGCCGGGCCGTACAAGCGCGAGTCCGGCCGTGAACCAGTTCGGGAGATCGAACGTCGCGCGCGACGTGGCGGCATCGTAGTCGTGGACCTCGTGATCCTCGACGCGGGCCGCAAACGCCTCGAGGTTGACGAGCGAGAGCTCGCGCGCCGCGGTCCGGAGAAACGCATGCTTTTTGTGGACGGGCTCGAGCGCCGTGAAGTTGATCGCGGGCAGGCAGATCGCTGCGATCACGACCGGAAACCCGCCGCCGGAGCCGACGTCGATCACGCGCTCGAGATCGGTCAGGTGCGGGATCAGGTGCAGGCTGTCGAGGATGTGGTCGTCGACATCGGCGGGCGAGCGAGCTGCGGAGAGGTTGATCGACGCGTTCCACTTGGAGAACAGATCGTTGAACTTACTCAGTTTTTCGGCTAGCTCTCGATCGAGACCGAGAGCGGTTACTGCTTTGACGAGGCGCGTCATGAGGATGATTCAAGCAAGAGCTGACTCGCGCGTGGGATCACCAGAACGCGACCAGCGCGCTCGGCGAGGACCGCCTCGATCGACTCTGCATACTCGACGAGAGTGCACGCGACCTTGCTCGGCGACAACGCGCTGACCAGCCGGATCGTGACTCCCGGTGCGAGTCGCGGAAGGATCCCGATCCGGAACACGGCCTCGTTGACGACCGGCAGCGGGCCCGTTCCGTCGGGGCACTCCGCCGCCAGGATCAGGACGCCGCCCGGCTCGACGAGGTCCGCGCAGGCCGCCGCGATCTTCGCGGCCTG
>JANOPP010000373.1:0-24164 GCA_031421915.1 Myxococcales bacterium | reverse complement strand
CGATGTCGAGCTGCCCGTCGCGAAGCTGCTCGCCGAGATCGAGCAGATCGGGATCCACATCGACGTCGCGCACTTTCGCAAGCTCGGCGCCGAGATCACGGCGCGGCTCGGCGATCTCGAGCGCAGGATCTTCGACGCGGCGGCTCCGCACGGCGAGTTCAACATCGGCTCGCCGAAGCAGCTCGGCGAGATCCTGTTCGACAAGCTCGGGCTCGACACCAAGGGCGTGAGGCGCACCAAGCTCGGCTGGTCGACCGAGGCCGAAACGCTCGAGTCGCTGGTCGATGCGCACCCGATCATCGCGCCGATCCTCGAGCACCGCGAGATCAGCAAGCTCAAGGGCACGTACCTCGATGCGCTCCCACCGCTCGTGTCCGCACGGACCGGCCGCGTGCACACGTCGTTCAATCAGGTCGTCGCCGAGACCGGCCGCATCTCGTCGCAGGATCCGAACCTCCAGAACATCCCGATTCGATCGGAGCTCGGCCAGCGAATCCGCAAGGGCTTCATCGCGGCCCCCGGGATGGTGCTGATCGCCGCCGACTACTCGCAGATCGAGCTGCGGATCCTCGCGCATCTCTCCGGCGACGCGAAGCTCGGTGCCGCGTTCCGGGACAAGGTCGATGTCCACACCCAGACGGCGGCCGAGGTCTTCGATGTGGCGCGCGAGAGTGTCACCCCCGAGCAACGGCGGATCGCGAAGGCCGTCAACTACGGTCTGTCGTATGGCCAGTCGGATTTCGGGCTCGCGCGGACGCTCGAGATCACGCGGCAGCAGGCGGGCGAGTACTCGCGTCGCTACTTCCAGCGGTTTCCGACGATCCACAAGTTCATGGAGGACATCGTCACGCTGGCCCGCGCGCAGGGCGGGGCGCGCACGCTGCTAGGTCGCTGGCGACCGATCCCCAACCTCATGTCGAAGAGCCCCCAGGCGCGTCACGCCGCCGAGCGCGTCGCGCAGAACACGCCGATGCAGGGCGCCGGTGCCGACATCATCAAGCTTGCGATGCTCGCGACCGATCGCCGGATCAAGAAGGACAAGCTCCCCGCGCGCATGTTGCTCACCGTGCACGACGAGCTCGTGTTCGAGGCACCGCCCAAGGACGCCGACACGATCGGTGCCGTGCTGAAGGTCGAGATGGAGAGCGTGATCCAGCTCAGCGTTCCACTCGAGGTCGACATCGGGATCGCCGCGAACTGGGCCGAAGCCTGATTGGTACCGATATGATAGGTACATGCGAATCCTGTCTGTCGCGATCCTCGCCTGTCTGAGGCTCCCCGCGTCCGCGGAGCAACGCGCACCGCAGCCGCCGCCGTCGCCCGCCCCGGAGCTCAAGAACACCTTCGGCTTCGACTACATGAAGCCGATGTCGTCGAAGTGCACGAAGATCAAGGGTGCGCTGCTGACGAAGCTGACGAAGAGCTACGCGTGCGAAGCCGTCGAGGCCGGGAACACGGCGTCGGGCAAATCCGCGGTGGCGCGCTGCGAGATCAAGAAAGGCAAGCCGAGCGGCTACCTCCTGTTCAAGGCGATCGCGGACTGCAAGTACGAGCGCGAGACACAGCTCCTGAACGGCGCTTGATCTCAGCTCAGGGGCGGTGACCGAACGCCGCCGGCCGGCGGTGTCGGATCCGTCGTGAAGATCTTGCCGGCGCCGCCACCGCCACCACCGCCGCCGCCGCTACCTGAGTTTGAACGAACGAGCCGAAGCAGTTCTGAACATCGATCGCGGCGACGAACGCTGCATCGACCGCGGCATCGACCGCGGCGTCGCTCAGGTCCGGCGCGTCGAAGGTGGCGGCTTCCTCGATCCCGAGCAACGAGCGGCAGCCCGGCAACGTCAGGACGATCAGCGGCAGGACCCAGCGACGCACGGGTGGAGCGCACCGGAGAATCGTGTGAACACGGAGCCCTAGCTTCGCGGGAGGTCGATCTCGAAGCGCTTCGCGCCGTCGATGCCGACGAGTGCGACGTGCAACACATCCGCGGAGACGTCGACCGTTCCGAATGACTGCAGCCCGTCCCACGGCGCGAGGTTGCCGGTGCCCGGCGGTGGCGCCCACTGGAACTTCACCTCGGGGCCGAACGTCGGATCGAGCGGATTGGGTCCGAACGTGCCGGCATGGATCGGCCCGGCGATGAACTCCCAGAATGGAGTGAATACGGCGCCTGTCGCGCGCGCGGGATCGAAGTGATGTGCCGCCGCGTAGTGAACGTCCGCGGTGAGCCACACCACGTTCTGCACGGCGCGCTGCGCGAGGGCCGCTAGCACCCCGGCGAGCTCGCGCTCGCGTCCGAGCGGCGGGCCGCCGCCGTTGCCGTAGCCCTCCTGCCGCTGATCACCGGGGCCGTCGCCGATCACGAGCGCGAGCGGCTGATCGCACGCGACGATCTTCCAGCGCGCGGTCGAGCGGGAGAGGGCATGGACCAGCCACGACGCCTGCGCGTCGCCCATCATCGTGCCGGTCTCGCCTCGATTCGCATCGTTCGGTGAGCGGAACGCGCGGAGGTCGACGACGAACACGTCGAGCAGCGGTCCGTAGTGGATCACGCGCTGGATCGACGGGCCACCGATCGGCGTCCACTCGCGCACCGCCCGGAGCGCCCGTGCCGCGAGCACCGTCGCATCACGCTCGCGGTAGCGATCGTCATCGAGCTGCTGTCCGTGCCACCAGTTGTTGTGCGTCTCGTGATCGTCCCACGCGGCGACGATCGGTACCTCGGCGGCGAGGGCGCGCACGTGCTCGTCCTCGTAGTTGTAGGCGAACCGTGCGCGAAAATCGTCGAGCTCTTCGGCGACGCGACCGACGCGGTCGTTGGTGATGTTGCGCCAGATCCGACCGTCCGCCAGCGTGTGCTCGGCGAGGATCGGATTGTCGGCGTAGATCAGGTCACCGGAGTGGAGGAAGAAGTCCGGCTCCACCTTGCGCATCGCCGCATAGCCGCGCAGGCCGCCCCACTCGGGATTGCGCCCGAACCCCTGGCCGCACGTATCGCCGGTCCACACGAAGCGCGCCTTGTCCGCGCGTGGCAGTGCGAACCGACCGGTCGACCACGCCGATGCTCCGCGCGCTGCCTCGCGCTCGAATCTCACGCGATACGCGATCGTCTGTCCCGCTGGCAACCCGCGCAGCTCGACCCATCCCGTGTGATCGGTCGTCGGGCCGACGACGCTCCCCGCGACCTTGCGCGCATCGGTTAAGCTCGCCGACGTCGACCACTCGACGACGATTCGCGCCGGCTCGTCGCAGCGCGCCCAGATGATCGCGCGATCCGACTGCACGTCGCCGGCCTGCACACCATGCGTGATCATGGGTTGCTTGGTGCGGAGCGCCGGACCGCCGATACAGCCGAGCACGCTCGTCGTGGACGCACCGACCAGGAACTGCCGCCGGTTGATCATCGCCACGAGGATACCGTCACGGCGTCCCGATCAGCAGCGGCTTGCGCCGAGAGCTGGAGAACACGGGACGCATCGGCAGCTCGCCGCGGTAGCCGGTGGCATCGGCATCGGCGGCCGAGGCGTCTTGCATCGGCTCGAGCTGGCATTGCCCGAGCACGGTGATTCGTTCGCCCACCGTCACGATGCGCTCGTTGAACCGGACCTTCGAGGTCCTCGGATAGTTGAGGACGATCGCGAGCCCCTCGTACAGCTCGCGCGGCCCGGGAGGGAGGGCTGGCCCGGTCGAGACGAACATCGTGCTGACCGTCGCGAGGTCACAGCGTGCCTGGTCGGGAACCACGCGCGCGAGGCCCGAGCCATCGCGGACGAAGAACGGCACGCCCTGATCGGCCACACCGCGCTCGACCCAGTCGCCCGCTCCGACCTCGTCGATCGAGACCGCCCAGAACACACACGGTCGACGGGTGATCGGAGAGATCAACGGCAGCGTACCTTCGACGACGCCCGTGATCCGCGGGCGGTCGTCGTCGCCGCAGCGCGCGATGTCGATCGGGCGCACACGTCGGAGCTTGTCCCGGACGGGCTTGCCGTGCCGTGGCTCGGGGAACAGCCACGCGAGCATCAGCGCGAGCGCTTGCTCGGCTTCTTCTTGGCGACGGGCTTGTTCGGGTGCTTCTTGGCGACGGGCTTCTTCGGCTGCTTCTTGACGGCCGGCTTCTTCGCGGCCGGCGTCGGCTGCTTCGCGGCCGGCGTCGGCTGCTTCGCGGCCGGCGTCGGCTGCTTCGCGGCCGGCGTCGGCTGCTTCGCGGCCGGCGTCGGCTTCTTCGCGGCCGGCGTCGGCTTCTTCGCGGCCGGCGTCGGCTTCTTCGCGGCCGGCGTCGGCTTCTTCGCGGCCGGCGTCGGCTGCTTCGCGGCCGGCGCCTTCGGCTTGCTCGCAGCTGACTTCCGCGTTGCACTCGACAGTGCGGGTTCGACCGGCGGCGCCGGTTCGGGGGTCTCGGGCGGCATCGCGTTCGCCTCGTCGAGTAGCTCGCGGAGCGCGGCGTACTCGTCCCACTGCGGATCTTCCTCGTCGAAGAACCCGAGCGCGCCGTCGAACGGCGACAGCTTCTCGATCATCGGCAGCGGATCGCCCGCGCCGTAGAGGTAGAGGAAGAACGAGCCGTCCTCGGTCTTGATCGCGACGAGCGTCCAGCCCAGGGTCGCGCATGCGGGCGCGATCCACTGCTCCTCGAACTGCGCGGCGCGCCGGTACGAAGCGGCGTCGGGGAGCCGCGACAGCTCGGTCACGGGGTACGGCATCTCGACGACAAAGATCCGCGGCTGAGCGAGGCGCGGCTCGAGATCCCGGATCCGGAACATCGCAGGTGTCCCGTCGTCGCGGCGTGCTTCCACGAGGTGCCAGACGTCTCCATCAGTCGCCATGGGGCTAGCCTACAGGAGCCCCCCGGGAGCGGGCAGGGCCGCACCTTCATGGTGTTCGAGGCATTTCGCGTTCCGGCGCCAGCAGCGGTAGACTTCGAGGATGCGCGCGGCCCACGCCTTCGTCGCGGTTGTGCTTGCGGCGTGCGGCGAGAAGGCCGCCGCGCCGGTCGAGCGCGCGCCTGCGCCGGTCGCACCGCCCGCCGGACCCACCGCCGCCGCCTCGACCGCCACCCAGCCGGGCAAAGGGCTGGTCGAAGGTGCGACGGTGCGCCCTCATCACGAGGAGACGGTCACCGAGTGCCCTGCTTCGATCGCGGACACCATCGATGACGAGGGGCGCGTCGCGGTGCTGCTCGACGAGGCGAATCGTCAGATCGAGCACGCTGCGTATGCCGCCGCATGGACGTGTGCGGATCGCGCCGCGGATCTGACGCCGACCTCGGTCGAGGCGCATCACCTGCGCGGCGCTGCGCTCGCCGCGCTCGGCCGCGATGCCGAGGCGCAGATGGCGTACTCGCTCGCGATCGCGCTCGATCCCGACGATCCGGAGACGCAGCGCGCGGTCGCAGACTTCTATATCAACGGCAAGGGGGAGCGCGGTCGCGACGCCCTCCGCCTCGGGCTCGAGCTCGCCCAGCGCGGGAGCCGGCGTGCGGCCGCTCGCCGCCGTCGCAATCCGCCGCTCGCTGCCGACCTCGCGGTGCTGGAGGGGCAGGCCCTCAACGATCTCGGGCGCAGCGACGAAGCGCTCGCGCGCGTCGACGCCGCGCTACGGATCTCCCCCGGTCGCGGCGATGCACTGCACGAGAAGGGCGTCGCGCTGTTCGATCTCTCACGGTTTGCCGACGCCAGGACGGCGTTCACGCGTGCGCTCGCGATCCAGCCCGACGATGCGTACACGCACCAGATGCTCGGGCTGACCCTCGAGCAGCTCGGAGATCAGCCGGGTGCGGATGCGGCGCTCGCGCGCGCGATGCAGCTCGCGCCCGGTGAGCTGTCGGCGCCCGTCCTGATCACGCCCGCGGAGTTCCAGACCGAGATCGACGCGATCGTCGCTACGCTCGGAACCGAGCGCCGCTCGCGCGTGAAGCTGATCAAGATCGAGATCGCGGATCTGCCGGCGTCGGAGGATCTCGCCGCGGTCAAGCCGCCGTTCCCGCCGACGATCCTGGGTCTCTACCGCGGTCCCGTCGGTCGCCCGGTGCAGCTACCGCCGCCACCCGGCGAGGAGACGCCCTCGATCGTCCTCTATCGCAAGAACCTCGCGCGCGCGGTGAAGACCCGGAGCGAGCTGTCCGAGCAGATCCGCGACACGCTGTTGCACGAGATCGGCCACCTCGAAGGTCTCGACGAGGACGACCTGCGGCGCCGCGGCATGGAGTAGCGGGCGCGACGCTACTTCGGCGCTTTGATCAGCTTGAACGAGTTCAGGTACTCCTGAACTTCCTCGTCGGTGCAGCCCTTGACCAGGCACCCCATGTTGACCTGGTAGAGGCGGTGCTTCACCAGGTACACGCGCTGCGTCAGCTCCATCTTGTCGCCGACGACGACCTTGAACTCGCGCCCGGGGAACTTGCCGGCCAGCGTGAGCTCGCGGTCCGCGACGACCTTGCCCTGGACGCGCTTGGCAGCGCCGTCACGAGCGCCCTCGAGCATCGCCTTGGGATCGCCTTTCCATGTCGACTTCGGCAGATCGCTGTAGCTGACGAAGTACGCCTTCGACGTGGCGATGAAGGACGCCTGCCACAATTTGATCGGGCCCGCGGCCGTCTGCTCGGTCGAGGAGTCCTCCTTCGGGGTCCCCGGCATCATGACCTCGAGGTTGGCGTCCTTCTTCTGGAACGCCTTCCAGGTCTTGTCGAAGCCGGCGAGCAGGAGAATCGCGGCGAGGAGGCAGAGTGCGGCGGTGGAGCGGCGAAGCATCAGGGGGCGAGCCTAGCAGCATTGCAGGCGGCGAAAACGCTCGACAGCCCAGGGGCTGCGGTAGGATGGCCGACATGTCGGACGGTACGGGGTTGGCGCCATCAGCGGCACCATCGGGCGGTCCGTCCGCGATGGCGACGCTGGAGGAAGCCCTCCGCCGCGAGCAGAAGAAGGTCGCCCTCGTTCAGGAAGTCAGCCGCGCGCTGTCGGAGTCAGGTGATCTCGACGCCCTGCTGAATCTGATCATGGCGAAGGTCACCGAGCTGATGGAGGCTGACCGCGCCACATTGTTCCTCGTCACCGAGGACGGCCAGTCGCTGTGGTCCAAGGTCTCGCAAGGTGGTGAGCGCGTCGAGATCCGGCTGCCGGTCGGCGAGGGCATCGCGGGCTGGGTCGCGCAGACGCGCGAGATCGTCAACATCCCCGATGCCTACGCCGATCAGCGGTTCTACCCGGCCGTCGATCTCAAGAGCGGCTACCGCACGCGGTCGATCCTCAGCGTGCCGATGCTTGGGGCACTCGGCGGGCTCGTCGGCGTGCTGCAGATCCTCAACAAGAAGGACGGCCCGTTCACGACACCCGACGAGGAGCTGCTGCTCGCGCTCGCGGCCCAGGCAGCGATCGCGATCGAGAACGCGCGGCTCTATCACTCGATCGTCGCGCAGAACCAGGAGCTGTCGCGTGCGCGTCGCGATCTCGAGCGCAGGACCCGCGAGCTCAACGCGCTCTACGAGGTCGAGAAGGAGCTGTCCGCAGCGCTCGATCTCGATGACCTTCTCTCTCGCATCCTCGCGCAGGCGATCACCGTCCTCGGCGGTGGCGCCGGCTCGATCGCGCTCGTCGATCCCGACGGCTCGCTGCGGTTCCGCACCGTGCAAGGCCCTGCGGCTCCGAAGCTGATCGAACGGACGCTGCCGCACGGAACCGGCCTCCTCGGCTGGTCGATCGCGCATCGCACGCCGATCATCGTTGACGATCCGGTCAAGGACACGCGCCACGCGGCGGAGGTGGCCAAGGAAGCCGGCGTCAGCCCACAGCACCTGATGATCGCGCCGCTCGTCGACGGCGACGACGTGATCGGTGGCATCGAGATCATCGATCAGCGCCGCGCCGCGCGCGATGGCGATGGTCCGTGGGGCGAGGACGATCTCAAGCTGCTCGTGCTGATCGCAGCGCAGACTGCCGGAGCAATCGGGATGGCTCGTCGCCGCAGCGAGGCGAGCAATCGCGACCGCCTTGCCTCGATCGGCCGGATGCTCGCGGGCCTCCTCCACGACCTCAAGACCCCGATGACGATCATCTCGGGCTACGCGCAGCTGATGGCAGCGGCGGACGAGGCCGAGCAGCGCGAGACCTACGTCGAGCAGATCCAGCGCCAGTTCGATCTGATGGCCGGCATGACGCGCGAGGTCCTGGCGTTCGCGCGCGGAGACACCGACCTCGTCGTCCGCAAGGTCTATCTCAACAAGTTCGCGGAAGATCTGACCACGCAGCTCGGCACCGCGATCGCGGGCCGCGGGATCGACTTCCTCGTGGAGGCCAGGTTCGACGGCGTGTCGTTCTTCGACGAGCAGAAGCTCCTGCGCGTCTTCCACAACCTGACCAGCAACGCGGTCGAGGCGATGCCCGACGGTGGTGTGCTCCGCGTCGTGATCGACAAGGACGGCGACAAGCTCGTGTTCAGCGTGAAGGACAACGGGCCCGGCATCCCGGCCGCCGTCCACGCGCGCATGTTCGAGTTGTTCGCGACGGGGCGCAAAGGCGGCACAGGTCTCGGCCTCGCGATCGTGAAGCGGATCGTGGACGATCACCACGGTACGATCCGGTGCGAGACCGGCGCGACCGGGACGACGTTCATCATTCGCCTCCCGTTGAACCGACCGACCGACGGCGAGTGATCTCGATGCTCGTGATGAGCGGCATCGAGAAGGCCTATGGCGCGTGGCGTGCGCTCGCCGGCGTCTCGCTCTCGGTCGCCGCGGGGGAGGCCGTGTTGCTCGTCGGGCGCAACGGTGCGGGCAAGACAACGCTCCTGCGGATCGCGACGGGCTTCCTCGACGCCGACGCGGGCGTGGTCTCGATCGACAACCTCCGCGTCGACCGCGCGCGTGACCGCGCCGCGGCGCAGGCCAAGCTCGGCTATCTCCCCGAGCAGGCACCGGCCCCCATCGAGCTGACGGTCCGCGATCACCTCCGGCTGCGGGCGCGCCAGAAGGGGCTGTCCGCCGCCGCTGCGCGCACCGCCGTCGATACGTGCCTCGCCGCCGCCGCGATCGAAGCCGAGGCGGACCGTACGATCGGAACGCTCTCGAAGGGGTTTCGCCAGCGCGTCGGGCTGGCGGATGCACTCCTCGGCGATCCTCCGCTCCTCGTGCTCGATGAACCGACGAGCGGCATGGATCCGATCCAGACCCGTCAGCTGTGCGAGCACCTGATCGCTGCCGCGAAGAAGCGGGCGGTGCTGGTCTCGAGCCACGCGGTTGCCGATCTCGAGTCGCTCGCAGACCGCGTCGTCGTGCTCCGCACCGGCGTAGTGGTCGCGGATGCAGCGCCGGCGGAGCTGCTCGCGCAGACCCAGACGACGAAGCTCGAGGCTGCTGTCGTTGCACTCCTCGACGAGCCCGCGGACGAGAAGAAGGCGACCGCGTGAGCCTGCGCGCCGCGTACTGGGTGTGGCGTCGCGAGCTGCACGTGATGCTGCGCGCGCCGATCGTCTATGTGGTCGGTGGCGTGTTCCTGGTCGTCCAGGGGGTCGCGTTCGCGGGCCTCGTCGGCGCGCTGTCCGATCCGCGGCGTCCCGCGCCGCTCGGTGCGCTGCTCGAGGGTCAGCTCTCGGGCACCTTGCTCACGTGGGTCCTCGAGCTCGTCGTGCTCACGCTGCTGGGCATGCGCGCGATCGCCGATGACAAGCGCAGCGGCGGCTGGGAGCTCCTCCTGACCTCGCAGGTCGGGGAGGGCGCCGCCGTGCTCGGCAAGTGGCTCGCCGCGACCACGGTCTACGCGCTCCTGTGGCTCCCGACGCTCGCGTACCTCGGCGTCGTCGCCGCGTTTCGAGCCGATGATGGCGGCTGGGACCTCGCGACGATCGTCACTGGCTACGTGGGCGCGATCGCGATCGGTGCGGCGCTGCTCGCCTGGGCGATCGCTGCGAGCGCCGCGATGGCGTCGACGCTCGGCGCTGGTGCGCTCGGCTTCTCCCTGTTGATCGGCATCTTCCTCGTCGGCGAGCTGCCGGCGCTGTGGCCCGATCTCGCGCTCGACCATCCGACCGTCGCGGCGGCGCTCGATCTCGTCTCCGTGCGCTCGACCGTCGGTGGCTTCGCGCGCGGCGAGCTCGGCCTCCCCCCAGTGGTGTTCACCACGGCACTCGCGCTGGTCGGTCTGTCGCTCGCCGTCGCGCTCGCGTGCGCGGGCCGCCGCCGTCGCGCCGAGGTCCGCACCCGCGCGCTCGGCACGCTCGCGCTCGCGGCGATCGGTGTGCTCGCCGGTATTCTCGCGGCCCGGCACCCCATACGGCTCGACGTCAGCGCGTCGCGCCGCAACTCGCTCGATCCCGAGACGCTCGCGCTCCTCGCCGAGCTGCCTGGTCCGGCGACCCTGACGATCGTGCGGCCGACCCTCGGTGGTCTCGACCCGATCTACGACGAGGTCGGGCGCGTCGCGGCGCGGATGGCCGAGGCCGCGACCAGCGTCAAGGTGATCACCGTCGATCCTGCGAACGCTCCGGGTGGCCTGGCTGGCATCGCACGCAGCGCTGGCCTCGCACCAGGCGATCTCGCGACCGGCGGCGCGGTCGTCGTCGATGCGTACGGTCGCCGCCGCGTGATCGATCTCCTCGCCATCGCCCGGATCGAGCGCGGCCCCGGCGACGCGCCGACCGTCGAGAGCCTCGCGGTCGAGCAGTCGATCGGCGGCGCGCTCGCGGCGCTCGCGACGACCGAGCCGATCACCGTGTGCGCCACCACCGGTCACGGCGAGCTGCCGATCGCGACCACCGATCCGGCCTCCGCTGACTGGCGCGTCGTCGCCGATCGCCTGCGCGGGGAGGGGATGACCGTCGCCGAGGTCGCGTCCGGTGACTCGGTCACGGCTGGCTGTACGGTGGTCGTCGTTGCCGGCCCCGTCGCGTCGTTCACCCCCGCCGAGGCACTCGCCATCCAGACCTATGTTCGGAGCGGCGGCGCCCTGATCGTCGCGGCACCGAGTCGCACGCTCGCCGAACGCGGTGCGCTCGCCTCCACCGGGCTCGAGGGCGTGCTCGCCAGCGAGGGCCTCGGTCTGCCACTAGCGATCGTCGTCGATCCGTCGCTGACCGTGCGCGAGCTCCCTGGTGCGCTCCTCGTGGTCAACGGCTACTCCGACCACGCGATCAACAGCGGCTTTGCCGGCGCACGCGCGACGCTGTGGTTCCAGCCGCGCGCGGTGGTCGCGACCGCGGGCGCGAGTGTGCTGATCTCCGCGACCTCGCAGAGCTGGGGGGAGCGCGACCTCGTGACGGCTCCCCCGCGCGCCGACACCGATGATCTGGCGGGCCCGGTCGCGGTCGCCGCGATCGGCACGAGCAAGCGCGTGATCGCGCTCGGCTCCGCGGAGTCACTCTCCACCGCGGTGCTCGCGAGTGGTTCGTCTGCCGGTGACCTGTGGCTCGCCCGTGCGATCCGGGTCCTCGCCGGCAAGCCCGAGCCGCGGCTCGCGATCGCGGCTCGCGCGCCCGAGCAAGTCCGCCTGGTGATGACCACGGGCCAGCGCCGCGCGGTCACCGCCCTGTGCGTCGGCGTCATTCCCGTCGTCTGGATCGTCGTCGGCGCCGGCTTCGTATGGTGGCGCCGGAGGCGCACGCGATGAAGCCGATGAGGAACGCGCGATGATCTCGACGCGGCGTGGGCTCGAAGCGCTGGTGGCGATCGCGGTCGTGCTCGCGATCCTGCTCGCGCTCGATCTGCGGCGCAGCGATGAGGTCGAGGATCGGTCGCTCGCGCAGGGCCTCGATGTCGACGCCGTCACCGCGCTGACCTGGGTCCGCAAGGACGCGCCGGAGCTGCATCTGGTGCGCGAGGGTGAGCGGTGGATCTGGATCAAGCCCGTCGAGGCGATCGCCGATCGCGGCGCGGTCGCGAACGTCCTCGCGACGCTGCGCGCGGCGCGCTGGCACCGGCGCGAGGCAGCATCGGCTGCGGGGCCCACGCACGCCGTGCTCACGATCAGCACCGCGATGCCGACGACAGGCGGACGCCCGCCCGAGTATGCCGATCTGCCGCGCCGCACGCTCTCGATCGGGCCCACGCTCGCTGGCACCGAGCAGGCGTGGATCGTCGATGGCGATCATGCGCTGCTGGTCGATGCGTGGGTCGCGCGTGCGCTCGATCCGGACCCGCTGTCACTGATGATGCGGCGGCCCTTCGAGGCGATCGCGCAGGCCGCGTGGATCGAGATCGCGGACTCGCGCGGGGAGCTGCGGGTCGAGGGTTCTCCGCGTCGGCTGGCCACGCCGTACGTCGCGCTGATCAAGGCGCCGATCGTCGACGAGCTCCACCAGTCGCTCGCTGCACTCGAGATCACCAGCCTGCCGGTCGGCCCGGCACCTGCCGGGGCGCACCCGCGCAGCGCGCTGACACTCAGGACGCCGGCGGGGATGGTCACGTTCTCGGAGGGATGCGGCGCAGATCCGCGACGAGTGTTGCTCTCCTCGCCCGCGGGGACCGGTTGCATCGATCCGCTCGCGCATGCGGCCGCCCTCCACGCCATCGCGCTACTTCGGCAGATGGGACGCGACGTGTTCGAGTCCCGTCCTGCACCACTCGAGGCGGCGACCGTCCTGCTCACCGACGGCTCCGTTCTCGACGTCGCCAAGCTGCGAATCGGGGAGCACGCCGCGGATCCGGAACGCGTGACCGAGCTGCTCGCCGTGCTGGCCGCGCCCGCGGAGCTCGGCGATACGCCACCTCGCGTGGTGATCAAGGGATCGATCATCGTCACCGATCGTCGCGGAGCGATAGTCTCGATGGAGCTGTTCTCGGGCGGCTTCCTCCGTCGACCAGGGGAAGGACTCGGCTTGCGAGTGCCCCGCGAGGTCGCTGCGATCCTGGAGCGGCCGGGCAGCGCGTATCGCGAGCTCGTGCCGTGGCTCGAGGATTCGCTGTCGGTGGTCGCGATCCGGATCGACACGAAGTTCTCGTCCGTGCGCGGCGACGTGATCGGCGAGTGGTCGCATCCTGACAGGACGTCGCAGATGCCGTTCGCACCTCCCGAGGTGGCGAAAGGCATCGAAGCACTCGTCCTTCAGCTCGCGGCACCACGTCCGATCGCGGCGGGACCGGCGACATTCGCGACCGCTCATCGCGTCGTGATCGTCGTCAAGCCGCCCACGGGCGACGTCGTCGAACGAACCCTCGAGCTCGGGCGAAAGGCGGCAGCAGGTTGCCCCGCGCGCGCGAACGGTGTCTCGCTGCTCCTGCCATCGACGGTGTGCGATGGCGTGGCAGCGCTCGTCGGGCGTTAGCCCTTCTTCTTCTGATCGACGATGTCTTGCGGCGACAGACGCTCGCCCGGGGCGGGACCGGTACCCGCCGGCGGCACGGCGGCCGGATCGAGCGGCGGCGTCTCCCAGTTCTGGGTGACGTTCTTCATCTTCTTGTAGACGAGCAGCCCGTCGGAGTTCCGCTCGCTGTGCGGAGACGCCATCTTCCAGGAGCCGACGATCTCGACGACGTCACCCACCTGGTACGGCGGGCACACCATCTTCTTCGCGTCCTTCTCGCCGGGCTCGCAGCGATCCGGGTACATCGCGAGCGTCCGGTCCGGCTTCTTGATGCGCTCGATCTCGAGCTTGTTGTAGGGGCGCGGGACGTCGACGATCCACATGCTCTTCTCGGCCGGCGTGTCCGCCGCGTCACCGATATAGAACTTCGCGCGCTCGCACTTCGTCGGATCCTCGTCGATGACCTTCTGGACGTCCTTGTCGGTCATGCCGGGCTGGCGCAGTGCCGTCGGGCAGTGATAGGCCCAGGTCACGATTCCCTTGACCGTGATCTCCGTATCGAGCAGCTTCTTGCCCTTGACCCGCATCTCCTTGATCGAGTGCGAGCCGTCGGCGTTTGCCGCCGGGAGGTCGAACGCGGGCACCGCCGGCAACGTCAGCTTGACGTCACTCTTGCGGACCTCTGCTTCCGGTCCCTTCAGCTTGTCCTTCTCGCACGCACCAGCGGCGAGCGGCAGGAGGCAGAGGAGGACAGTGCGCAGCCCGGGAGTGTGCGGCATGGTGCCGGTCATAACATGGTGACCAGGGTCACTCAAGTCGCCGTCCTCGCGGCGGTCTTCGGATTCGCCTGTGACTCGCCGGCGAGGTCCAAACCGTGGCGTCATGCCCCGGATCCGACCGCCGAGGCAGCGCGGGCCCCGGGCTCGCCGGCTCTCGCCGATGTGTCCGCCGCCGCCGAGGTCCGGGCCGCGCGCGGCCACACGCTGCGCGTTCACGTCGACGCGGATCCCGGTCGACTCAACCCGCTCGTCGGTCCGACGACCTGGGGCCGGCGCATCGTCATGGGGCCGGTGTTCGAGCCACTGATCCGCTACCTACCGCCCGAGGTCGGGCAGCCCGCCGGCCGCTATGCGCCGGGGCTCGCAGCGTCGTGGCGCGTGATGCCGTCGCAGCTCGAGATCCGGATCCAGCTCCAGACCGGCGTGAAGTTCCACGATGGGCAGACGATGTCGTCGGTCGACGTCCAGTTCACGCTCGATTCGATCCGTGATCCGCGCCGCGGAATCGATCACCTGCGCGCGATGCTCGAAGATGTGTTCGCGGTCGAGTTGATCACGTCGCACGAGGTCCGGCTCGTGCTCAAGCGACCGAGTGCGTGGGTGCTGCGCGCTCTCGCCGAGATCCCGATCATGCCGATGCACACGTACGACGGCAGCTTGCTCGGCGGTGGCGCGCTGATCGGAACGGGTCCGTACAAGCACGTCTCGAGCAAGGGCGGCATCGTCCACCTCACGCGGTTCGACAGGTACTGGGGCAAGGCGGTCGCGATCGCCGATGTCGAGTACGTGGTTCAACCCGATGCCGCGATCGCGCTCAAGGACGCCAAGCGCGGCGACCTCGATATCATCCCGGCGCTGATCCCGGCGCACTGGCCCGAGCAGGCGAGCGCGCCCGGCATCGCCGCATCGTTTCGTCCGCTGGAGCTGTCGTCGCCGCGCCTACGCTACCTCGCCTTCAATGCGTCGCGCGTTCCACTCGAGGACCCGCGCGTGCGGCACGCCCTCGGCTTGTTGATCGATCGGCGCTCGATCGCGAAGCGCGTGTTCGACGGGCTCGCGCGTCCTGCGCTGTGGCCGATCTGGCCAAGCGGTCTCGTCAACGGCGTCGAGTCGCCGGTGCCCGACTTCGATCCTGCGGCCGCCGCGAAGCTGCTCGACGCCGCGGGCTGGACCGACTCCGACAAGGACGGCATTCGCGATCGCGCGGGCATCCAGCTCCGCCTCGTGATGCTCGGTGGTGATAAGCCACCACCGCTGGATGCCTCCGCGCCGCCGGTCAAGTTGCCACGCGACTACTTCATCGAGGCCGCGCGCCGGATCGGCGTCGTCATCGAGATCAAGACCGGCGGCGAGTCGTGGATCGAGAAGCACCTTGCCGAGAGCAACTTCGATCTCGCCGAGCTCGTGTTCACCGGCATGGTCGACTCCGATGTCACGCCGCTCATCGGTGGCAAGCATCCGCAGCACGCGCCGTCGCCACGGATCGATCGCACGCTCGACGCGATGGCAGCAGCGTGGGACCCGGCCGAGCGCGCGAAGCTCGCCGTCGAGCTCGCGGCCGCCCTCGGCGAGACCTGGACGCTCGCCGGCATCGTCGCCGACGCGCCGCAGGGCCTGGTGCACAAGCGGGTCACCGGCGTCCGCGCCTGGGATGGCTGGCTCGACGTGACAGCGCTCTCGTTCGACGAGAAATAGGGGTCGTTCTGGGGGCCGCTTGCGTCGGCGTACACCCACCCACCCTCGGGGGAGCTTCGAGGGATCCCGAGTAGCCAAGGGGTTGCGCGGCGGGACGGCCGGGAGTCGCTGGCACGGTCCGTGAAATACCGAGGCCGGGGATGAAGGAGCGGTCGGCACCCGGCAGGACCCGGGCAAAGCGGGAGGACGACATGGAAGGCCTGGCCTCCATCGAGATCGTGCCCGTCCGCGCCGAGGAACCGCCGCGCCCGCCCGCCCGGATCGCCCGCGGGACCCAGCCCCGCGATGTGCTCGACACCGCGGCCGCGCTTGCCACTGACGGTGAGGAGTTCGGCCCGTATGTCGTCCACGAGAAGCTCGGCTCCGGTGGCATGGCGACGGTCCATCGCGCCGAGCAGCGCGGCATCGCCGGGTTCTCCAAGCCGGTCGCGCTCAAGCGGATGTTCGCGCACCTCGCGGACGATCCGATGTTCCTCCAGTCGTTCGTGCACGAGGCGCAGCTCGCGAGCCGCCTGCGCCACGATCACATCGCGCAGGCGTACGACTTCGGCAAGGTCGGCGACACCTACTACATGGCGATGGAGCTGGTCCCTGGACCGACGCTCCAGCAGCTGATGAATCGCGCGCGGGCGGGTCACGGCGCCATCCCGCTGCCGATCATCATCGAGATCCTGATCCAGCTGTGTGACGCACTCGATCACGCGCACAACCTGTGTGACGACGGCGGTAAGCCGCTCGGCATCATCCATCGCGATGTCTCGCCGTCGAACGTGATCGTCTCGAATGCGGGCATGGTGAAGCTGATCGACTTCGGCATCGCCAAGGCGCTCGGCTCGGCATCGCGGACGAGCGCGGGCATCATCAAGGGCAAGTTCGGCTACATCGCGCCCGAGTACACACGCGGTCAGCTCGATGCGCGCGCCGATCTATTCGCCCTCGGCGTGATCGCGCACGAGCTGCTCAGTGGCAAGCGCCTGTTCCGTGGCGACTCCGACTTCGCCACGCTGATCGACGTTCGCGAGAAGGAGATCGAGAGGCCGTCGCAGAACAACGCCTCCGTGTCGACCGATCTCGACGACATCGTGATGACCGCTCTGCAGCGCGATCCGGCGCTGCGCTGGCAGAGCGCCGGTGCGATGCGCAACGCGCTCGCCGTCGTGGCGCGCAGCGTTGGCGCCGCGGTCGGGGGCCAGCGGATCCGTGACTGGATCGAGCAGGCGGGCCGGACGTGCGCTCCGAGCAACGCGCCACGTGCCCCCACCATCGAGACCATGTCCGCATGCCTCGAGCCGAGCGAGCCGAGCATGATCATCGAGCTGATCGAGCCGCGGTCGCCGCGCGCCGGTGACCCGACGGTGTCACTGCGCCCGCCGTCGGCGAACAGCGAACCCTTCACCACGCCCTCGACCCAGCGCGTGCGTCCCAAGCGCACCCTCAAGCCGCTCCTCGCACTCGCCGCCTGTGCCGCCGCGGGGATCGCCGCCTGGCAGGTGTGGCCCACCGTCATGGCGTGGGCCGCCGGCGGCTGACGAACCGCCCGCGTTTGGTACGCTAGCGGCGTGGCCACGCCCGCATCCGTCGAGCCTGCCAGCGTTCGCGCTGCGCTCGATCAGGTGTATGCGGCGCTGCCGGCGCGCCTCGTGGAGAGCGGGCAGGGCGGCGACGCGTGCCGCGAGATCGCCGACGTCTACGATCATGCGCTCGCGGAGCGCTTCACCGCGGCGTGCGATGCCCATGCGGGCGATGCGCCGCTCGCGCTGGTCGCGACCGGTGGTTGGGCGCGGCGCGATCTCGCGCCGTACTCGGACATCGACTTCATCGTGCTTCACGATCGCGACGAGGCCGCGGCCAAGCGCGTCTCCGATGCGCTCCTGTATCCACTATGGGACGAGAAGCTCGCGATCGGCCCGTCGATCCGCGAACCGCGCGCGGCGGCTCGGCTCGCGCGCGATGACCTCGCGACCGCGACCGCACTGCTCGATGCGCGCCACATCGCCGGCCGCCGAATGCTGTCGACCGAGCTCACGCGCCTCACGCTCGGCACGCTCGCACCAGACGGCAATCCCAATGCTCTGATCGCCGCGCTCGCCGCCGAGAAGACGGCCCGTCACGACCGCTTTGGCGCGTCGCTGTACCTCCTCGAGCCAAACCTCAAGCAAGGCATCGGCGGGCTGCGCGATCTGGCGACCGTGCTGTGGTGCGCTCAGGTCCGCTGGCATCCACCGCGCCCAGGCATCGATCCGGTCGTCGCCGATCAGCAGATCAGGACGCTGGCCACGATGGGGCATCTCAACCATCGGCAGACGCAGGTGCTGCTCGGAGCCCGCGACTTCCAGCTGCGGCTTCGCGCGCTCGTGCAGCTCACGGCGCGGCGCCGGTTCGATCAGCTGACGTTCGAGATCCAGGAGGCGATCGCACCGACCCTGTATCCCGACGCGAAGCTCGGCGACGGCGAGGTGCGGCCGGCCGTCGCGCCCGCCGTCGAAGCGCTCATGCGCGAGTACTACCTGCATGCGCGCGAGGTCGTGCAGATCGCGGATGCGCTGCTCGAGAGTGCGCGCGTGCCCGGTCGCAAGAAGCCAAAGGTCACGCAGGTCGACGCGTCGTTCGTCGCGATCAATGGCGAGCTCGCGGTTCGCGATCCGCGGAGGTTCGTCGAGTCGCCGAGCGAGATGATCCGGCTGTTCCGCGTCGCGGTCGCCGAGCAGCTGCCGGTGTACGGCGCGACGCGCGAGCTGGTAGCCGAGACGATCGCGCGCGATCCGGCGCCGCTCGCGAACGACCCCACCGCCGGGCCGCTGCTGCTGGATGCGCTGGCCGACATTCGCGATCGCGCACAGCCGTCGGCCCTCGAGGTGATGAACCAGCTCGGCATCCTGTCGGCGGTGATGCCCGAATGGGCGCCGTGCGTCGGGCGCGTCCAGCACGACCTCTATCACGTGTACACGGTCGATCAGCACCAGCTCTACGCGGTCGCGATGCAGAAGCGGATCGCGCGCGGTGAGCTCGCGACCGAGCATCCGCTGGCGACCGAGCTGTGGCGCGAGGTGGCGCGGCCCGCGCCCCTGCTCCTCGGCACGCTGCTCCACGACGTCGGCAAGCCGCTCGGCAAGGGGCACGCGGAGAAGGGCGCCGTCGTCGCGGTGACGATCGGTCGCCGACTCGGGATGTCCGAGGACGACGTCCTCGTCACCGAGATGCTCGTGCGCCAGCACCTGACGATGTCGCATCTCTCGCAGCGGCGCGACCTCACGGATCCCGAGGTGTTCGCGCGGTTCGCCGAGAAGATCGAGACCGACGAGCGCCTCGTGCAGCTCTACCTCGTCACGCTGTGCGACACGGCGATGACGGCGCCTGACAACCTCTCGGCGTGGAAGGACGGGCTCCTCCGCGAGTTGATGCTCGGCACGCGCGCGTACCTGCGGTTCGGACCGACCTCGCGCGGCCGTGATCCGACCGAGGCCCCGGAGTCACCGGATCGCGACTATCGGAACAAGGTCATCCAGCTCGTCACCGACGACCCCGAGGAGCAGGGCCGGATCCAGGCGATCGTCGATGGGATCGATCCGCGGCTCGTCACGCAACTGACGCCGCGCCAGGCTGCGCGCAACGTGCGTCTCGTCGGCGCTGCTCGCGAGAGCACGCCGCACGTCGCGATCGAGGTTCACTGCTTCCCGCTCAAAGGTCACAGCGAGGTCGCGATCGTCGCGCCGGATGCGCCGGGCGTGCTCGCGACGATCGCCGCGGTGCTCACGGCCAATCGCGTCGACGTGCTCGGTGCCGTGCTCGGTCACGTCGACGTTGGCGCATCGCGGCTCGTCACCGACGTGTTCCATGTTCGTGATCTGAAGGGCGAGGCGATTCCCGAGGACGACGCGCGATGGGCTCGGCTTTCCGCGGATCTCCGGCGCCTCCTCGGTGGTGCGCCGGATCCGGTTGCGGTCGCGACGTTGATCGCGCAGCGCCGCCCGCGCTCGACGCTGCCGACGCGTGTCACGCCCGGCGTGACCACCGAGGTCAAGCTCCACGACGACTCGACGCAGGCGACCATCATCGAGGTCGCGACGCGGGATCGCGTTGGCGTGCTGTACGCGATCACCCAGACGCTCGCGGATCTCGGTCTCGATATCTCGCTCGCGAAGGTCGCCACCGAGGGCGAGAAGGTCGCCGACGTGTTCTACGTGACGCGCGGAGGCAAGCGAATCACCGACGAGGTCCAGCGCGCCGTGATCCTCGACCGCCTCCACCACGCTCTCGACGTGAAGGGACTGACCGGCTCGTGAGCGCGATCGATCTGCCACCCGGGATCGGGCTCGTCGGTACGCCGCTCGGCACGTTCGACGCGCCGAAACGGTCGCGCCGGCTCGCGTGGATCAGCGTGCTCGTCGTTGTCGTGCTGCTCGCGATCACCTGGTTCCTGGTCTCGAAGCATCCGTGGCGCCGCGGGTCCAGCACGCAGGTCGTCCTGCCCGTCGCGTTCCTCATGTTCGTGGGCCTCGCGCTCGCGATCCGGAGCGCGCGCTTCTCGATCACGCGCGACGGTGTGCGCTGGGGCTGGACCTCGCTGAGCTTCTCGCAGCCGAGGGCCAAGCTCGTGTGCGCGCACATCTACTCGGATGGCATCGCTCTCGAAGCGAAGCGGGGCTCGAAGTGGTTCATCGCCGCACGCGACTGGGATCGGTTCGACGCCCTGGTCCGCCAGGTGCGGCGCGCCGAGCTCCCCCACGAGGATCACGCGGGCAAGGCCCCACTGCGCCAGCGGCTCCAGGCCTATGGCCGGTTCCTCGATGGCCTCGTCATCTCCAGCATCATCGGCGCGCTCGCCGTCCTTCTCTGGGCCGCGTAGATCTCCTGGTCCGGAGTGCGCCAGGTCGACACTAAAGCGGTTCGCGATCGATCGGGTAGGCTCGATGTCTCCTTGACGCGCCCCCCCCCCCCAACGCGTAGCGTGATTGATTCCACTCGAGGGATAGGTCTGATGCGGAATCGCGATGCTCGGGGACACGAGGCTGCGGTGTGGGTGCGTTCGCTGCGGGCGTCGGTGGCACGCGGGTGGCTCGTCACCTGTGCGATCGGCGCGATGACGTGTGGTCATGCGCTCGATGTCGATGACGCCGGCACGGCGAGCAAGCGGTCCCCGGTCGGCGTCTCGACCGAGGGCGCGTGGGCGCTGTTCGATCGCAGCATCGACGTGGGGCTCGAGCCGCCGGTCGCGCCCGTGATCGCGGTGCTCGACGGGGTCGAACCGGTCATCGCTGTCAAGGTGTACGGGCCCGCGCCCTACGTCCTCTCGATCTCCGGCCCGGCGACCACGCCGATCGGCTTCGACGCGATCGACCTATCGAAGCTGTCGCGCGGATGGCACACGTTCTGGGCGTCGTCGCCGCCGTCGACGGCTGTCGTCGAGCTGCGGTTCACGTCGACGGGGAGCCCGGGCGCGGTTCCGGAGCTCGAACTATGGAGCGAGGCCGAGCCGCCCGCGCGGGTCGCCGACCTCACCGCGGCGGCGCTCCCCGACGGTTACGTCGCGAGCGCGGCGCAGCCGCGGGTGGTGATCGCGCCTGGGCTGTGCACCGCGTTCTCGGTATCGCTGCCCCGGCGGGTCGAGCAGCTGCAGCGCGTGCACCTGACGTACCGGGCGACCGATCTGCTGCGCGAGTTCGTGGTCACGCGGAGCATCAATGGTCACGCGCCCCATGGCGGCAGCTGGCTGCCGGGAGCGGGCACGACGAACGTCGTCGAACAGATCGATCCGCGGACGCTGCACGCAGGCTCGAACGACGTTTCGCTGTGCGTTCCGGACACCGCGGTGCGCGGCGTGACGATCGAGCAGCTGCGGCTGGTCGGCGAGCTCGATCGAGGCAGCCGCCTCGCGACCGCCATCACAGTGGGCGACCGCGCGAGCGGCCCGCTGCGCGAAGGCGGCCGGCTGGGTAGCGGCGCGCCGCTGCTCGACGGCGACGTCGCGACGACCCTGGAGATCGCGGGCGGCGAAGTGATGACGCTGTCCTTCGATCGTCTGATCGCGCCCGATGCCCTGTCGTTGGTCGGACAGATCGGTGGGCCGGCGGTCGTGACCTGCGTGGATCTGCACGGCAAGCACTCGACGCTCGCGTCGCGCGCGGTCGGCTCGGCCCTGCAGCTCGAGGGTGGGAGCGCCCGCTGCGCGGCTCTCACCGTCACCTTCGAGCGCGCGTCGACCCTGGCCGAGATCGACGTCGTCGGATCGGGAGCGGCCGAGCGCGTCGACTGGCCGCGGCTGACCGTGACCAGCCGGCGCGAGCACTTCGGCGAGGTCGCGTGGATCGGCGGCTTCGTCGAACGGCCGCGGGCGATGACGACGGCGATCCGGATCTCGGTCGGCGGCGAGCTCGTGGAATCACGCACCGGGGACTTCGGCCGCCTCGTGACGCGCTCATCGGACGTCACGACGGCGTGGACGGTCCCGGTGACGGCCGCGTTCCCCGATGGGACGACGCAGAGCCAGCAGGTGGTCCTCGATCACGATCGTCGCGACGATCTCGTCGCCGCACAGACGGCGTCGACTCGACCCGGCGGTTCGCCAACGACCCATGATCGCCAGTTCGGCCGCGAGGGCGACGTGGCGATGTCGCGCGCGACCCTGTTGGCCGCGACCACGCTCCGGCTCGGGACACGGGTCGGTCTCGACGTGCCGGCGGGCGCGGTCGGCAAGGCCACCGACGTCACGGTGAAGCATCTCGGCGAGGGCGCGGTGCCACCGCTCGACGACGGACTGGTCAACGTGACGGGGCCGCGGGGGCACGCGTACGAGTTCTTGCCGCATGGCCAGAAGTTCGCGCGAGCGATCGACGTCGTCCTGCCGTACGACCCGACGCTGATTCCAGAGGGGATGACCGCGGCCGACGTCCACGCCTACTTCTACGATCCATCGCTCTCCCGCTGGGTGAAGCTGCCGCGCCGCGCGCTCGACGTCGGTGAACGGATCACGCGTAGCGCGACCACCCACTTCACGATCATGATCAATGCGGTGCTCGCGGTTCCCAAGAGCCCGACGCCGCTCTCGTTCGATCCGACGACGCTGAGCTCGATCGCGGCGGCGTCGCCCGCGGTCAACCTCGATCTGATCGAGCCGCCGACCGCGACCTCGACCGGAGAAGCCCGCGTGGCGTTGCCTCTGCGGATCCCCGCAGGTCGCGGTCGGTACTCGCCATCGCTCGCGCTCAGCTACAGCAGCGGCGGTGGAAACTCGTGGCTCGGCATCGGCTGGGATCTGACCCTCAGCCACATCACGATCGACACCCGGTGGGGAACGCCGAGCTACACGCCGCACGGAGATCGCTACCTGCTCGACGGGGCGGAGCTGGTTCCGACCCCCGAGACCGACGGTCCGGCGTGCCGGAGCGGTGGCACGGGCCGGCGGTTCCGCACCCGGATCGAGGGCGGGTTCGCGCACATCCAGCGCTGCGATCACGTCCCCGGTCCCGCGGCCGCGTCGCACTATGGCTTCGAGATCCGCGATCGCGACGGCACGCTCTACGTGTACGGCGTCGCCGACGCGGCGGATCCGGACGCCGACCCACGCCATACGGCGCTGACCGATCCGGAAGCTCCGCACGCGATCTTCCGCTGGAACCTGCGCGAGGTCGTCGACGTCCATGGCAACACGACGACGTTCTCGTACGACGTCGCCGATACCGGCGGCCCGCAGCCCGGACGCGAGACCTATCCGAGCAGGATCGAGTACACCTCGCACGGCGCGGCGGCGGCGATCTATCGCGTCGAGCTGTTGCGCGATAACGGCGCACGTCGCGATCGGATCATCTCGGGCCGCGCCGGGTTCAAGACCGTGGTCGGTCACCTGCTTCGCCGGGTGCTGGTCACTGCGGAGAACCAGGTCGTTCGCGACTACGTCCTGACCTACGCGCGCGGGCAGTTCGACAAGACGGTGCTCGCGAGCGTTCGCGAGTTCGGGACCACCGGCTGCGATCCGAGTGCCGATGCCTTCGCGTTGCCGGCCTGCTCCGGCGAGTTCCATCAGCACACGTTCGACTACGTCCGCGAGGTCGAGGGTTTCGAGCCGCCCTTCGTGCTGGGCATGGAGGGCCCGCCCGAGGCGCAAGCCGCGCCGCTGGCGCGCGGCGTGTCGAAGGCGGTCTCGCGGTCGTTCGATGCCGGGATGTCGTGGGGCATCCAGGACGGGGACGTCGGGGCTGCGGTGAATGCCTCGAGCGGCGGGTCCAGCGACGTCGGTTACCGGGCCGAGCACGTCGGGACCTACGACGTCGACGGCAACGGGGTTCCCGACGAGCTCTATTTGACCGAGACCGGCCCGAAGGTGCTGTTGAACCGCGCCTCACCGGCGGGATTCCCGTCTCCGCTCCTCGTCGAACAACCGTTCGCCATCCCCGGCCTCACCGGGATGGGCGAGGAGCAGCGGATCGGCTTCGAAGTACACACGAGCACCGGCGGCAACGTCGC
>JANOPP010000372.1:0-22703 GCA_031421915.1 Myxococcales bacterium | reverse complement strand
AACGCGCTCGTCGACGGCGTCACCTGCCACAACCCGAACCACCGCATCTGCCCGCTGTCCAAGGATGGCAAGATGGCGATGGAGCTCACGATCGCCACCGGCCGCGGCTACGCCCCGGCCGATCGCCACTCGAGCGAGCTGCCGGTCGGCACGATCGCGATCGATGCGCTGTTCAGCCCGATCCGCAAGGTCAACTTCATCGTCACCAACGCCCGCGTTGGTCAGCAGACCGACTATGACAAGCTCACGCTCGAGGCGTGGACCAACGGTGCGGTCCGCCCCGACGACGGCGTCGCCTACGCCGCGAAGATCCTCAAGGAGCAGCTCAACCTGTTCATCAACTTCGAGGAGATGGCGGAGCCGGTCGAGGCCCCGCGCGACGAGGCGGCCGAGAAGCTCAACGAGAACCTCTGGCGCACCGTCGACGAGCTGGAGCTCTCTGTCCGCTCGGCGAACTGCCTCCAGAACGCCAACATCAAGTACATCGGCGAGCTCGTCCAGAAGACCGAGTCCGAGATGCTCAAGACCAAGAACTTCGGCCGCAAGTCGCTGAAGGAAATCAAGGAGCTGCTCGCCGAGATGGGCCTGCAGCTGGGCATGAAGCTCGACAACTGGCCCGGCCCCAACCCGCTCAAGAAGCCCTGATTCGTTCGACACCGTCGACCGACTGACCACCTACGAGAAGAGATCGTCATGCGCCACCAGCTATCCGGCCGCCAGCTCGGCCGCAATTCGTCCCACCGCACCGCCATGTGGAACAACATGGTGACCTCGCTGCTCACGTACGGGCGGATCGAGACCACCGAGGCCAAGGCCAAGGATCTCCGGCGGCACGTCGATGCGACGATCACCTGGGGCATCTCGGTCGCTGACCTCGTCGCGAAGGGCGACAAGGTCACGAAGGCCGAGCGCGCCAAGATCCTCCACGCGCGCCGCCAGGCTCGCCTGGTGGTCATGACGGGCGACGCCCTCCATCGCCTGTTCGCCGAGATCGGCCCGCACTTCGCCAGCCGCAAGGGCGGCTACACGCGGACCTTCAAGACCCGCGTCCGCAAGGGCGATGCGGCTCCGATGGCGATCATCGAGCTCATCGGCCTCAACGGCCAGCCAACCGCGTAAGCAACAACACGCGCTCAACACGCGCTCGAAACATTCGCGATCTCGTGTGATGCCCGCCGCATAGGCGGGCTTTGTTTTTGGCTATACAGCAGCCACGTCTTCGTCGATAAACCACCCGCCGGCCAGCCAGCCCGCGTCGACCCTCAGGAGTCTCCGAATGAATCGCATCGCCTTCGCTGTCGCTTCTCTCTCTCTCGCCCTCGTAGCCTGTCGCGGTGATGACGGCCCCACCGGCGACGACACGATGATGATCGACGCCCCCGCCGTCGTTGGCGAGGTGACGATTCAGGAGATCCAGAACACCGCCATGGCAGTCGGTACCGTCGTCGAGGTCAAGGGCGTGGTCGTCACCGTCATCGACTCCTACGGCAATCGTACGGGCGACCTCTGGGTCCAGGAGACCGGCGGCGGCGAGTTCTCGGGCATCAAGGTGTTCGGCGCTCCGCTCGACCAGATTGCCGCGCTCGCACCGGGCGACATCGTCGACATCACGGGCGCGCAGAAGGACGAGTTCGCGCTCATGTCCGACACCAGCATTAACAAGGTCACCGAGCTCAAGCCCGTCACCGGCGGCATGATGACGATCACGAAGGTCGGCACGGGGACGGTCCCGACACCCGCGACGGTCGATGCAGCAGCAATCTCGCTACTACCCACGGCGGCTGCGCGAGATGCGGAGTGGGAGAAGTGGGAAGGCGTGCTGATCAAGGTGACCAAGGCGCGTCAGCTTGAGAATGTGGACACGTTCGGAAGTAACCCCGGGCCGGACTCGAACGAGTTCCGGGCGAGCGGCTTTGTTCGCGTCCAGTCCGCGCTCGTCGCGTTCCCGACGACCGCCGTCTTTGGCGTCTGCTACGAGAGCATCACCGGCGTCGGGGACTACTTCTTCAACTGGATCCTCGCGCCGCGTACCGCCGCAGATTTCGTCGTGGGCGGCACGGGGTGCCGCTCCATGGCGACCACGGTCGCTATGGTTCAGTCAGGTACCAACGTCGAGGTGGTCGACCTGACAAACGTCATCGTGACAGCGCGCGACGACATTGGGGCGACCTCCAAGGGGTTCTGGGTCCAAGACGCTGCGCAGGGCGCAGCGAACAACGGTGTCTTGGTATTCCTGCGAGACGTGGCGCTCGATCCAGGTCTCGTGATCGGTGCGCGCGTCGCGAGCATCAGAGGCTCGGTCGAAGAGTTCGATCTGGCCCCGACGGGGCAGACCGTGATGGGTGACACCATCACCGAAATCACGAATCCTGTGATGCCGTTCGTGATCACCGCCCCTACGGCGGAGCTGCCTTTGCCGGCGACGCCGCCGGTTGCAACGCTTGCAGCGATCGGTGCCGCTGGTGAGCCTTGGGAGGGCGTGCTCGTCCGCATCGGCCCGATGAAGGTCACGGTGGCTAACGCGATGTTCGGCAAGATCGAGTTGAGCGATACGAGCACGCCGGCCGTCAAGATTCACATCGACGACGACTCGTTCGTGATTCCGGCACAGACTCTCAATGCCTGCATCCAGGTCACCGGCATCATGAGCGTCGCCGTCTTCGACGACCTGCGCACGATCAATCCGCGCAGCCTCGCTGACGTTGTCGTGACGACCGGCTGCAACTAGACCGACTCGGCATCGCCTCGAGAAGACGGCGGGGAAACCCGCCGTTTTGCGTTTCGGTGCACCCGTACGAGGGCACCGACGATCGTTGGGGATCGCGTCGCCGCCCGGAATCGCGACCTTTGCCGCGGTCGCTCCGGTCCTGCGAGTCGGCAAGATTACCAGCCAGGGTTCCAACTCTGAATCCGCCGTTGCAACCGTTCGCATTGGCTCGGGTGTTTACGCCCTTGCAGACGCAGCCGCTCACGTCGCGCGAACGCGGGCGGCGGCTAGATCTGGCTGACCGACAACAACGCTGCGAAGTTCACATCGGGGCGACCAGAGCTTGCTTGCTGCATTTCTCCAGGTGCTATCGAGTAGAGAGTGTGCCGACGGAGGTCGCTCCGGCTTCGACCACAGTGTTCGCCTTGAGATAAGTGCGATCAGGCGTGTTGAGGCGTATGCGGCCGAGACCGCCTCCGCCTCCACCACAAGCGATGTCGCCGTTCTGGTTTTGCGAAGCTGCGGCGCTAACGCCTGGAGCAGCAGGGATTCCCGCTGCGGCTCCGGCGCCTCCGTTTCCGCAATAGCTATTGGGCATCGCGCAAATTGTCCCCGGTTGCGGAAGGCCGTCATCGCTGAGGACGACTGGATCTGGTCCTGGCCCGCCGGAACCGCCGGCGCCGCCGATCGCGATCAGTCTCGCATCGGCTCTGAGGTTGATCGTAGCTGCCTCGAGCAACAATCCACCACCAGCGCCACCACCGTAGACCCCGAGCTGAGTTGCTCCGCGCGCATCGATGACCGCCGATACTTCGATCGATTGTTGACTACTCAACTGTAGGGCTCCACCACCCAGCCCCCCGTACTTGCCCGTGCCAGATCCGCCCCCAGGACATCCACCACGCAGAGGGGACAGATTCTCGGTGCCGGAGACTCCGCCAGCGACGCCGCCCGCGTAACGAAAACGGATCTCGGCTCCAATCGCGCCTGCGGTTGCATGCCCTCCACCACCTCCGCCGGGGTAAAGCGCTCGAAACGTGTCGTCATAGTCCGGCACGCTCGCTCCTCCGAAACAACCAGGGGATACCAGACCGCCAGCGCCACCGGAAACCGTGACCCGGCCGGTGATCTTGATCGTCCCAGTCGCAACAAAGGCGAGTGCTGGCCCGAACTCTGGATAGTTTGGGATGGTGCCGTTCTGCGTTGCGAAGACCTTCACGTTGGCGAGCTCCACGTCCTTGACGATGAAGACACGGATCGGGACACCGCCGACTGCTGCTGGGACGAGAAAGCTGGGGATCCCGGTAACCGGAATCCCCGCCTCGGTGATCTCTCCTGTTTCGGTCAGAATGACTGCATCGTTCAGGTCCAGGTTCGAGGGCGTCGCCACCATGTCGACGTACGCACCGAGCCCGTTCGACGGGTCGATCCGGCGACAGCGCGGCTGATCCTCGAAGCACCCCAGGGCGCACGTCTCGCTCGCGATGACGGCACCGTCGGCGTCGCACGTCTGGACCTGGCCGTTCTCGCACACTGTCTCGTTGGGCTCGCAGCGTCGGCAACCACCAGCGGCTTCGTTACATCCTCCGCTGCACAGCTCGAGCTCGTAGTCGGTCCCGGTGGCGTTGCACGTGATCGCGCGATCACCGCGGCACGCCACGAACTCGTTCGCGTTACACGCAACGGCGATGCAGGTCTCGGCTTCCCCCGCGAGCGCACCATCGAGGTCGCAGAACGGAAGCGCAGGATCGGTGCAGGTCCCGTCCCTGCACGACGTGGGATTGGGCTTGGTGCACGCCGCCGACACCAACCCGAGGACCAGACTCACGCGCGACAACCACATCCTTCGATGTTCGATGATCATTGGATGTGTGTCGACCGCTACGCGCGCGGGTTGCGTGACGGCGGCCTCGTGCAAAATGCACCAGGGCAGGGGCGATGTTAGCGATTTCACGGGCCTGGGCTAAGCCGACTAGCCACTCCGCGGGCGCGGGCACCTGCGCAGGGCCTCGCGGATCAGAACATCGATTGTCACGTTGGTTCCGACATGAGCGCAGGCATCGTCGACGCCCGCGCCGGCGATCGCACTCTTCCAGCCGAGGCCGACCAGCGCATCGCGCGCCTGCGATCGCATCGCGGTGACGCGCTGACCGGGATTCGTGCCCGCGTGGGCATGACGCTCGTTCGTGCCCGCGTGGGCATGACGTACGTTCGTGTCTTCGTCCGGTCGCCGAAAGGCAAACCGGATCGCACTGGGCGCGCGGCCTTCGATCGATAGCTGACCGCGATGGTGGGCGCGATGGTGGCCCGAACACAGAGTGCAGAGCCCGCTGTCCTCGTGGCCACCTGCATCGGCCTGATGGACGATGTGGTGCACGTCGAGGTTCCGCCTGGTGCGGCATCCCGGGACGACGCAGCGATGGTGATCGCGAGCGAGGATCCGCGCACGCTTCTTCTTCGAGACCGTCGCGGTCTTGCGTCCGGGCTCACCCTCGACCGAGCCGAGGTGCTCGGCATCGCAGCGGGCGCGCTCGATCTCCGCGGGCTCGAGCTCGGCGCGACCACCGGCGCCGCTCTGCCAGCCGCGGTCGCAGTGCGAACAGATCGAGATCTGCGCGGGCGTGCTCGCGCCGTCCGGAGACACGCGCGCTCGCTCGATCATGATCCGGAACAGGTCGGCTTCTTCGATCCGGTGTCCCATCTCCGCCTCGATCGCGGCCCCCAGCTCGCGGTACATCGCGAGGGTCTGCGGCGGTAGCTCGACAGTGAATCGGCGGAGTCGCAGATCAGGATCCTCCGGGTCGCTCGGTCCGTCACCCTTCTTGCGGCCCGAGACCATCGCTTGCACTTCGCCGCACGTCTTGCCCTTCGCGGCGGCGATCCATTCCTCCTCGGTCTCGGGCGTGACGATGCGGGTTAGCTCTTTCACGTGCGAGTACTGGAAGGTTCCGTCCTCCAGCTCCGCCTCGATCAGGGGCAGGTCGCCAAGGGCGTGCGAGACCCGCAGCCGATCGCTCGCGGCCCGCGGCTCGACGCCGTGCTCCAGCTCCAGGTACTCCAGGATCGAGATGTAGCCGAAGTGGTTCCACAGCTGCATCGCCTCGGCCTCGCGCAGATGCTGCACGTTTTCGGCGTCCCACGCGCAGCGCCGCCGCGTCGCGGACTTCATCTCGCCGTGCAGTCGCACCCACGCGGGGACTTGCTCGCTGCCGGCCACGACGCTCTCGACACTCGCTTGATCGAACATCGCCATCTCCTCACTGCGCGCACCCATCACGCGCACGCCTTTTAGTACCACGCGTTTTCGGGCGCTCTGGTCTGCGCTCTGAGCGACGAACGTGGACGTTCTCGAGAAACGATTCGGCGCGCGCGCGAACGACGCGCACGATCGAGCGTGTCGGCTCTCGCGAGGAATCAGCAAAGCGATCGCCGCGCCCCTCGCGTTCGCCCGGAAATGGGTCGTCAAGGAAGATCAGCAACGGGAAAATCAGCAACGGAGACGCAGGCGGATGTCGATTCCTCGGAGAACGGCGCCGCGCTCGTTCGAACACGACGTTCCGCCGATCCGCGGAACGATGCTCGCTCGTCCCGAGCCTCCGCGCGGTCGTGTTCTGGGCTGGGGCGCTCGTGCAAGCACGAGTGCGGTCGGGCGCATACGAGCAGGACGTCAACGCGGAAACAGCGAGTGCTGCGGACGCGGATGATGATTGCTCGTGGGCGAACGACGCCGCGCCTCCGAGCGAACGCGATGCCGCGGACCGTTCCGCGGGCACGCCCCCGCTTCGTCTCGAGCCTCCGCGCGTTCGCGTTCTGGGCTGGGTCGATCGTGCAAGTACGAGCGCGGCCCGGGGCGTACGAGCAGGTCATGAAGGAGGAAGCTGCGAGCGCTGCGGACGCGGATTGTGATTCCTCGTTGGCGAACGACGCCGCGCACCCGAGCGAACACGATGCCGCGGAGCCTTCCGCGGCACGAACCCGCTTCGTCCCGAGCCTCCGCGCGGTCGCGTTCTGGGCTGGGTCGGTAGTGCAAGCACGAGCGCGGCCCGGCGCGTACGAGCAGGTCTTTAGGGAGGAAGCTGCGAGCGCTGCGGACGCGGATTGTGATTCCTTGTTGGTGAACGACGCCGCGCGCCCGAGCGAACACGACGCCGCGGAGCGTTCCGCGGGCACGGCCCCGCTTCGTCCGGAGGCTCCGCACGTTCGTGTTCTGTGCTGGGTCGCTCGTGCAGGCACGAGCGCGGCCCGGCGCGCGCGATCATGTCGTCAGAGCGGAGACAACGACGGCTGCGGACGCCGATGTCGACTCCTCGTGGGAGAACGACGCCGCACTCGGCGAGGATGGCGGCGTGACGACATCACCGATCTGACGCTCATGACATCACGGACCGAACCGACGGGCTGGGGACGCGGGGCCCCGGCCCGGAGCGTGTGATAGCCGACACCGAAGGTCGTCGAGCGAGGTGCGCGGCGGTGATGATCGAGTCCTCGTCGGCGGCCAGGAAGGCGGCCCGGAGAGCAGCGTTTCGGATGTACCCACCGCTCATCTCGAAGCGACGCGCCAGCGACGCGAAGTTGACGCCGGTCACGACCGGCGCGGCCGGGGGCAGCATCGCCTGCCAGAGCGTCGCGCGTTCATCCTCGTCAGGAACCTCGAAGCGCACGTGGAGCGACAGTCGGCGCTGGAACGCCGGGTCGATATTCCGCTAGTGGTTGCTGGTGAGCAGACAGACGCCGGTGAAGGTCTCGAGCCGCTGCAGGAGATAGTTGGTCTCGAGGTTGGCGTGCCGGTCGTTGCTCGACTTCACATCCGTGCGCTTGCCGAACAACGCATCGGCTTCGTCGAACAGCAAGATCGCGTGGCCAGCCTCGGCCGCGTCGAATACCGCGCCGAGGTTCTTCTCGGTCTCGCCGATGAACTTCGACACCACCTTGCCCAGGTCGACCTGGTACAGCTCGAGGCCGAGCTACTTCGCGACCAGCGACGCGATCATCGTCTTGCCGGTGCCCGGAGGACCGGAGAACAGCGCCGAGACACCGAGCCCTCGGCCTACCTTCCCCGCGAATCCCCATTGCTCGTAAACCTCGCTGCGCGTCCGCACCCGCGCGACCAACTCGAACACCGTGTCCAGCTGTTCGGCGGGTAGCACGATGTCGTCCCAGCTCTGGCTCACGCGAACGCGTCGAGCGTAGTGGCCGAGCCGATCATCGAGGACCGTCTGGATCCCGGCCTGGATATCGGCGAGGACCAGCGCGCGATCGCCGGCCTTCGCGAGCGCGGCGGTCGATGCCTGTTGAATCAGCGATGGGACCAACGGGTACTGCTCCGCCAGTCGTTGGGCATCCGCTTGCGTTCCGCAACCGAGCTTGGCGTGCCACACGTCCGCGATCTGCGCCGTCGTCGGCATGGCGAGCTCGACGACGATTGCCGGGCGGCCCCAATCGAGCCTCGGTCGGACGACCCCACACGTGACCAAGATGGGAGTGGCGACGGCCGAGAGCTCTGCACCGACGATCGCGGCGCGCTGCTCGAGGGCGTCCGCATTGAGGACCATCGGCGCTGCACCCGCGAGACGACACTCCAGGGCGAGCTCGCGCATCTGCTGCCTGACCTCGCCGTCCGTGCCGACGACCGACTTGGCATCGACACACAGCACCGGCAGGCCCGCTTCGGCGGCCACGGCGAGCAACAGCGTCCTTCGACCTAGTCCGCCCAGCCCCGATACGATCACCGTCGCTTGCGAGCGCATCGCGCTGCGCGCAGCTTCGAGAGCTTCGGCCGCGATCACCAGCTCGCTGGCGGCGACGCCTGCGATCGTGGGGCCTACTGCGGGAGCCGGCGGATGCAAGACGTCGCGCACGATGCGGGTCAGGTGCACGCCGCGCCGGTTGCGCGAGGCCTCGGCGTTGGCCAACCGGACCATGCCCTTGAGCACCATCTGTTCGACGTCGCACCCAAAGGTACGTTCGAGAAATCCGATTCCAACAACATCTGACGTCCCGCCGTTGATGGCCTCCACCATGCGAGCGAGCGCGGGCTCGCGATCGCAGCACGCGATCAACCACACCCCGTCCTGCTCGGCCGGAGTACAGCGTGCGCGCTCGAGCTGAACGGTGATCGGGTCGGCCCCGAACCGTCGGTCGATCTCGGCGCGAGCGTCCGCGGGGTCGGCGCCTCCGCTCGGGACCTCGCCAGGGATGTATCCGAGGACGCGGCCTCGTGCGATCTCGGCGGCTAGGACATCAAAGGCCCACTCGGCGCGGGCAGCTGCGAGGGTCACGTCGACGGCCAGGGATGGATCGGTCTTGCGACCCTATCGGCTGGTGCGCGGCGCGGTTGCTATCGATCTTGCGGTCGCCCCCGCGTGCGCCGGCTGGCAGGTCGGTGGCTATGGCTATGGCTATGGCTATGGCTATGGCTATGGCTCCTCGACCGCGTAGTAGCCCGCGCTCAGTCTCCGCGTCCGTGGGCTACGGAGCCAAGCCTTCGTTCGAATTCACGGTCAAGGCGCCCAACCCCAGAGACCGCGAATCCGAGAAGCAGATGCACGCGAGCCTGGTGACGCTCTTGTCGCAAGACCTCGACCAGTTCGTCGACGATGTCGAGGCACAAGCCGCCCTCGACAGGCTGGTAGCGACGGTGTTCCCCGATCGCGGTGTCACGGCCACGATCAAGCCCCTGTTCACGACTACGCCGACGGTGAGCTGCGTGTCACATCACTCTACGTCGTCCTCATCGCCGAAGATGATGCGGGTCCGTAGCTCGATCGTCTCGAACGGCTCGGCGTGCAGCACCTCGCCGGCCGCGATCGTGCGGACGAGGTAGCCGTCGGGCCGGTGGCGATACGCCTGGATTAGCTGCTCGACGGGATCGATCACCCAGTAATGCGGAACACCGGCGGCATGCAACGTGGCGAGCTTGTCGACCAGATCGCGCTTCTCGTGGCCGGGCGAGAGCACCTCGCAGGCCCAGTCGGGCCGGAGCGCCATCACGCCGGACGGCTTCGCAGGAACACGGTCGCGGCGCCACCCCGCGATGTCGTGACAGTAGACGTGCGACGACGTGTAACGAACGTGCATCTCGACGATGATCCACCAGCCGCCAGGCCAACGGCCACCCGCGCTCCGATCGAAGCGGCGCAGCGCACACGACAGCAGCTTGGACTGCGCAAACCCGTGCTCGGCGCCCGTCTCGGCCTTGGGTACGATCTCACCTTCGATCAGCTCGGCGCGCACATCGATGCCGTCGGCGAACAGGTCATCCATGGTCATCCGGCGTGCGGCTGTCATCGGGGTCAGCATACCGCGCCTCGAAGCACGAGCCGGGCCATCCGTAACGAGCCGGATCGTCGTGGCAAATCACGCGATGTGTCCGATCGGTGGACGGGCTGGCCGAGGCCCGCCGGACGCCGGACGCGGTTCGGGGCATCGGCGCATTCGGCGATCCGCTGCTGTCAGGGGGGACTGCTACACCGCGTGCGAGATGCCCGGGTCTGGTGCGGCGGCGAGCTACGGTGATCTGCTGATCACATCGCTCGTGGTGTTGATCGCGGTCTGCATCGCCGCGTTTGTCGTCGTGAAGTTCGTCGGCCGGTTCCTGGCGACGGGCAGGGTGCGGGGGGCACACCTGCTCGACGTCGTGGCGCGCGTGCCGCTCGAGCCGCGTCGCTCGCTGTACGTCGTCGAGGTCGCGGGCAAGACGCTCCTCGTCGGTACGAGCGAGATGGGCCTGTCGGTGCTGACCGAGCTCGACGCCGCAGAGGTGCGGGCGCGCGCCGTTCCGAGGCAGAGCTTCGGCGAGCTGGTGCGAGCGGCGTGGCAGAAGCGACGCGGCGGCGGGCCCGACGACACGCAGGGCCCACGGCAGGAACCGTGACGGGGAGCGGGCTGGGGGATGCGGGGCTGGTCGCGCTCATCGCGATCGTGCCGCTGATCGTGCTCATGCTGACGTGCTTCGTGAAGGTGTCGGTCGTGCTGTCGCTGCTGCGCAATGCGATCGGGGCGACGGATGCACCATCGGGCCTGGTCGTGATGGGCGTGTCGATCGTGTTGACGCTGTTCGTGATGGCACCGGTCGCGGTGGAGATGGTGACTGCCGCAGGGACCGCGCCCGCGGTGACGGCGCCCGCACAGCCGTCCTCTGCCTTCGATACTGCCCTCCGGCAGCTTGTACCGGTCGAGCACCATGGGGAGCTCGCCGCGTTCGAGCGCGCGCTGGTTCCACTGCGCGGGTTCCTCGCCAAGCACGCGGGCCCGCTCGATCGCGAGACGTTTGTCGAGCTGTCGGAGCGGATGGGGCATCCGGCGAAGGGAGACGAGCTGTCGGTGCTGGCGCCGGCGTTTCTCACGACGGAGCTGAAGGAAGCGTTCGCGATCGCGGTGCTCATCTTCATTCCGTTCCTCGTGCTCGATCTGATCGTCGGGCTCGGGCTGTCGGCGCTCGGGCTGTCGACCACGAATCCGCAGATCGTCGCGCTGCCGCTCAAGCTCTTGCTGTTCGTCTCGGTCGATGGCTGGCGGCTGCTGATCGATTCGCTGCTGCGGGGGTACGTGTGACCGCGAGCCTGGTGGCGCTGCTACGCGAGGGGGTCCTGCTCGCGTTGCTGCTGGCGGCACCGATGCTCGTTGCAGCGCTGATCGCGGGCGTGCTCACGGGGCTGGTCGGAGCGTTCACGCAGATCCAGGACCCCGCCGTGGGAGTGGTTCCGCGCGTCGCGGCGATCGGGATCTCGATCGTGCTGTTCGGCCCGTCGATCGCGACCCAGCTCGACGCGTTCGCGACCCGGCTGTGGCCGCTCGTCACGGCAATCGGCGCGTCGTGACACTCATCCTCGCGCTGCGCGGTGTCGCCGCGATCGCGGTGCTGACGACCCTGGTGGGGGGACTGCCGCGGATCGTCCAGCTCGGCCTCGCCGTGACGCTCGGACTGTGGGCTGCGTGGATCGGAGCGCCCACCGTCGGGGCTGGCGTCTCTGTGTGGCTCGTTGCGGCCCACGAGCTGATCGTCGGTGCGACGCTCGGCATCCTCGCTGCCGTGCCGCTCCTCGCTGCAGCGATGGCCGGACGACTCGTCGATGTCGCGAGCTCGGCGCGGCAGGGTCCCTATGCGCCGCTGTTAGGTGTGCTCGCGGCGGCGGTGTTCGTCGGGATCGATGGACACGTCGCCGTGGTGACGGCGGTCGTTGACAGCTATCGCGCGATGCCGGCGATCGCGTCGGTGCAGCCTCGCGTGCTCGACGCACTCGGTGCGTTGATCCCCGCGGGCGTCGCGCTCGCGGTGCCGTGGCTCGTCACGGCAGCGGTGATCGAGATCGCGGCGGGGGTGGGGATGCGGGTCGCGGGGCGCGCGGGCGTGCACGTGCCGACGGCGGCGGCGGTGCCGGCGGCGCTGGTGATGATGACGGCGACGCTGGTGTCGACGCTCGCGGTCGCCATCGCGGCGCTCGTCCGCGGCTAGATTCCCGTGCTATCGACCAGCGGTCCTCGGCGAGGAAGGCACTTCGGCTCTGCGACTCAGATGCTACGGCGGCGGCCGCGGGTTGCGGCGATGATCTCGGCGAGGCGCGGCCAGCTCGACTCGGGAAGTGGGCCGATCGAGGACGCGAGTGTCGATGCCAGCTCGGCGTCTCGGTGCACGGCGATCGCGTGGCGGCGGGCGAGGCCGAGGAGCTGCGTCGCGTGAGCCCCGTGGCCGATCGCGGTGCGTGTCGGGACCGGACGGTGGATCGGATCCCACGCGATCGCGACCGCGACACCATCGCCGAGGAGGAGCGCGGAGGACCCGGCGATCGCGCCCGCGGCGTCGTCGCCGAGCAGGAGGAGCGAACCGGCACTGGCGTCAGCGGGGAGCGCGTTACTGCCACTCGAGGTACGCGGGGTTCGCGCGGCCGTCGTACGGTTCTCTCGCGCGATCTGCTCGCGACGTGCGCGCCATCGCGGATCGGCGCCGGAGAGGCGATCGTCCTCGCGCTTGTCGGCATGCGACATCCGCAGTGCGCCGGCGAGCTCGGCGTGGCGCACGAGCGCGTCGCCGGTGCCGAGGCAGACCCACGCGATCGCGAGCGCGGCGAGCAGGCTCGCGATCAGCGCGGCACCCGCGAGCGGCGAGCCGATCGAGGCGGCGAGGCGCGGCGCCATGATCCACAACCACCCGAGTGCGACGGCGCCGAGCACGAGCGCGCCACCGAGATCGAGGATCGCTCGGGTCACGTGGCGCGGCTCGGCGGCGGGCGCACCGCGGAGGCGGCGGCGCGGCAACCAGACAGAGCGCGTCTGCACGAGGTGCGCGAGGATCGCGGCGAGCGCGATCGCGACGAGCAGTGGCAGCAGCAGGGCGAGCGCTGCGTGCGGCAGGGCGCCGAGGTCGAACGTGCCGGTGGTCGCATCGAGCGGCGCATGGGCGGACGCGGTGCTCGCCGCACCGCCAGCCGGGCCCTCGAACGCGGTCGTCGCGTCCGTCCTCGCGGAGCTCTCACACGCGGCGACGACCCAGGTCCCGAGCCGTGCTGACGCCGCGCGCCCGAGCACGATCACGACGAGGAGGGCCGCGGCACAGGCCACCGCGCCGACGAGGATCGGGCTGGCTGCGTGGAGGCCCGCCGCCCGGCCAAGCGCGGACCTGCGCGCCGACGGTGGGAAGGGGCGGGGCTCGGCCATGTGTCCGAGGCAGATGGTAAGGTCCGCGGCACATGGCGGTCCGTACCAAGGTTCGAAAAGCGGTGATCCCGGCGGCCGGGCTCGGTACGCGATTCCTCCCGGCGACCAAGGCGATTCCGAAAGAGATGCTGCCGATCGTCGATGTGCCGACGCTCCAGCTCGTGATCGAGGAGGCCGTGAGCTCGGGGATCACGGACGTCGTCGTGATCAACGGGCGCAACAAGGGTTCGATCGAGGATCACTTCGACCATGCGTACGAGCTCGAGAACACGCTCCGCACCCGCGGCAACGTCGAGCTCGCCGATGCGGTGGCGACGATCTCGACGATGGTGCGGCTGATCTCGGTGCGGCAGAAGCAGCCGCTCGGCCTCGGGCACGCGGTGCTGTGCGCGCGCGAGGCCGTCGGCGACGAGTCGTTCGCGGTGCTGCTCGGTGATGACCTGATCGACAACGACAAGGATCCGGGCATCGGCCAGCTGATCCGCGTGCACGAGCAGACGGGGGCGGGCGCCGTCGCGATCATGGAGGTGCCCGCGGGCAAGGAGCACATGTACGGGATCGTGGCCGGCGAGGTCGATGCGACCGGGCACATGCGGATCCGCGACATGGACGAGAAGCCGAAGAGCAATCCCCCGAGCAGGTGGTCGATCGTCGGGCGCTACGTGTTGCCGCCGGCGATCTGGCCGATGCTCGCCGGCACGAGGCCGGGTGCCGGCGGTGAGATTCAATTGACCGACGCGCTCAAGGAGCTCGCCGCGTCACCGACCGGGATCTATGGGGTCGTGGTCACGGGGCGTCATGACGCCGGCGACAAGATCGGTTATCTGCGTGCGAACCTCGCGTACGCGATGAAGCGTCCGGGGATGCGCGACGCCGTGCTCGAGGTGTGTCGCGAGATGATCGCGGCGGCTGACGCGGGCACGCGGTGAACTTGCCGAGCCCGCAGCTGATCGAGGTCGCGGTCACGCTGCCGGTGCTCGGGCGGTTTCATTATCGCGTGCCGCCGCACCTCGCGGGGCGCGCACAGATCGGCTCGCGCGTGCTCGTGAAGTTCGGCGGGCGCAAGGTGACGGGCGTCGTGGTGCGGGCGGATACCCAGGCACCCGATGGGGTGGTGCCGGTCGAGCTCAGCGAGGTCCTCGACGACGAGCCGGCGCTATCGCCCGAGCTGGTCGAGCTGTGCCTGTGGATCGCGGACTACTACGAGGCGCCGATCGGCGAGGTGATCAAGTCGGCGCTTCCAGCCGGCAGCGGTGTGAATGCGCGGATGGTGTTCGCGCTGACCGAGGTCGGGCGCAAGGCGGTCGATGGACAAGGCAGCGCGCTTCCCGCGAAGCAGCGCGTGATGCTCGCGAAGCTGGGGGACGGGCCGCTGCCGGTGTCGGGCGTGGCGACCGCCGCGCGTGCCGTGCTGCAGTCGCTGATCACGCAGGGGCTCGTCGAATGTCGCGATCAGCGCGCGAATGCACGCGCGCGGCTCAAGCGCGAGAAGATGGTCGCGCTCGTCGGGCAGCATGCGGAGTCGCGGCTGTTCGTGCTGCGCGCGCCCAAGCGCCTCGCGGTGATCGATGCGCTCGCGAGCGGTAGCCCGATGGCGCTCGACGAGCTCGAGCAGGCGCTGCCCGGAGCGAAGACGTCGGTTCGCGATCTGCTCAAGCTCAAGCTCGTCACGATCACGGAGCGCGAGGTCGCGCTCGACGCGGTGCCGACGAGCCCCGACATGCTGGTGATCGCGCCGCCGGTGCTGACGGAGGAGCAGCGCATCGCGGTCGGTGAGATCACGGCGGCGCTGCGTGGCGAGCCAGACGCCAGCGGTGTGAAGAAGCCGTTCACACCGTTCCTCTTGTTCGGCGTGACCGGCAGCGGCAAGACCGAGGTCTATCTGCGCGTGATCCACGAGGGGCTCGCGGCGGGCAAGACGGCGCTCGTGCTGGTGCCGGAGATCTCGCTGACGCCGCAGCTCGCCGCACGGTTTCGGGCGCGGTTCGGGGACCTCGTCGCGATCCTGCACTCGGGGCTCACCGAGCAGCAGCGGCTCGGCGAGTGGTCGCGGCTGCGGCGAGGCGAGGCGAGGATCGCCGTCGGGGCGCGGTCGGCAGTGTTCGCACCGCTGACGGAGCTCGGTGTGATCGTCGTCGACGAGGAGCATGACGGATCGTTCAAGCAGGAGGAGGGCGTGCGCTACCACGCGCGTGATGTCGCGATTGTTCGCGCGCAGCGAGCAGGAGCGGTCTGCGTGCTCGGGTCGGGCACGCCGAGCCTCGAGAGCGCGGCGCACGCGGAGCGCGGTCACTATCGCAAGTTGCGGTTGACGGAACGGCCGATGGCGCGGCCGATGCCGAGCGTCGAGGTGATCGACCTGCGGACGTTCCTGCCGGATAGCGAGGCGTTCCTGTCAGCGCCGCTGCGCACGGCGATCGAGAAGACGCTCGCGGCAGGCGATCAGACGATCCTGTTCTTGAACCGGCGCGGGTTCTCGACGTTCGTGATGTGCAAGGCGTGTGGGCACGCGTTCCGCTGTCCGCACTGCTCGGTCTCGCTGACGTACCACCGGCACAACGATCGGCTGAGCTGTCACTACTGTGGATTCTCGTCGCGTGTACCGGAGACATGCCCGAGCTGCCAGAGCGATGCGATCGAGCGGTCGGGCCTCGGCACGGAGAAGATCGCAGAGGGCGTGGCGACGCTGTTCCCGAAGGCGCGCGTGCTTCGGCTCGATCGAGATGTCGCGAGCGGCTCGAAGATCGAGGCCGTACTGTCGAAGGTCGCGCGGCGCGAGGTCGACGTGCTGGTCGGCACGCAGATGGTGACCAAGGGCCACGACTTCCCCGGTGTGACGCTGGTCGGTGTCTTGTGCGCGGATACCGGCCTCAACATCCCCGACTTCCGGGCGTCGGAGCGGACGTTCCAGTTGCTCTCGCAGGTGGCGGGGCGGGCCGGGCGTGGCGACCGGCCGGGACGGGTGCTGATCCAGACCTATCGGCCCACGGCGCCGGCGGTGGTGGCCGCGGCGGCGCACGACTACGAGAAGTTCTTCGCCGCGGAACTCGAGGAGCGCAAGGAGCTGGGCTATCCGCCCCACGGGCGGCTGATCGCCGTGCGGCTCGACGGGCCCGACGAGCACGAGGTCGCGGGGACGGCCCAGAAGCTCGCGGACATCGCCGAGGCGATCGCGAAGCGCCCCGACAACGGGGGCGAGGTCGAGATCCGGGGGCCGGTGCCTGCCCCGATCGAGCGGCTACGAGGCCGCACCCGGTGGCAGATCTGGCTCCGCAGCGCCGACCGCCATGCACTTCGGCGTGCCGCCCGGGCCGTGATCGCCGCCGAGGTCCCGCCCAAGGTGCGCGTCAGCCTCGATGTCGACCCGATCTCGGCGCTGTGAGCTGCGGGGGTGGGCGCCGGGCAGGTCGGCACGAACGCCTGGCGGGGGCGCGTTGTATACTCGCGACCGAGTTATCGGGGACCTCGTGGCCGAGCTGTCTGCATCACATTGCGTGCTGATCGTCGCTGATCCGGATCGGATCGCCGGCCTGGCCAGCGCCCTCGCGCCCGCCGAGGTCCTCGTGTCGTCCGGGGGCGACGACACGATCGATCTGTTCGAGTCCCGCCGACCGCCGGTGGTGGTCGTGACCGCGACGCTCGAGGCGGGGGATTCCAAGGCACTGATCGAGGCGCTGCGCGCGATGGCGCCGCGCGCCGAGCTCGAGATCGTGCTCGTCGGCGACGAGGCGGGCCCGATCCGGACCGCGCTCGATGCCGGCGACTTCGGGCCGCTCCGGTTCGTGTCGAGCCCCGTCCGGGAGCTCGCATTGCGCGCCGGGGTCACCACGGCCATCGAGGCGGTGCAGCGTGCGCGGTCCAGCAGCGCACGGACGCCGGCCGTGCCGCCCGCGGTCGTGGAGGAGTCGCCGTTTCCCGCGCAGCGCGCAGATCAGCGGGCGCGATGGGAGGCGCTCGCAGACTCGTTCGTCGGCGAGCTCGACGACGAGTATCCGCCGTCGGACGAGGCCGAGGCGCTGCCGCCGCCGATCGTGATCCGCCCGCGCCGGGTCAGCGATCCGCCGGTCGATGCCGAGGTCGCGCCGGTAGGGGCATGGCGCCCGGGGAACACCGCGGAGCTGCGCGAGCGCGAGAGTGGCAACCTCTGGAGCGCGCCCGAGCCACCGGCGCGCGAGCCCACACTGATCATCCGTGACCCAGACCCCGGGGAGTCCCAGCCGTCGGCAACCCAGCCGGCTGTGCGGTCGTCGTCGCCGCCTCCGCCGGCAGGCGCGGCCTACCCGGGCACGCGCTCGCCATCGCCGTCGTCACCGCCGCCGTTTGGCTCGCTGTCTTCGACCGGATCGACGACCGCGTCGACCGCGACCGCGACGCAGCGCACGCTCGCGGATGCGTGGAGCGGCGCGATGCCGCTCGCCGATCTGATCGACAAGAGCTCGTCGGGTACGGCGGCGTCGGGGCGGCTGTCGACGACGATGCCGGGCGTCGGCTCCGCAGCACTGGTCCCTCCGGCGAGGCAGTCCGCCACCGACGATCTCGGCCTCGACGACTTCGACGATGACGACATGGTCCTCGGCGACGAGCCGCGGAGCGCGGTGCGCCTCGAGATCTTCGACGATTTTCCGGATCGCGAGCCCGCTGCCACGCTCCCACCGCCGCCCCCGTCGCCGTCGTCGCCCGGGCCTCTCGACGGTCGCGACTTCGCGCGGCAGCTGCGCGCCAAGATGTCGATGATGGCGCAGCGCCTGTTCCAGGGCGGTGATGCCGCCGCGCCTGCGCCCGCCGTCGATCTCGGACCGCGCCACGATCACCACACCGAGATCGATCTCGCATCGCTCGGCGAGGAGCAGGTGCTCGATCGCGGTGTCACCGAGATCGAGGCGCGCGCGGTGCTCAAGCACGAGATCCGCGAGCTGACGACGTCGCCCGGATCGTGGGACACGCAGATTCGCGAGCGCGGCCTCCCCGACACCGGCGAGATCGTCCGGGGACTCTCCGACGCCGCGATGCTGCTCGCGAAGATGTTCGCGCAGGCCTCGACCGGCCGGATCGGGTTCAGGCAGGGCGAGCCCAAGGCGGAGGGGCGCGGGGATCCCCCGAGCGCCGGGCCCGGTGCGGAGCGCACCGGGGTTCCCCCGGGGCGCGGGAGCGAGAGAGTCGTGTTCTTCGATCAGGGCCGGCCGGTATTCGCCTCCTCGAGCGATCCGCGCGATCGCATGGGCGACTTGCTCGTGCGCGAAGGCAAGATCACCGCGGCGCAGTACGAGCGCTGTCAGGTCGTCGCCGTCGAATCCGGCCGGCGCATGGGCGAGATCCTCGTCGACTTCGGGTACCTCAAGCGGCGCGAGCTGCTGCCGGCAGTGCGCCGTCACGTCGAAGACATCCTGTACTCGCTGTTCGCCATGGATCGCGGCACGTATCACATCCACATCGACGCGACGCCGTGCGCCGAACGCATCCGCCTGTCGCGGCATCCGGCGGCGCTGATCCTCGAGGGCATCCGCCGCAAGCTCGATCGGTCAAGCCTCGATCGCCTGATCGGCTCGCCGTCGACGGTGATCGAGGTTCCGGATCGCGAGCGCCTCGGCGGCATCATCAACCTCGGTGACCTGGCGGTCGAGGAGCGCGGCGCGCTCGCGGCGTTCGACGGCCAGGCCGATCTGCAGGCGGTCGCCCGTGTCGCCGGCGTCGACGTGGCCGACGTGCTGCCGCTCGCGTGGGGACTGTGTGTCCTCGGGCTCGCGACCGCGCGGCGCACCGACACCGAGGTCCCCGACGAGAGCTCGGCCCTGGTCGGCGAGACTGACCTCGCGATCGATCGCGAGCGCGTACGTGCGCGCTGGGAGCTGGTCAGCGAGGCCGACTACTTCGCATTGCTCGGAGTACGTCGCGACGCCACCGCGTTCGAGATCCGACGGGCGTATCAGGCGGCACGCCGCGACTTCGCCGCCGATGGGTTCCCGACGGATCTGCGCCGCGAGCTCGCGCAGGAGCTCGACGACATCTCGCATGTTCTCGACGAGGCGTTCCGGGTCCTGCGCGACGATCGGCTACGCGTCACGTACCTGACGAACCTGATCGACTGACCGGCCAGATCGACGGCAAGGCGTGCTACATCGCACGTCGATGCGCGTCGTGTTCATGGGCTCGCCGGAGTTCGCGGTGCCGTGCTTGCGAGCGCTCACCGGCGCGCACGACGTCGCGCTCGTGGTCTCGCAGCCAGACAAGCCGGCGGGGCGGGGGAGTCAGCTCACCGCGCCCGCCGTCAAGGTCGCGGCGCTCGAGCTCGGTCTCCCCGTGATCCAGCCGAAGTCGGCACGAACCGGCGAGCTGTGCGATGCACTCGTCGCGAGCGGGGCCGAGCTCGCCGTTGTCGTCGCCTACGGCAAGATCCTGCCGCTGCCCGTTCTCGAGGCGCTGCCGCGCGGCTGCATCAACGTTCACGCGTCGATCCTGCCGACGTATCGCGGCGCGGCCCCCGTGCAGTGGGCGGTGATCCACGGCGAGGCCGAGACCGGCGTCGCGATCATGCAGCTCGACGAGGGCATGGACACCGGTCCCGTCCTCCTCGACCGGCGGGTCACGATCGATCCGCACGAGACGTCGGGGGAGCTGCTCGCCCGGCTCGCACCGATCGGTGCGGCGGCACTGCTCGAGGCGCTTGCCGCGATCGCGGACGGCAGCTCGCGCGCGGTTCCGCAGGATCACGCAGCGGCGACGCACGCACCGATGCTGGAGAAGGCCGACGGTCTCGTCGACTTCGCGCAGCCAGCGCGGGCCGTCGCGGCGCGGATCCGCGGCGTCGACCCGTGGCCCGGTGCGCAGGCGGTGCATCGCGCGCAGATCGTGAAGCTGTTCCGCGCGACCGCGGTCTCGCGTCCGCCCGGGACCGAGACCCCGGGCACCGTGATCGCGATCGACGACGCGGGCCTCCACGTCGTGTGCGGCGAGGACGTCGCGGTGATCAAGGAGATCCAGGCGCCGGGTCGCAAGCGGCTCACCGTCGCCCAGTTCGCTGCGGGGCGTGGCATCGCCGTCGGAGATGTCCTCAGTCGCCCCGGTACCGAGCCCGCGTGAGCGACCCGGTGGCGCGGTCGTGGCACGGAGCGAGCGTGAGCGATGCTGTGGTACGCACTGCCGATGGACGGGCCCGTGTCTCCTGAGCCGATTCTCGCCCAGGTCGGCGAGGCGATCGGGCGGACCCGGAATGACCGTACCGGTGCGCGCGCACTGCTGGCCGAGCTGTGGACGGCCGTCGGCGAGACCGGCGATGCGCTTCACCGGTGCGCGATCGCGTACGCGATGGCGGACGTCCAGGACGCGCCCGCCGACGAGCTCGTCTGGGATCTTCGCGCGCTGGCTGCCGCCGATCAGCTCGATGACGCGCGCCTCGAGGCGGCGGGCATGGCCGCGATCGTCGCCGACATGATGCCGTCGCTGCACCTCAATCTTGCCGACGTCTATCGCCGCCTCGGCGATCCGGAGCGCGCGCGCGAGCACGCCGACCTGGCGCACGTGGCGCTCGGCAAGCTCGTTGGTAGCAGCTCGGCGACGATGATTCGCGATGCGCTCGATCGCGTGACCGCCCAGCTCTCGGAGTGCGGTCATGCGCACGGAGCGCGCAATGCGCACTGAGCTCGTGTGAGCGGGCAGGTCTCGGCGCGCGAGGTCGCGCGGCGGGTGCTCGATCGGATCGAGCGCGACAAGGCGTGGGCGACGCCTACGCTCGATGGTGAGCTCGCGCGCGCCGGCCTCGACGATCGCGATCGGCGCCTCGCGTCCGAGCTGGTCTACGGCGTGCTCCGCCACCGCACGCGCGTGGATCGCGCGATCCGCGCGCACGCCGACCTCAAGAAGACGCCGCCGCGCGTGGTCACCGCGCTGCGCGTCGCTGCGTATCAGCTGCTGTTTCTCGATCGCGTGCCCGGCTACGCCGCCGTCGATGATGCGGTCGCCGCGGCGCGCGCGTCGGGCGGCCAGAAGCTCGCAGGCTTCTGCAATGCCGTGCTCCGCAAGATCTCGACGGCGAAGGAGCCGCCGCTGCCCAGCGATCCGCTCGAGCGCCTCGAGATCGAGGCGTCGATGCCGCGGTGGATCCTCGACCAGCTCGCGATCTCCGTCAGCGATGGCGTGCCGTCGCTGACCTCGGTCGGCGAGGCCGAGTTCGCCGGCGATCAGGTCGCGGTGCGCGATCGGTCGCCGCCGCCGCCGCTGCTGCCCTCGTACGGCACGCCGTCGTTGGTTGCGGTTGCGGGTTCGGTTTCGGGTTCGGGTTCGGGTTCGGGTTCGGGTTCGGGTTCGGTTTCGGGTTCGGTTTCGGGTTCGGGTTCGGTTTCGGTTTCGGGTTCCGCAAGTGCGCGCAACGCGTCGCCGCTCGCGGCCTTCGCCGCGGCGTTCGCGCAGTCGGCGCCGCTGGTTGCACGCGCCAACCGCCGCGTGACCACGCGCGACGCACTCGCCGCCGAGCTCACGACCGCCGGCCTCACGGTCACGCTGGTCGCGAGCGCCCCGATGGCGCTGCGGCTCGACGGTCTGGGCGATCCCGCGCGCAGTCCGTCGTTCGTCGCCGGTCGGTGGACCGTGCAGGACACGGGTGCGCAGCTCGTCGGTCACGCGGCCGCGCCGCGCGCAGGGTTGCGGATCCTCGACGCGTGCGCGGGCGTCGGCGGTAAGTCGACACACCTCGCAGAGCTGTGCGACGACGCTGGCTCGATCGACGCTGCGGATCTGTCGAAGACCAAGCTCGGCTTGCTCGGCGAGACCGCCGCGCGGCTCGGCCTGACGAGCATCCACCCCGTCGTGTGCGATCTGCTCGATCCGAGCGCTCCGCTCGCAGCGGCGTATGACCTGATCGTCCTCGACGCGCCGTGCTCGGGGCTCGGCGTGCTGCGCCGGCACCCCGATGCGAAGTGGCGGCTCGTTCCCGACGATGTGCCGCGCCTCGCGCAGCTCCAGCGCCAGCTGCTCGACGCGGTGCTGCCGCGCCTCGCGCCCGGGGGTGTCCTCGTTTACTCGGTGTGCACGTTCACCCGCGCCGAGGGGCCGGATCAGATCGCGGCGCTCCTCGCGCGCCACCCGGAGCTGCGGCTGGTCGAGGAGCACCGGACGTGGCCGCCGGAGGCGGATGCGTTCTACCTCGCCCGGCTCGAACGCCCGGCACACTCCTGATATCGTCGGCGCATGGTCAAATGGAAAGGCTGGGTCACGCTTCATCAGGGGCCCGGCGCACCGACGGGGCTCTCTCCGACGTACGAGTTCGACGCCGATGACACCCAGGATGCAGCTCGCAAGGAGCTGATGAAGCTGTGGGAGAAGGCGGGCAAGCCGTCGAAGAACACGCTCG
>JANOPP010000371.1:0-1878 GCA_031421915.1 Myxococcales bacterium | reverse complement strand
CAGGTGCGTGCGGCCGGCGACACGCTGATCCTCGATTACGACCTGGCTGCGGATGCGATCGCCGAGTGCGTCGCGCCGTGCGAGGACGCCGGCGAGCTGTTCGTGCTCGGTCAGGGACTCCGCCAGCCGAACGCGACGATGGACGACCACCGCCGCATCGAGTTTGCAGGCCCGAACGGGCGCGCAGGTGGCATGGAATCCTGCCCGTCGGCGCCTGACAATGTTCGGCGGTGGTCTGCGGGGCGCGCTGCCGTTCGACGACACGTGGGAGTGGGATGGACTGAGGTGGCAACAGGTGTTCACGAGCAGCGCTCCTCCGGCGCGCGACGCTCACGTCGTGTTCCCGGCTCCTGACGGCACCGGCGTGGTCGTTTATGGCGGATCCGACGGCACCGTGCTCGGCGTCTCCCCGGCCAGCTTTGGCGATCTCTGGCGCCTCACGTACGCCGGCATTCAACCCTACGAGCAGTGTGCCGCCGGCATAGATCGCGATCGCGATGGGCTCGCCGGTTGCGACGATCCCGACTGCGCCCACCGGTGCGAGCCGTTCTGTGTCGCCGACACGCTCGGCACGCCCGCGTGTATGCCGACCGGTTCGCGCTGCGGCGACGGCACCTGTGACGCGCCCCGCGAGACCTGCCGGTTGTGCCCGGAGGATTGCGGAGCGTGCGTGGCTGCGTGTGGTGATGAGTTTTGTGACGCCGGCGAGGTGTGCCTCGGGGATTGCCCGTGACCACCGAGCCCGGCACCTTGCCGAGCCGATCAGCAGCTGTATCGGCGACTGCGCTCGCATCCTCACGCGACTACGCGTCCGACACGCACGACGAGGCAACCGTGGAGGCGGCGACGGCGACATTCGCACCCGGGACCAGGATTGGCCAGTACGAGCTGATCCGCGAGCTCGGTCGCGGAGGGATGGGCGTGGTCTACGCCGCGCGCGATCTCAAGCTGGGCCGTCGTGTCGCGATGAAGTTCCTGCGCCAGTCCGACCGCGAGGTCGTCGAACGCTTCCTCGTCGAGGCACGCGCAACCGCACGCTGCAGCCACGACAACATCGTGATCATCTACGAGGTCGGCGAGTACGAAGGCTCACCGTACATGGTCCTCGAGTACCTCGAGGGCAAGGCGCTCCGCGAGCTGATGGGACCGTTCGGAAGCGGTGTCCCGATGGCTGCCTCGCGGGTGACCGAGCTGATGCTGCCGGTCGCGCGCGCGCTGGCTCGCGCACACAAGCTCGGCATCGTGCATCGCGATCTCAAGCCCGAGAACGTGTTCGTCACGACGGACGGCACGGTCAAGGTGTTGGATTTCGGGATCGCCAAGGCAGTTGGGGACCGTAGGAACAACAACCTCGGTAGATCGTCATATGCCGTCCTCGAGCCCACTGGTAGTCCGACGTTGACCCTGGCGGGTGCGATGGTCGGCACGCTGCCGTACATGTCGCCCGAGCAGATGGGGATCGAGGAGACCGATGAGCGATCGGACCTGTTCTCCCTCGGCATCATCATGTTCGAGATGTTGCTCGGCACACACCCCATCGAGCCGCTGAGTCGCGAAGCCTTGTTCAGCAACCTGGTGTCTGACGAGCCGATGCGCTCGGCACGCCTGGTGCTACCGGATCTCCCGCCGGGACTCGCAGATCTGATCGACCTGTGCGTCCAGAAGCGCAAGGCGGATCGAATCCGCGGCGCCGATCTGCTCGCCGAACGGCTCGCGACGCTGCTGCCCGGTCGACACGGTCGCAGTCTCGCGGAGGGAGAGAGCCCGTACCCTGGGTTGACCGCGTTTCAGGAGGCCGACGCAGATCGCTTCTTCGGGCGCCGCCACGAGGTCGGGCGCATGGTGTCAAAGCTTCGAGAGCACTCGCTGACGGGCATT
>JANOPP010000370.1:0-31803 GCA_031421915.1 Myxococcales bacterium | reverse complement strand
TTGCGGCGCGGCGCCCACGAGCCGCGCCTCGTGGAACCGAGTGAGCTGGCCCAGAAGGAGATCCAGCGGGTCACGGATCTACTGAACAAGTTCCTCGCGTTCGCTAGCCCACCGGAGCTCCACCTGCAGACGCACGACGTCAGCTCGATCGTCCGCGAGCTTGCCGAGGTCGAGCGAGTCTCCGCGGAAGGTCTCGGGACGCAGCTCGCGCTGATCGCATGCCCGCAGAAGCTCCTCGCCCGCGTCGACGGACCGAAGCTCCGCCAGATTCTCGTCAACCTGGTGCGCAATGCGATCGAGGCTGTGAGTCTGGGTGGTCACGTCACGCTGGATCTCTTCGCCGACGAGCACCGGCTCCGGTTCCGCGTCCAGGACGACGGAGCCGGGATGCCGGACAAGGTTCTCTCGCGAGTCTACGAGCCGTTCTTCTCGACGAAGGAGGGTCGGGCCGGGCTCGGCATGTCGATCGTGTACAGCCTCGTTACGCTTCACGGCGGAGAGATCGAGATCGCCACGGGGCCGACGGGGACACGGTTGGAAGTCTCCATCCCGCGTCACGCCGCCTGACATCGCGTGATCCTCGGCAGAGCCGTAGCTAGAAGCTCGAGCCCGGCTCTTCGAGGAACGCGAGCTCCTCGACGCTCGACGTGCGGCCCAGCACCGTGTTCCGGTGCGGGAACCGGCCGAACCGCTGGACGATGTCACGGTGCTTCTCGGCGTAGCCGAGGAAGTTCTTCACCAGGTCCGCGGAGTCCGGATCATTCTTCATCGCTTCATCGAACAGCGTCGACAGTCCGGCGACGCCCTCGGCCTGCGCCGCCCGATCCTCGGCATGCTCGAACGGAACGAGCGCGACGGCGCGCTGGACGGTCGTCAGCTGCTTCGCCCGACCACTGCGCAAGAGGTTCTGGGCGATCGACAGCGCGACGTCATCGCTCGCGAACGCGCGGCGATCGTCGCGGAAGAGGTTGCGCGACATCTGGTCGAGCAGGACGAGCAGCGCGAGCTCGCCGCGCGGCGTCTCCTGCCAGCGGTCGAGTGTGCCGGCCGCCGCATCCGCCTGGAGCGCTCCGAACCTGGCGCGGATCTCGTCGTCGAATGCGGGGTCCTTGGTGAACCACCGCATGTACCTCTCCTTGGTCGGTACAGCATCCGCCCCGAACCAGAACTCGATCACCTCGTCGATCCGCGCATCCATGCGCGCACCGTAGCTCAGTCCTCGGCATTGCGGAGGAAGTCGGCGACCTCCGCGAACCGTGCGTCGAGAAACGTGCGGACGTCGCCGCTGACCTGTTCGGCGTCGAGCGCGGCGGTCATCGCGCGCAACCAGGCATCGCGCATGGCGACATTGACGAGCACGCGACCGTGGCGCATCCGCAGGCGGGGATGACCGTGCTGCTCGACGTAGTCGTCCGGACCACCGAGCCAGCCGATCAGGAACAGCGCGAACCGATCGCGCGGGGTGCGCGCGACGCTGCCGTTGTCGTCGCATGGATGCAGGCGCGCGAGCACGGGCTCGCGTTCGCTCATCACGTCGTAGAACTTCTCGACGATCGCGCGGACCTTCACGGCGCCACCGAGCTGGTCGAAGGGAGTTGGCGCAGCCACGATCAGCGCACCACGAAGAACACGACGAGGGCAGCGACGATCAGGGCGAACGCGATCCAGAACATACGACCGCTGACCCGCGTGGGATGAACCGTGCGATCCACGTCACTCATCTGGCGCGTGTCCGACGCCTGTCCGGGGCGTTCGGGGCCGAGATCAGCCATGGTCATGCCGTGAGTGTACTGGCGCCGTGCGCATGCGCCACACTTCGTCGGAGCTAACCGCGGCCTAACTTGAACGGGGTGGCAATCGCGGTCAGACCTGGTCATTCTCTCGACGAGAAAGCGGGTCTTATGCGTCGATCTATTGCGATGACAATCACGGTGGCTGCGTTGGGTTTCGGGGCCTGCAAGAAGGACGGAGACACCAAGCAGGAACCGGCTGCCGCCAAGGGCACCGAGTCCGCCGCCGCGACCAAGGGTACGGCGAAGGACCCCGCACCGAAGGCCGCGGCTGATTCCACGTCGCCGGCCGGCGTCTCGGCCGGTGGCATCGAGCGCGATGCGAAGGAAGGACCCGCTGCGGTCGTGACCGCACTGAAGGGGACCGTCGAGGTCCGCCGCGTCGGCGAGACCGCGTACGCCGCGGCGAAGGCAGACGTCGGGCTCTACTCCGGTGATCAGATCCGCACGGGCGATGCCTCGACCGCGACGGTCACGCTCGCTGACGAGAGCGTGATCGAGATCGCCGAGGTCTCGACGGTCGCGATCGCGAGCCGCGAGAGCACGGCGGATCCGGCGTCGGGCGCCGCGGTCCTCGCGGGTCTCGCGCGGTTCACCGTCACGTCCCGCGCACCGGGCGAGGGCGCGTTTCATGTCTACACGCCCGCGGGCGTCGTCGTCACGCGCGGCACGACCTACGGCATCGGCGTCGCCGCATCGGGTTCGGTTCGCGTCGGTGTCGAGTCCGGCGTTGTCGATGTGTTCGGCCTGTCGTCCTTCGATGCCACGCCGCTCGTCGTCGACGCCGGCGCGTTTGCGCTGATCGACGCCAGCGGCTCTGTCGGTTCGGCGGCTCCATGGCCGACGGATGACTGGGGTACGTGGCGCGACGAGTCCGATGCGAAGATCGAGATCTCCGCGACCGTCGATGCGCACGCGGACGCGATGGCCGACCTCGAGAAGTCGCTGATCACTGCGTACGCCGATCTCGACGCGGCCGCCGATTCGGTCGCGACGTTCGAGGCCAACGCATCGATCGCCGCCGACAAGGGCGACACCGCGACGTACGAGGCGAGCCTCCCCGACGGCGCCGCGACGATCGATGCGTCGTTCAGCCTCGCCGGTCACCTCGAGGCGCTGACCTGGGCGCACGCGGGTCACGCGACGCTCGCAACCGATCTCTACGTTCGCCATCCCGACGTCGTGAAGGCGCAGTGGGAAGTCACCGCGCCGCGCGTCGATGCGGCGGTGCTGTGGCCAAAGCGCTTCGAGGTCACCGCGACCGGCTACCTCGAGCCGCTGCGGATGCAGTACTACGTTCATCACCCGCGCGGCCGCGTCAACGCGCAGCTCGTCGGCGTGGCCGTGCCCGCGTTCTACGCGAAGGTAGAGGCACCGACGCTCGAGCCCGCGAAGATCCGTGGCCGCGTGAAGACCAAGATCTGGATCGCGCCGGAGCTGACCTACCAGGCGTCCGCGCGGCCGGTGTGGGTGTCCGCCCCGTCGATGAACTGGCGTGCGAACGTCAAGGTCGCCCCCGCGCCGATGCGGGCCAATGTCGGCTGGTACGTCCGCCCGCCGAACCTCAAGGCCAAGGTCCTCGTCGGTGGTGACCTCCGCGGTCGCTACGACAGCCGCGTCCAGGTGTCGGCTCCCGAGCCGCGCGCGAAGCTGCGTGCGACCTGGCGCGTTCCGGTCGGCGTGAAGATCAAGCTCGGTGCGCCCGACTTCGATGCCGGCGCACGCGCTCGCGCGAGCTGGAAGGTCGGCGGCGGCGCCAACGTTCGCGCCGATGGGCCGGACGTCCGCGGCAAGGTTCGCGTCGACGCGACCGACGTGCGCGCGAAGGTCAAGGTCGTCGTTCCCGACGTCCGCGCCAAGGTCGAGGTCAACGTCCGCGATCACCGTGAAGCCGCGGCGCGCGCCGAGGCCGACGCGCGTGCAAAGGCGAACGCCGCCGTGAAGGTGAAGATCCAGGCGCCGTCGATCAAGATCAAGGCGCCGGAGATCAAGGTGAAGGCGAAGGCGCAGGGCAGCTTCAAGATCGGCAACTAGCCGCACGACTGCGACACCTGGGGCTCCGCGCATGACGCACGGGGCCTCTTGCGTTCGCACTGCCTGTCAGGGAGTGACGGTGTCAGGTCGTGTCTGGGGCGGGAACGTGCGCTAGTGTCCGCCCCATGAAACGCCTGCTGACGCTGTTGCTGCTCGTCGCGTTCGCGCTCCCAGCGCGCGCCGAGGAACCCAGGATCGCGTATCAAAAGTTCGCACTGCCCAACGGTCTCCAGGTCTACGTGATCGAGGACCCGAAGGCGCCGACCGTGTACGAGGTGCTGTGGTTCAAGGTCGGGTCCAAGGACGAGGTCGCGAAGCGCACCGGGTTCGCGCACCTGTTCGAGCACCTGATGTTCAAGGGCAGCAAGCACCTGCCCGACGGTCTGATGGATCGGTTGCTCGAGGCCGCGGGTGGCTGGTCGAACGCCTTCACGTCGAGTGACGAGACCGTGTACCAGAACGTCGCAGGCTCGAACTTCCTCGAGCAGATGCTGTGGATGGAGTCCGACCGCCTCGCCGGTCTGCTCGACACGTTCGACAAGCCAAAGCTCGACAATCAGCGCGACGTTGTCCTCAACGAGCGTCGCCAGAGCTACGAGAACCAGCCGTACGGCATGGCGTACCTCTTGATCGCGGAGGCGCTGTTCCCCGCCGACCATGGTTACCACTGGGACACGATCGGCTACCCGGCGGACCTCAAGGCCGCGACCGTTCAGGACGTCGCGCAGTTCTTCCGCACCTACTACGTGCCGAACAACGCGACGCTCGTGATCGCGGGCGACGTGAAGTTCGCGGACGTCAAGCGCCTCGTCGAGAAGTACTTCTCGTGGATCCCGCGCGGCCCCGAGCCCAAGCGCCCGCAGTACAAGACGCCCGCGCCGATCACCAAGGAGATCGTGCTGACCACGACCGACGACGTGCAGGTCCCACGCGTGCACCTGACCTGGCGTGGTCCGGCAGCGTTCACCGCGGAAGAGCCCGCCCTGGACGCGATGGCCGCGATTCTCGGCGACGGCAAGTCGAGCCGCCTCTACAAGCGCCTCGTTTACGACGAGAAGATCGCACAGAGCGTGTCTTCGAGCTTCGAGGCTCGCGATCTCGGCGGCCTGTTCGAGATCGTCGTGACCGCGAAGCCCGGCACGGATCCCAAGCGCCTGATCAAGGAGATCACCGAGGAGGTCGCGAAGATCTCGACGACGGCGCCCGATGCGAAGGAGCTCGAGCGTGCCATCAACTCGCAGGAGGCCGCGTTCCTCAATGGCCTCGAGCCGACGCTCGCCCGCGCGATCCAGCTCGCGCAGTACGACGTCAAGGCGCGCGACCCCGACTACTTCGGAAAGGACCTGGCTCGCCGCCGCGCGGTGACACCGGAGCAGATCAAGGCGGCTGCCGCCAAGTACCTGAAGACCTCGGCGCGCGTCACGTTGACGATCAACCCGGGCAAGAAGCCGCAGGAGAAGCAGTGATGCGTACCGCGAAGCTCGTCTCGATCCTCGTGCTCGCCAGTGCGGCGACTCCGGCCCTCGCGAAGAAGATGCCGCAGCCGGAGCCGCCCGCTCCGTCGGTGTTCGACAAGTCGGGCATCTCCGACTGGACCAAGCCGCCGGCCCCGACGACCGAACCGACGTTCAAGGCGCCGGTCGCCAAGCGTCTCAAGCTCGAGAACGGGATCTCGCTGCTCGTCATCGAGAACCACAAGCTGCCGATCGTCTCGATGTCGCTCGTCGTCCCCGGCGCGGGCTCGTCGGGGGATCCGAAGGGCAAGGGCGGTCTCGCGTCGTTCACGGCCGACCTCATCGACGAAGGCGCGGGCGGCCTGTCCGCGATCGCGATCGCCGAGGAGACCGATCGCCTCGGTGCGGGAATCGGCATCAGCATCGATACAGATGCCGCGTACATCTCCGTCTCGACGCTGTCGAAGACGACCGACGAAACGACGACGCTCGTCACCAAGCTCCTCACCGAGCCCGCGTTCGACGACAAGGAGGGCGAGCGCGTCAAGGGCGACCGACTCACCGCTCTCGAGCTGCGGCGTGATCGGCCGCGCGAGGTCGCGTCGATCATGCTGAACGCCGCGATCTTCGGGATGGACAGCGCGTACGGTCATCCGACGACGGGCGTCCGCGAAGAGTTCAAGAGCATCACCGTCGCCGACGCCCGCGCGTTCTACGCGGAGCGCTGGAACCCTGCCGCGATGACGCTCGTCATCGTCGGCGACATCGATCCCAAGGCTCTCAAGGCCAAGCTCGACGCCGGCCTCGGCGCGTGGAAGCCCAAGGGCGCGAAGAAGCCCCGCAAGATCAGCACGGCGCCGGCGAAGATCACGAGTCGCCTGCTCCTCGTCGATCGCAAGGACGCTGCGCAGTCCGACGTCCGGATCGGCATCCTCGGGCTCGATCGCAAGGACAAGCGCTACTTCGCGTTCGAGGTGTTCCGCACCACACTCGGCGACGGCTTCACCAGCCGCCTGACCCAGCGCCTGCGCGAGCAGCTCGGCATCACCTACGGCGCGAGCGCGAGCATGGACTGGCGCCTCGCGCGGGGCCCGTTCGTTGTCGGCACCGCGATCGTCACGCCGTCGACCGGGCAGGGCATCTCCGAGACACTCAAGATCATCGACGACCTCGGGACCAAGGACGTCCCCGCCGAGGAGCTCGACAAGTCGAAGCAGAACCTGATCCGCGCGCTCCCCGCGATGTTCGGCACCAACGCGAGCGTCGCGCAGGCCTTCGCCGAGCTCGCGCTGTTCGGTCTCCCCGACAACTACTACACGCGCTACTCCGACGGCATCCGCAAGGTGACGGCCAAGGACGTCAAGGCGATCGCGAAGTCGGCGGCTCCCTCGACCAAGCTCGTGATCTCGGTCGTCGGCGACATGTCCAAGGTCCGCGCGGATATCGACAAACTGGGCCTCGGTGATGCGACGATGCATGATCTCTACGGCCTTCCGCTCGCCAAGTAACCCGTGACGAACCGTCGACGCTTCGAGCGACATCCGATCCAGGTGCCGATCAAGATCAGCACCGCGGTCCGGCGCGACCGCGTCGGCGTGATCCGTGATGTCAGCGCGAGCGGCCTGTTGTTCCACAGCCGCAGCCACTTCGAGATCGGCGAGCGCGTGACCGTGATGTTCAAGGTCGCACACGGCAAGGGCGTCACCGCCGGCGAGGTCGTGCGCATCGACACCGACGAGCACCCCGACAACATCTTCCGCTTCCTCACCGCGGTGCGCTTCGATGCGCCGCTGCTCGATCTGAAGCTCTAGATCGACGCGGTGATCAGCGCGGGACGCTCGGCGGCCGCAGGTCGTAGTTCGTCTGCGCGTTGATCCACACCCGCAGGGCAGGGCCCTCCGGCAGTGGCTCCTCGCGATCGAGCCGCCAGATCCGCGCGCGATCGTCCTCGGCGCCGGAGATCAGCCGCCGTCGCGGTGCGAACACCACGCCCTTGATGGCGGTGCCGTGGCCGCGAAACGTGTGCGGCTCGCCGCCGCCGATCGGCCAGACGCGCACGCCGCCGTCGATCCCGGCCGAGGCGACCCACGCGCCGTCCTTCGAGATGTCGAGGTCCTTCACGCCGTCGGCATTTCCGGTCAGCTCGACCGCGGTGCCCTCCGGGATCGCGTGGACGCGCACGAGCGGATCACCGCCTGCCGAGACCAGGTGACGACCATCGGGCGTGAACACGAGGTCGCGCACGACGTCGGTGTGCTTGCCGAGCTCGAGCGCGAGCGCGCCGCCGAGCGTCCACAGGCGGATGACGCCGGTCTCGTCACCCGCCGCGATGAACTGGCCATCGGGCGATGCGGCGAGCGAGCGCACCTCGGCCCTGTGGGACGGCACGAGCGTGCCCTTGCCCGTCTTCGGGTCGAATCGACCGAGCGTGCCGTCGAAGCCGCCGACGACGATCGAACTGCCGGCCCACACGAGCGGGCGCAGGCCGTGCGTGTGCTTGATCAGCTGCCTGCCCGTCCTCGCCGGCACGTCCCACAAGAACAGCGTGCCGTCCTCCGACGTCGAGGCGAGCTGCGTTCCATCGGCCGAGAACGCGACCGCGCGCACGGTGTCGCTGTGGCCCGCGAGCAGTCGTCCCGACACGCCGTTCCACAACCCGACCTTGCCGTCCGTGCCCGCTGACGCGAGCAGGGTCCCGTCGGGCGAGAACGCGATCGACTCGATCGGTCCGTGATGACCGGCGAGCACGACCGACGACTCGTCCGCGAGAGTCCACATGCGGATCGTTCCGTCGTCGGCCGCGGTCGCGAGTCGCAAGCCGTCCGGTGACAGCGCGATCAGCTCGATGTCCCCGGTGTGTCCACGCAGCTCGCGGGCGAGGCCACGCGCCGCCGCATCCGCGACCAGTGCGCGTGCCTTCGGCCAGGCGAGTGCCTGATCCGTGAGCAACGCGATCCATGCCGCCGCGCGGCTCGGATCCTCGTCGATCGCTCCGATCGCCTGGTCGAGCTTCAGCTCGTCCGTGCGTTGCTCGGCAGCGAGTCGTGCCTGCTGTGCGTCGTCGCGTGCTCGCTGAGCGTCGTCGCGGGCAACGTTCGCTCGATCCTTCGCGTTGACCACGCGCTGGAGTGCGACCACACCGATGACGGCGAGCACCACCGCCGCGAACGCCGCGACACCGACCGTGATCGCGTGCCTCCTGACCCACCGCCGCAGGAGCCGCCACATCGAGTACGTGTGCGAGGCGACCAGCTTGCCGGCCGCATATCTCCGGAGATCTTCCGCGAGGTCCTTCGCGTTCGCGTAGCGATCCGCGGGGACCCGGGCCATCGCACGCTCGACGATCGTCGCGAGCTCGGGTGGCAGCGTCGGTTCGCGCTCCGCGATCGGTACGCGACGGCCCGCCGCGACCTGCTCGAGCACCTCCTCGGTGGTGCGCCCGCGATGCGGAGGGACACCCGACAACAGCGTGTACAGGAGCGCACCGAGCGCATACACGTCCGTCCGCTCGTCGCTCGCATCCCCGCGCGCCTGCTCGGGCGCCATGTACGACGGCGTGCCCATCACCGACCCGACCTGTGTCAGCGAGGCGTCCAACGACGACGCCCCCGGTGACGACGACAGCGCTCCGGCGACCTCACCCGCGCGGAGATCCTTCGCGAGCCCCCAGTCGATCACCACCGTCTCGCCGAACGGACCGATCAAGACGTTCGACGGTTTGAGATCACGGTGCAGCACCCCCTCGTTGTGCGCGTACGCGATCGCATCAGCCACCGCGATCGCGTGCGGTAGCAGCGACAGGCGCTCGCGCAGCGACGTCTTGGTCTCGAGCACCACCTCGAGCGACTCGCCGCGCACGCGCTCCATCGCGTAGAAGGCGCGACCGTCCCCGAGCACGCCGGCTTCGTACACGCGCACGATCGACGGGTGCTGCAGCCGTGCGGTGATCAACGCCTCGCGCTCGAACCGCGGATCGATGCGGCCGTCCTCGTGACGGGTCACCTTGATCACGACATCGCGCCGCAGTCGTCGGTCCCGCGCCGACAGGATCTTTCCCATCCCGCCGCGCGCGATCTCGCCGCCGATCGAGTAGCTGTCCTCGGAAACCGGCTGGAGCGACGCGTGGTCCGCAACGGTATGCGGGCCTGGCAGCGTCTCCGCGTGCGGCATGCCTGCCGCCGGTAACGTCGCGAGTTGACCGACCGCTGTGGGGGCTACCGTGGCGTCGTGGCCGAGCGTCAGCGCGGTGCCGTCTCCGACGCCGGGCAGCGTCGCAGCATGGGCGGCCTCGCGGCGGCGATCACCCTCGCTCATCCACCTCTCAGCGTACCCCAGCGTGATGCGCGGGTGAGTGCCATGGCCGCGCGACTGACCACCATGAGGCGCTCTGACGCGCTGACGCCGCTCGCGCCAGGTGGGCGCGACGTACTGGCACTGCTTCGTGCGGCAACCACGTGGCATCGCGGGGTTCCGCCGGTGATCGCCGAGGCACGCTGGCTGCAGTCCTTCGCGACCGTGTCCGCCATCGCCTGCATTCACTGGTACTGGATGCCCGAGCTCGATCCGTACCGCCCGGCGCAGTCGATCATCGTCCTGCTCCTCGTCGGCGGACTCGCCGGGTGGCGCCGCCTGCGTCCGTCGCCGTCGCTGTTCGCGAAGGGCTACATCGGCCTTGCCGCGTTGATGGTGATGGGCGGCGTGCATCAGTTGACGTTCGGCGATCACTGCAGGGCCTTCGAGATCTCCGAGATCGTGTTCCGGTCCTCGCTGGTGCTGACGGCCTGCATCTATCTCGAGCTGTGGCGGACGTGGCGCGCACGGCAGCCACACATCGCGACGGCGATCGCGATGCGTCGCCTTGCCCGCGTCGATCTCGCTCACGTCGCGTTGCGGCGGAATAGCAGCGAGTGATTGTTCGCGGGCATCGCGACGGCGCCACGCATCGCGAGGCCGTTGTCGACGGCGATGGCGCCGAGGTCGCGAACGTCGCGGACGCCCCAGCTCGGGTTGCGCGACTTCAACGAGCGATCGAAGTCCTCGTTCGACGGCGCGGTGGTGCCATCGAAGCGGTAGGGCCCGTAGAGATAGAGGAGGCCGCCGGGTGCGAGCAGGCGACCTGCGCCCGCGAACAACGCGAGCGCCGCTTCCCACGGCGCGATGTGGACCATGTTGATGCACACGATCGCGTCCGCGTGCGAGACGGGCCACGGCGTCGCCGTCACGTCGAGGACGAGCGGTGCGTGGAGGTTTGGTAGCGCCGCCTCGGCGTGCCACGCGGCGATGCTCGCGACAGAGTCCGGATCGGGGTCGCTGGGTTGCCACGTGATGTTCGGGAACGCGGCGGCGAACGCGACCGCGTGCTGGCCCGTGCCGCTCGCGATCTCGAGGACGGTTCCCGAGCCGGGGAGCTCGCGCGCGAGGACCTCGCGGATCGGCTCGCGGTTGCGATCGGTCGCGGGCGCGTGCTTCTTCACGGCACGGCCGCGACGTAGCAGCGCTCGATCGCACCCATGTTGGCGTCGCCGATCTTGCCGCCCACAGCGAGGCGCTCGTCGATCAGCTCGGCCGTCGCGAACAGCGCGCGGACCTCGGTCTCGGTGACCGAGAACGGGGGGCCCTCGTACCTGTCCTGCGGATACTCGAGAGTGACGAGCAGGGACTTCGTGCGCGCCGGCACGAGCGTGTGGAGATGCTCGACGTACTTCTTCCGCATCTCGAGCGGGAGAGCGACGAGTGCCGCGCGATCGTAGATCGCGTCGATCGCGCCGACATCGGCCTCGGTGACGGCGAAGAAGTCGCCCGCGAAGATCGTGATCGCGCCCGCGACGTAGCTCGCGATCGGGCCGCGTCGCGTGACGGTCGGGGTGGCATTGTGTTCGGCGAAGAACGCCTTGACCGCGTCCTCGACGAGCTCGATGCCGATGACCTCGTGATCATGGGCCGCGAGGAACGCGAGGTCCTCGGTCTTGCCGCAGAGCGGGACGAGGATGCGGCGCCGATCGGCGATCCGTGCGGCGTGGCGCGTGAGGAACGTGTTCGGCGTCCCCTCGTGGAACGCGGTCTTGCCTTCGCTCCAGCGGGACTTCCAGAACTCGGGCTGCATCGCGCGCGACGCTACCATGCGCTCACTGCCAGCACGCCGTTGCTTCATGGGAGGCTCGACCGCAGGCGTCCCCTGTGTGGCCGCCGTCGGTCAACGTTGCTATGCTCCGCGCGATGCGATCGCGAGTCAGGCCCTGATGGCGGGGAGGTTCTTCGTCGCAGCGGGGCTCGCGCTGCTGGCGCTGCTCGCGGGCCTGTGGTTCCTGATGAAGAACGGCGACGAGCCCGTGATCGCCGAATCTCGGCCCGTCAACGCGCCGGTCGCGGTCGCACCGCCGAGCAAACCCGCGATCAAGGCGTCGCCAGCGACGCGTGCCCCGACCGCCCAGGTCGTGCCACGGCCCCCGACCCACGAGGAGCGTCCGACTCCCGGCACGGTGACGCCCGCGCCGCTGGAGACTGGCTCGGCGGCCCCACCGCAGCCGCCGATCGTCGTCGCGCTCAAGGAGCAGGTGTTGTTCACCGAAGCGCTCATCCTCGAGTGCAACGAGAAGGCTCAGAAGGCCGGCAAGCGGCTTCACGGCGAGGCTGCGTTCGGGTTCACGGTCGCGCGCAGCAACGGCAAGATCGTGATCGAGTCGACCGGCACCGAGTACACCAACTTCGATCCGGCGGTGACGGACTGTCTCCGCGAGACCGCGACCGGGATGGTCTTCGATGCCCTGCCCGAAGGAGTCGAGGCGCTCACCGCCTATCGCAAGATCAACTTCGTCGACGGCATGCTCGAGCGTCAGGCGCTCAGCGACTACGGCGTGACGCGTCCACCACCGCCGCCGCCCAAGCTCTAGTCGCTCACTTCACGGCGAGGAAATCAGACTCGAACGCGAAGCCGAGGAGGAGGTACGGGAACGCGCGGCTCGTGAAGTCGTCCGGGCGATCGGCGGCGGTCAGCGTGCCGGGCTCGCCCGTGCGCCAGCGGTGATCGAGGTACCAGGAGGCGACCAGGATCAGTGTGGGCTTGTTGAACGTCGAGGGGCCGTCGTCTCGGAGCGTGTACGCGGCGAACAGCCCGAGGCGCGAGTGCATGTTCTGGCCGTCGTAGGCCTCGAGCTCGGCCGCGTTCGCGAAGTGATCCTCGTTGTAGAACGGGTGCACGTGGCTGAAGCGCAGGCCGATCGCGAGGTTCTTGCGACCGGTGTAGAGAACGTCAGCATCGATCGCGAGCGTCCAGCCCTTGTTGGGGAGGAGCGTGTCGACGGTGGGCTCGTAGGCGACGTTGTCACCTGCACGCACCTTGAAGTTCCAGTAGTCGAGCTGGAACAGGCCTCGCACCACGATCGGACCGGCTCTGAGCTGGAGGAGCGGCTGGATCGAGGCGTGGAGGACCGTCGAGGTCTGCGGCGGCGTCGTCGTGCTGTCGCGGAGATCCTTGAGAGTCTGGTCGGAGTAGTTCGCGTTCGCGGTCTGAAACGACTGGAAGAAGCCGAACGTGCCGAAGTACTTCTGCACCTCGCCGAACACGCGGAGGTTGAAGATCGACGCCGGCTGGATCTCACCTCCGAGGGCGATCTGCGCGCTCGCCGGGTTGAGCTTGGGGTAGAGGCCCGCGAACCAGAAGTTCTGCCGGGTGATCGCCTTGTCCGAATAGTAGAGGCGCTGCTGCACGCCGAACCGCGCGCGCGTCTCGAGCCCGATGGGGTTGAGCCGCAGGAACGTCACATCCGAGAGCATCACGCGCAGCCCTGCGGGCGGTACGCGATCACCGGGCAGGCGCTCGGGCTCCGGCTCGACAGGCGCACCGGGATCGAGCGGAGCTGCCGGCGGCAACGCCGGCATCCCGCCGCCCGGATCTGCCACTGCCGGATCGACTGGCAGTGGCGAAGCTGGGTCTGTTGGCGGGGTCGGTGGCGGCTCGGCGGGTTCGCCCGCCGGCTGCGCCGGCTGTGCCGTCGCACTTCCTGAGAATACAGCGACGACGATCAGAGCAAGAGACAGGCGGCGCATGGAGCGGGCATCCTACTGCGAGCAGGGCTGCCGTCACGCGCCGCCGGGCGCAAACTCAGAGATTGGCTTACGTCGTCTCCTTGGCGGGGCCGTTCTTCAGCTCCGTGACCTCGTTGCGCACGGTCTGTGCGAAGGCCTTGAGCTCCTGCATCGCGTTGCGAACGCGAGTGCCAGCGGCCTTGTTGCCGTCCTTGTAGAACTTCTCGAAGTCGGCGGCCATGCCAGCAACGAGCGCTTGCAGCTCGGCGTAGCGGCCAACGGCGCCGCCCGTGGCGGTCTCGGAATCGTTGGTGGTCATGTTTTGGGTCTCCATAAGGGTGGCTACCTTGCCTTATCCGTCTGACAACTGCACGTGAATCGGGTTCTTCGTGTGATTCAAGTAAGTCAGCCGATCGCGATTCGGGTGGCCGCGTGAGCGAACCGCGTTTTCTGGTGTTCTGAGGGGCTCAATGCGCCGCAGGACGTACGCGGTGAATACCACGAGGACGCTGCGGAACGGCCTTCCCGGACGACACACAGCCACCTGGAGCGAAACATCCCGCCTCCTCGGGGAGGAACGCGGTGCCCTTCAAGCTGATGTGCGCGTGGTGATGGTGGTGCATGTACCAGCCCTGCCCCATGTTGGTCGTCTCGTACGCGAGGACCGCGTTGGTGCATGCGGTCTGGCTGAGCCAGCCGGTATCGCAGAGGGTGTCGAGGGCGGAGAGGATCAACGGACCGGCCTTGCCGTCGACGCCGATCACGCGCGTGCGCGGACTCTCGAACACCGCGCCGAGGAACAGGGCCGTGCGCCAGACGTCGAGCTTGTCGGGCGCAGTGACGCAGTGATACTGGTCCGCCGTTCCGTTCATGTGATTGCAGATCGGGCGTAGCCGGTTGTTGGCGGTGGCGGTCTGGTAATAGGCGAGGTCGATGTCGTTGCCGTTGACGTGCGTGCCCGCCGGGTGACCCGGGCTGCCGATCGACGTGCCCGGGATCGCGCCGTTGGCCTCGCTCATGTCGCCGAGACCGAGGGTGCCGCCGTTGCCGGTGGTCCACGCGGCTGCCTTGCACGCGGTGAAGGAGGTCGCGTAGCCGACGAGCATCATCAGATCACGGCGGAGGTAGCTGCGGTACTGGTTCGCGGCGGTCTCCCCATTGATCGCGTAGTCGTCCCACGCGGTGTTCGCGCGGGGGGTGAACGAGACGAGCTGGCCGCACGTGGTGCCCGTGCAGTCGCGCGCGGGCAGACCCGTGCACGTCGGGCCGGGGCCCGCGCCAGGAGCGCCGCCCGTCATCACGTCGGGGACGCACTCGCCCATCACGCAGCGGTTGCCGGCGCCGCACGAGGTCTCGGTGCACGCGCACGCCGAGCCGCACGTCGGATCGCAGTTGCTGCTCGCCGCCGGGCCGCACGAGCCGTCGGCGTCACACGCGCCGGTCGAGCCGCACGTGTGCGCGGCGCAATCGGGCCAGCACAACGGGCCGACGTCGGAGCCATCGAGGGTCCAGCACCGGGAGCCCGAGGGACACTCGGCGGTCGAGCCGCCCGAGGCGCACGCGCCCGAGGCCTTGGTCATGCAAACGCCGAAGATGCAGACGCCGTCGTGACCGCCGTCGTCGGCGCAGTCGGCGTCGCACGAGCACATGCTGCCGGGCGCGGCGCCCGTCGTCGACGGAGGCGCATCGACCTGCGTGCCGGGAGGTGCATCGATCGCGGGCATGTCGTCGCCGCCACCGCCTCCGGGTCCGTTGTCTGCTGCTGGACCGCACGCCGCCACCATCACCACGAGAACCAGACCGAAAATGCGCACGCTCGCCTCCAACCAGGTCAATGAGGCCGACGACGTACCGCGGTATGTCGCGAAGCGTCAACGCTTGTCTTCGTCGCTTCGACGCGGCTAAGGTCCGCGGTCCGTGGCTTCCGATCTCCCTCCCGCAACCGTCGTAGCGGGCGTCGCGCCCGCGACGCTGGAGGACGCGGAGACCGCGTGGCTCCGCGACACGTACAAGCCGAACGAGCCCAACCTCACCGTGCGCGCGGTGATCGTCGGCGTCTTGATCGGCGGCTTCATGTCGCTGTCGAACATCTACGTGTTCTTCAAGACGGGGTGGAGCCTCGGCGTCACGCTCACCGCCTGCATCATCGCCTACGCGGCGTTCCAGGCCGGCGAGGCGGTCGGGCTCGTCAAGCGTCCGCTCAGTGTCCTCGAGAACAACGCACTGACGACGGTCGCCTCGGGTGCGGGCTACATGACAGCCGGCGGCAACGCCGCTGCGTTCGGTGCGCTCCTGATGGTCACGACGGTCCGGCCGAGCGACATCGGGATGGTCGCGTGGTTCGCGCTGATCGCCGCGCTCGGCGTGTTCGTCGCGATTCCGATCAAGCGCCAGCTCATCAACAAGGAGCAGCTCCCGTTCCCGACCGGAACCGCGACTGCGGAGACGATCCGGACGATCCACGGCGCAAGCGGAGGCTCGCAGGGCACGAACGCCGCGAAGGCACTCGGCGTCGCGAGCGCTGTCGGCGGGCTGTTCGCGCTGCTTCGCGATCTGTGGAAGGTGATCCCGGCGACGTGGGCGCCCTCGTTCGAGATCATGGGGCACGACCTCGTGAAGTGGACGATCGCGTTCAAGACCGAGGTCGTCTACATCGGCGCCGGCGCACTGATGTCGTTCCGCACCGGGTGGTCGCTCCTGCTCGGTGGAATCCTCAACTACGCGATCCTCGCGCCGCTGTTGTTCGAGCGCGGCCTCGTCAAGGAGCTCAAGGGCGCGCCGGTCTCCTATGCCGGCATCATCGACTGGACGCTGTGGCCTGGCGCCGCGATCCTCGTCGGCGCGGGGCTGACGTCGTTCGCGCTCGACTACAAGAGCCTCGGTCGCGCGTTCTCCGGCATCGGCGGGATGCTCAGCAAGAGCAAGCGGATGACCCAGGGCGAGGGCATCGGCGCCGTCGAGGCACCCGAGTGGTGGTTCCCCGTGGGCTGCCTGTTCTTGACGCCGCCGATCGTCGCGCTGATGTACCTGATGTTCGACATCCCGGTGTACGCCGCGATCATCGCGGTGCCGCTCGCCGTGCTGATGGGCTTCATCGCCGCGCGCGTGACCGGTGAGACCGATGTGACGCCGACCAAGGCGCTCGGTCCCGTGACCCAGATGATCTACGGCGCGATCACGCCCGGGAACCTGACCGGCAACATCATGTCGGCGAACGTCACCGGCGGCATCGGTCTGCACGCGGCTGATCTCCTGACTACCCTCAAGACCGGCTGGCTCCTCGGCGCCAAGCCGCGGCACCAGGTCTACGCGCAGCTGTTCGGCGTCATCGCGGGTGCGGCGATCATCGTGCCGCTGTTCAACCTGTTGATCGACCCCGCAACGCTCGGCGGACCCGACTGGCCGGCGCCGTCGTGCGTGGTGTGGGCGAACGTCTCCAAGGCCTTCGTTGGCGGCATCGATGCCCTGCACGAGTCCAAGAAGATCGCGATCGCGGTCGGCCTGGCTCTCGGCATCGGCCTGGCGATCTTCGAGAAGTTCGCCCCGAAAGCCTTCAAGCCCTTCATCCCGTCCGCCTTCGGGGTGGGCCTCGCGATGGTCGTCCCGTTCTCCAACAGCTGGATGATGTTCCTCGGTGCCGCCGGGGCCGAGGTCATCCGCCGCAAGTACCCCCGCCTCGACCCCTACACGGTCCCCATCGCCTCCGGCCTGATCGCAGGCGAGAGCATTATCGGGATCTTGATCACCATCGCCACAGCCTGATTGGAACCGTAGTTGCCCCCTGCCGGCAGGCCGGGCGACAATATTTGCGTGGGGAACACACGCTTGGTTCGTGCGGCGCTCTGGCTCGTTGTACTTGGTGCCTGCAAGGAAGAGGACCCATTCCTTCCGCCGGGAGGCAGCGACGCGCCGCCCCGGGTCGATGCGGCGATCGACGCCGCGTTCGATGCGTCGATCGACGCCCGGATCGATAGTCCGCTCGGCGACGCGCCACCCGTGATCACCCTGATCGCCCCCGTACAGGGAACGGTCCACCGCGGCACGATGCGAATCGAGGTCACGGTCGAAGATGCCGATGGCGTGATGACCGTCAGCGGCAGCGCCGGCACTCAGTCGTTCACCCTGACGCGCATCACCGCGGGTCAGCCGAACTTCCAGGGCTTCCTCAACACGGTGCCGCTCTCCGGTACGGTGTCGCCGACGATCATCATTCGCGCCGAGGACACTATCGGCGACAGCTCGACCCTCGGCTTCCAGGTCGTCCTCGACAACTTCGCTCCGGTAGCCTCGCTCGATCCGGCGAACGTGCGCACGACGAAGCCGCCGCCGATGATGCTCGGTGGTAACCCTCTGTGCAGCCAGGACTTCGATCCGCTCGGTCCCGATGCGCCGAATGACGGCGAGGCGGTTCGGCAGCTGATCGAGCTGCGCGCCCGGATCACCGATCGCTCGAACACCGGCACGCTCAACTCGACCCTGTTCATTCCGATGGCCGGAATCGGAACCGCGCAGCTCTACGTGTTCGACGACACCACCAAGCCGCTCGTCGTCGACACCAACGCCGACGGCGTCTGCGACGCGATCAACCCGACCATCGTGCCGGCGACGACGCCGATGACGGCGAACGAGGCGGCGGTCAGCTCGCTGAATGCGATCATGCCGGTCGGCGCGGCGCAGTACGGCCTCGACACGTTCGGCGGCTCGAATATCCCGGCCTGTCAGGTGGATCCGGATCCCGACGGCGCGACGTTCGTCTGCCTCGGCGAGCCCGGTATCACCGCGGTCATCAGGTCGCCGTTCACCGGTGCCCCCGAGATCTACGGCATGCCGGTCGTCGACAACTTCAACTGCATGGGCTTCGCGTTCGACTCACGCGCGACCGGCATCAGCGATGGCTGGGCGTGCGTTGCGGTGCTGACCACGGACAACGTCGGCAACGTCAACGTCAGTGCACCGCTTCGCATCTGCATCGACGCCGACGGTGTGGGCAACGAGTGCCATGCGAACGAGACCATCAACCTCGCCGGCGCGCCGAACTGCACCGGCACCGTCACCGGCGGCGTCGTCACCGCGACTGCGTGCACGCCACTCAAGTACTTCCAGGGCATCGCCAACGAGTACGAGTTGATCAACCCTTAGTCCCGGGGCGTGTTATCAGCGCGGGATGCGTCTCGCCCTCGTCGCTGTCCTCCTCGTCGCCTGCTCGTCGAAGTCCGCCGACAAAGGCGCGGAATCGACCCGCGCACCCGGGCAGCCGGCGGTGGGCGCCAACGCCGTCACCGAGCCGGCGCAGGCGATGACGACGTTCACGCAGAACGGCTTCCTCCTCGCCGGTGCCGAGTACTGGCCGTACACCGGCACCGCCGAGATCAAGTACCCCGAGGAGGTCCTGTGGGGCTTCTATCCGAAGCAGGGCGTGGTCGCGCCGGGCGAGGCGGCTCCAAACGCAGCGGATGCACGGCCCGAGGCGGTCGCGTGCGCGACGCGGGCGTATGCAGCGCTGCAGTCGTTTCTCGACAAGCCGCACCCGAAGCTCCTCGAGATCATCGAGCTCGGCAAGATCAGTGGCGACGTGGTCCCGCGGTTCTATCTGTGGACCAACGACTACGGCCGCGCAGCGACGCCGTATCCGCCGGGTGTGCGCGAGGCGCGGCTCTGGTACTGGAAGCGCAAGACGCCCGAGCCGCCGAAGCCGCCGGGCTACTGGAAGTGGGAGTCGACGCTGACCCAGAGCGGTGAGTGCCAGATCCCGAGCTCCGAGCAGATCGAGAGCTTCCTCGGCGAGATGCTCGCGGCGATGAAGAAGAAGCCGCAGTGATCCATCGTCTCGCGCTGATCTCCCTCGCGCTCACCGCCTGCAAGGGTGACCGCGCGCCGGCGAAGACCCCGCCCCCCGTCGGCTCCGCGGGGGGGGCCGCGTCGCCAGCGACCACGATCCGCCGTGATCCGCACTCGCAGTCGCGACCCGATCAGCTCGTCGTCACCCACCTGACGCTCGATCTCGGCGTCGACTTCACGACGAAGGTCCTGGCGGGAACCGCGACGCTCAAGGTCGCGAAGCGGGATCCGACCGCGACAGAGCTCGTGCTCGATACCGACGGGCTGACGATCGACGCCGTCGCCGACTGCACGACGAAGCAGCCCGTCCCGTTCGCGCTCGGTGCTGCCGTGCCACGCCTCGGCAAGGCGCTCACGATCACCCCGGCGGGAGACTGCGTCGCGATCACGTACCGCACGCGACCCGAGGCGAAGGCTCTCCTGTGGGTCGAGCCCGCAGGCACCGCGGGCAAGGTCCAGCCGATGCTGTTCACCCAGTCGCAGGCGATCCTCGCGCGCACGTGGATCCCGCTCCAGGACTCGCCAGGTGTTCGGTTCACGTACGACGCGACGATCAAGGTGCCCGCCGGGGTGCGGCCCGTGATGAGCGCCGAGAACCCTGCTGCCGCCGTCGATGGTGTGTGGCGGTTCAAGATGGAGCAGCGGATCCCGTCGTACCTGATGGCGCTCGCCGTCGGTGACCTCACGTTCAAGGCGATCGGCACGCGCACCGGCGTCTACGCCGAGCCATCGATCGCGGCCGCCGCGGCGAACGAGTTCGCCGAGGTCGAGGCGATGATGGAGGTCGGCGAGAAGCTGTACGGCCCGTATCGCTGGGGGCGCTACGACATCCTCGTGCTGCCGCCGAGCTTCCCGTTCGGTGGCATGGAGAATCCGCGCCTGACGTTCCTCACGCCGACGGTGATCACCGGCGATCGTGGGCTGGTCTCGCTGATCGCGCACGAGCTCGCGCACTCGTGGTCGGGCAACCTCGTCACGAACTCGACGTGGAACGATCTGTGGCTCAACGAGGGGTTCACGACCTACGTCGAGCGCCGGATCATGGAGGAGCTCCGCGGCTCCGAGATCGCGGATATGAGCTGGGCCCTCGGCCGCAAGGATCTCGAGGAGGTCCTCGTCGAGGCGGGGCGAACGAACAAGGACACCCGCCTCGCGCTCGACTTCGGTCCGGATCGCGAGCCCGACGACGCACCGACGGACGTCGCGTACGAGAAGGGGGCGCTGCTCCTGCGCGCGATGGAGCAGGCGTTCGGTCGCACCACCTTCGATGCTTTCCTCAAGGCGCGCTTCGATCGCCTCGCGTTCCAGTCGACGGACTCGAAGACGTTCGAGGCCGACGCGGCTTCGCTGTTCGCCGCGCAAGATCCGGGCTGGAAGCTCGGTGACTGGCTGCACAAGCCGGGGCTGCCGGCGACCGCGCCGTCGTCGGCATCCTCACGCGTGAGCGCGCTCGAGGCGCAGGCGATCGCGTATGCGAAGGCGGGCACGATGCCCGATGTCTCCACGTGGAAGACGATGGACTGGATGGCGTTCCTCGCCGCGATTCCGAAGGACACCGCACGCGAACGGCTGCTCGCCCTCGACGCCAAGCACCACCTCACGAGCTCGAAGAACCGTCTGATCCAGATGACGTGGTTCCCGCGCCTGATCGAGGCCGACATCCGCGAGGCGGCACCGGCGATCGAGGAGTACTTGATCCACGTCGGTCGGCGCTGGCTCGTCGGCGAGATCTACGATCCGCTGCTCGCCAAGAACGAGTTCTGGCGTGATCTCGCGGCGACGACGTTCGCGAAAGCGAAGTCCGGGTACCACCCGGTCACGCGCGACTCGATCGCGGCGAAGCTGACGCCGAAGAAGTAGCTAGCTCTCGGCTTCGACGCGGACGGAGAGCTTGAAGCTCGCTGTTCCCGGGACGGCCTTCGTGATCGCGGCCTCGCACTCCTTCGCCCACACCTTCGGATCGACGTTCGAAGATCCGAGATCGATCCACACCTTGATCACGTCGACGTCGTCACCCGACGGACGGACCTGGACATCCTTCGGCGTGGCGCCAGACGCGGTGTACCCGCGCACGAACGCTTCGACCTCGAGGGCCGCCTTGTTGATGTCGGCGGCCATGTTTCAGGGCGTCTTCGTCGTGAGCGAGTCGACCGCGTGGATCGGCGGGTTCGCGCCGTTGATCAGGTGCTTGATCGCACCGAGCACGAGGCGCTGCTGCTCGAGCATGCTCTTGCCGGCGAACGCGGTCGAGACGACGCCGATCCGCCAGTGCCCGCCGCCGCCGGAGACCTCGACCGCCGCGTCGGGCATCCTCTCCTTGATCGCGGTCGTGACTGCGTCCTCGATGGAGCCCTGGAAGTCGGTCGGGTGTTCGCTCATGCCTGTTCGTTCGCACGGATCGCCCGCGCGACACAAGCCTCGCGTACCGTCGGTAGTCATGAGGATCGTGCAGGTCCGCCGGATCCCGCGCGGCGCAGTCCGGGTCGAGGTGCCCTGCCTCGTCCAGCAGCAGGACTACACGTGCGGGGCGACGGCGGTCCTCGCGGTCAGCAGGTACTTCGGCACGGGCCCAGGGACCGAGGGCGCGGTGGTGCGCGACATGGGGTTTGGTACCGATGGCAGCGATCCGGCGCACCTGGTGCGGGTGCTGCGCCGCTACCGGCTGCACGTCGTCGAGCGGCGCGGGATGAGTGCGCGCGAGCTGTGCGCCGCGAGCGATCGCGGACAAGCCGTGATCGTCATGCTCCAGGCGTGGGGCGAGCGCACCCGCTATCGCGGTCACTGGCGCGATGGTCACTGGGTCGTCGTGGTCGGCTACGACTCGCGCGGGATCTACGTCGAGGATTCGATGATCGAGAGCGCACGCGGGTTCCTGTCGTGGGCGGCGCTCGCAGATCGCTGGCACGACATCGAGGGCAGGACGCGGCGGCGGGCGCCGCACTACGGCTTGATCGTGTCAGGCCATCGAGCTCGCGGTGCGCAGCGCGTGCGCGCGGCGATCAGCCCTGGATGAGCTGCGGGACGACCATCATGAACGTGAACCGGCCAATGCGGCCGAAGAAGCAGATCGCGGTGAACTGCCAGAACCGCATCTTCATCAACGGTCCAGCGATGAACGCGAGCAGGTAGAGCGGTGGGAACCCGACCGTGCACGCAAAGAACATGATCAGCTTTGGCCGCTGGTTCCAGCGATCGATCCGCGCCTTCGCTCGCTCGATCCGATCCTTCATCTTGCCGGTCGGCATCGCGAGCATCCCCTCGCCGGCGAAGTAGCAGATCGACTTCGCGACCTGGTGGCCGATCGCGGCGAGCAGGACGAGCAGCGCGATCGCACCCGGGCTCGGGGCTGCCCAGGTCGAAACGCCGACGAGAAACAGCTCGATGCTGACGATCGGGAACATGCCTGCGATGAACCCGATGACGGCCGCGCCGCCGAACAGGCCAAACATCTGCAGCAAGCTCTCGGTCACGAGCTTCCAGCGTATCAGTGCCGGAGCAACAGCCGCAGGCCCACCGCGACGGCAGCGAGTGGCAGAAGGATCAACGCGAGCCACCCCAGGAGTCCGAGCCAGGCGGGCGTCAGCGTGCTACCGCCGCGCTTCACGCAGGTCAGGCAGATCGCGAACGTTGTCGCTCCGCCCTCGGTGAGCTCGCAGCAGTCGCCACACACCGCGTTCTTGCAGCGCGCGCACGGTCCGACGGCGGTCTTGCCGCACAGCTTGCAGCGTGCGACGGGGCCGTCACCGACGGGGATCAGCGAGCCCAGACGTACAACCTAGAAATCGCCGGTCCACGCGATCGACGCACCGTCGGTCGTCGGCACGAAGCTGACGCTGCTGCTCTCCTTGCTCTTCTTCGCGCCGAGGACGTACAGGACACCACCCGTCACCAGTGCTGCACCACCGACGACGAGGAAGATCTTCGCGTTCTTCTCCGCCTTCTCTCCGCGCTCCTGAATGCCGGGCATCCAGGGGGCGTCCATGGGAATCGCCTCGGCATCCGATGTCGCAGCACGCGCGCGCATCCCGAAGAACACGCCGATGCCGACTCCGACGACACCGACGGCGGCGACGCCGACGCCCACCATCTTCATGCCGCTTCCGCCCGACGCCGGCGGTGGCATCGGCTGCGAGATCTCTCCGTCACCCGGATCGGTCTTCACCGGATCCGTGACCACGGGATCGGTCTTCACGGGATCGGTCTTCACGGGGTCGGTCTTCACGGGGACGGTCTTCACGGGATCGGACTTCACCGGATCGGTCTTCACGGGGTCGGTCTTCACGGGGGCGGTCTTCACGGGGTCGGTCTTTACCGGGTCGGTCTTCACGGGGTCGGTCTTCACCGGATCCACCGCGGGCTTCACCCCGAGCTTCGCGCACGCATCCATCTCGGTGATGAACTTGTCGACCTTCGCGATGCTCTTCTCCTTGGGGAAGTTGCGCTTGAACGTCTTGTAGAAGCTCGCCGCGTTCGTGCAGTCGCCTTTGAGTCGGTACGACTGGGCAATGTTGAACAGCGCCGGAGCATCGGCGCGGAGCTTGTACGCCTCCTTGAACTTCCCGATCGCCTGATCCCACTCCTGGAGATCGTAGAGCCGGCGGCCTTCGGACAGCGCGGCGTCCGCGCTGGCGTTCGGTGCAGGGGTCTGTGCATGCGCCGAACCGGCGGCGAGCACGAGGGCGATCACGAGTGTCGACCGTACGTTCACGGGGCTCCTCCCATCACATCGGTGCATCATCATCGCCCGGACCGACCTTCTTGATCGGCTTCTTGATCGGCTTCTTCGTGTCGACGGGCTTGGTCGTGTCGACGGGCTTGGTCGTATCGACGGGCTTGGTCGCGTCGGTCGCCGTCGTGTCGACAGGCTTGGTCGTGTCCGTGGCAGGCTTGGTGGGATCGGCGGGCTTGGTCGTGTCCGTCGCCGTGGTGTCAGCGGGCTTGGTGGTGTCCGCCGGCCTGGTCGAGTCCGCCGGCTTGGTCGTGTCTTTCACGGTCATGTCACCAGTCGGCTTGGCGGGCTCGAGCGTGTCGCTCGCCGCGCTTCCGCTGCCGTCGGCTTTGCCGCCGCTCTTGCTGACGCCGACGGCCACACCGACTCCGACGCCCGCGAGGAGCAAGGTACAGAGCACGATCAGACCGGTCTTGGACTTCTTCGCGACCGGCATCCCGGTCCCCATCACGCTCATCGTCCCCGGGGCCGGCGTGTAGCTCGCCATCCCCGGATTGGACTGCATCATCCCCGGCGTCATCTGCGGCGGGACGCCCGGTGTCATCTGCGGCAGGACGCCCGGTGTCATCTGCGGGCCCATGTTCGACGGATACTGCTGCTGCATGCCGTAGGCGGGGGTCGCGACCTGGGCGCCGTAGGCCTGGCTCGCCACGAACTGCTGTGCGCGACGAATTTGCTCGCGGACCTGCGTCAGCGTCGGGCGCGAGTTCGGATCCTTGGCGAGCATGTATTGCGTCAGCGCGTCGAGCTCCGCCGGGAGCTGCGGGTTACGCGCCTGCGCCGACGGCGGCTGCTGGAACAAGTGCTTCGCGATCATGTCCGCGGCGTTGTCCGCGGGGAACGGCAGCCAGCCGGTGAACATCTCGTACGCGACGCACCCGAGCGCGTAGATGTCCGTGCGGTGATCGACCTGATGGCCGCGTGCCTGCTCCGGGGACATGTACGCCGGCGTGCCCATGAGGTTGCCCGTACGCGTCTTCTCCATACGGCCTTCATCGCTGAGCAGCTTCGCGATGCCGAAGTCGAGCAGCTTGACCTGCGGCAGCGAGCCCTTCACGTCGCACAGGTAGATGTTGTCGGGCTTGAGATCGCGGTGGACGATGCCTTTCTCGTGCGCGCCCTCGAGGGCAACCGAGATCGTCTCGATGAAGCCGAGCGCCTCGGTGAGCGGGACCGCGAGCCTGCGCATCCGATCGCGGAGCGACTCGCCGCGCAGCCACTCCATGACGAAGTAGCAGCGGCCATCGGGCAGCGTGCCGAACGAGAAGATGTCGACGATGTTCGGGTGGCCGATCTGGTTGACCGAGCGCGCTTCCTGAACGAACCGCTCGACCGCCTCGCGGTTCATGCTGAGCTCGGGGTGCAGGATCTTGATCGCGGCCCGCTTGGCGATCACGGGGTGGGTGGCCGAGTAGACCTTACCCATACCGCCTTCGCCGATCTGCTGATCGACGCGGTACTCACCGACCATCTCGCCCGGCTGCAGGTCATTCGGCTGACCGCCCGTACTCACCGTCTCACCGACGCCGCTGCCGTAGCCGGGCTTTCCGGGTCCACCCATAGGGCTCGATGATAGCAGCAACCTCAGGAGGACAAGGCATTTGGCCTTGTGGGTACCCGGCGCACATTCACGGTATCCTGCGCCGCCGATGTCCTCTCCTCAGCTTCCGCAGCGCGCGCGCGTCGTCATCGTCGGTGGCGGCATCATCGGATGCTCGGTCGCCTATCACCTCGCGCACATGGGCTGGAAGGATGTCGTGCTCCTCGAGCGCGACAAGATCACCTCCGGAACCACCTGGCACGCCGCCGGCCTGATGGTCACGTTCGGCTCGACGTCCGAGACCTCGACAGAGATGCGCAAGTACTCGTGCGATCTCTACGCCCGCCTGGAGGCCGAGACCGGGCAGAACACCGGCTTCAAGCGCACCGGCTTCATCGAGGTCGCGTCCGATCGTGACCGGCTCGAGGAGTATCGCCGCGTCTCCGCGTTCAATCGCCTGATGGGGATCGACGTCAAGGAGATCACGCCGAAGCAGGTCGCTGATCTGTTCCCGCTCGCAAAGACCGACGATCTGCTCGCCGGGTTCTACGTGAAGGAAGACGGCCGCGCGGATCCGGTCGGCGTGACGATGGCGCTCGCGAAAGGCGCGCGACAGCAGGGCGCGACGTTGCTGGAGAACGTCCCGGTCACCGGGATCAAGAAGCATCGCGGTGCGGTCACCGGGGTGACGACGCCGTTCGGCGACATCGAGTGCGAGTACGTCGTCAACTGTGCCGGCATGTGGGCCCGTCAGCTCGGCGCGCAGCACGGCGTGACCATTCCGAACCAGGCAGCCGAGCACTACTACCTGATCACGGAGCGCATCCCCGAACTTTCGAAGGACTGGCCGGTCCTCGAGGACCCCGCCTCGTACGTCTACTTCCGCGAGGAGGTCGGCGGCCTGATGATCGGGTTGTTCGAGCCGGTGTGCGCGCCGTGGAACGTGAAGGGCATCCCCGATGATTTTTCGTTCGCCGAGATCCAGCCGGACTGGGATCGCATGGGCCCGTACGTCGAGAAGGCGATGTCACGCGTTCCGATCTCGATGACCGCGGGCGTGAAGAAGTTCTTCTGCGGGCCGGAGAGCTTCACACCGGATCTGCGGCCGATCGTCGGCGAGGCGCCCGAGCTGAAGAACTACTTCGTCGCCGCCGGACTCAACTCGATCGGTATCCTCACCGGCGGTGGTCTCGGCCGCGTGATGGCGCACTGGATCATCAACGGTCGTCCCGATGTCGACGTGACCGCGATGGATATCGATCGCCTGCACGCGTACCAGACCAATCCCGAGTACCGCCGCACGCGCACGGTCGAGTCGCTCGGCATGGTCTACAAGTGCCACTACCCGACGCACACGATGGTGACCGCGCGCGGCGCGAAGAAGTCACCGTTCTACGATCGGCTCGCGGCGCTCGGCGCGTATTTCCGGGATGTCAGCGGCTGGGAGGGCGCCGACTGGTACAAGCCCGAGCAGCCGACGATCGAGCAGCACTCGTGGGGACGCCAGCATTGGTTCCCGCAGTGGGAGGCCGAGCATCGCGCCGCGCGCGAGGGCGTGATCCTGATGGACATGTCGTTCATGTCGAAGTTCCTCGTCGAGGGACGCGACGCCGGACGCCTGCTCGATCACATCTCGGCGAACTCCGTCGACGGACCGAGCGGGCAGATCACGTACACGCAGTGGCTCGACGAGGCAGGCAAGCTGCAAGCGGATCTGACCGTGTGCAAGCTCGCCGATGACAAGTTCTGGGTCGTCGCGTCTGACACCGCGCATCGCCACGTCGAGACCTGGATGAAGCGCAAGTTCGGCGATGCGCACGCGCACGTCGCCGACATGACCGGCGCCTACGCGCAGATCAACATCCAGGGTCCGCGCTCCCGCGAGCTCATGCAGAAGGTGACGAACGCCGATCTCACGAACGAGGCGTTCCCGTTCCGCGCGGCACGCGAGATCGACGTCGGCTTCGCGCGCGTGCTGTGCATCCGCATCACGTACCTCGGCGAGCTCGGCTACGAGCTGTACATCCCGACGGAGCAGGCTCTGCACGTCTACGATCGACTCGTCGCGGCGGGCGCTGCCGTGGGTTTGAAGCACGCCGGCCTCAAGACGCTCGCGAGCTGCCGGATGGAGAAGGGCTATCGCGACTACGGCCATGACATCGACAACACCGACTCGGTCCTCGACGCGGGCCTCGGCTTCGCCGTCGATCTCAAGAAGCCGAACGGGTTTCTCGGCAAGGACGCGGTGCTCGCACACAAGGCGAAGGGCCCGCTGACCAAACGTCTCCTGCAGATCCTCGTCAAGGATCCCGAGCCGCTGCTGTTCCACGCCGAGATCGTGCATCGCGACGGCGTGCCCGTCGGCTACGTTCGCGCGGCCTCGTACGGTCACACGCTCGGCGGTGCGGTCGGGCTCGCGATGATCGACGCTGGCGGCCCACTCGATGCGAAGTGGATCGAGGCAGGTACGTGGGAGGTCGACATCGCGGGGACGAAGTACCCGGCGCTCGCGTCGCTCAAACCGCTGTTCGATCCCGAGAACAAGAAGATCAAAGGCTAGGCGTTGCTTCGCGCCCTGTACCTCGCGATCGGTCTCGCGTGCGTCGGCCTCGGAGTCCTCGGCGCGTTCCTGCCGGTCTTGCCGACGACGCCGTTCCTCCTGATCTCGTTGTGGGCGTTCTCGAAGAGCTCGGTGCGCCTCGAGCGCTGGTTGCTCGAGCACAAGCGGTTCGGTCCGCGGCTCGTCGCATGGCGGACGCAGAGGGTGATCCCGCTGGGGGCGAAGCTCGCGGCGTGGGGCTCGATGGTGGCGAGCCTGACGCTGATGATCGCCACGGGCCGATCGATGATCGCGATCGGTGGTGCTGCCGCGATCATGGCGACCGGCGCGATCTACATCGCGAGCAAGCCGTCGCGCCCGCCCGCCGATCCACCCCCGTGACGCTTACTCGCAGACGAGACGGACGCCGACCGGATCCGAGGTCCGCATTCTACCGGGGGCGACCCTGCGTAATCCAGGACTCGACGAGCTGGATGTCCTCGGCCGAAAGGGCCGGCAGGCCGAGCGGCATCCCGCGGATCCCGGGCACCGAGCCGCCTGCCTCCTCGGCGTGACGTGCGAGAAGATGTGCAACGAGGCGTGGCGTGCCGTCCTCCAGCTTGCCGAACACGCTGCGCGGCTCTCCCGCATCGTCGAGAGAGCCGGCGGAGATTCCGGTGTAGGTCGACAGATCGAGGCCGCGCGGAGCGAAGCCGAAGCCGCCGGAGTTGCCGGGCCCTCCATCGCCGCGCCCGTAGTCGGGGACCGCGTGGCAGTGCCAGCAGACGTGCTTGAACACCTTCGCTTCGACCTCGTCCCAGCCGACCGTGCGTGTGAGCACCGGAAGGCGCACGGCAGGCGCCCTCGGGGGGAGGTCGACCAGGGGCGTCGTCGCGATATACGCGGCGAGGGCGCGAGCGTCGTCATCGGCGATTCCGAGGCGAGGCATCGCACCACGAGGGGCCACGATCCAGGTCGCGATCTGCGCGACCTCCATGCGCGCGCGGGTGTGGCGAAGATCGGGTGCGAGCGCCCAGCTCCCACCGAGGGGCTCGACCTGCTCGCGACCCGCCAGGTGCAGCGTCGAGTCGTCCTCGGCGGCACCGGTGAACCGATGGCAGCGAGCACATGCGAGCGAGCGATAGAGCTCCGCTCCGCGCGCACCATCGCCGACTGGGACAGCGCCCGGGGCCTCGTCGGAGCCGAGGTGTGCAGCGAGTCGCGTGGCCTCGCTCTCGGTGACCGCGAGGCGCGGCATCTGCGCGACGAGCCCGGGGCGGACATCGTGTGGTGCGAGGAGGTAGTCGCGGATCCACGTGCGCCGCAGGCGATCCGCGCCGGCGAGTGAGGGCGCCCAGCGCAAGCTGGTGATCCGCTTCTGCCAGCGTTCGAGATCCGGCGCGGCGACGGGAAACGACCCGGCGTGGATCTCCTGGTGACAGCCGACGCAGTGCTTCTCGCGCGGCGCGGCGGCGACCTTCGGGATCTCGTGGCAGCGCGCGCACTCGAACTTCGCGATCAGCTCCGAGGCATCGACGTGCTCGAGTCGCGCTGGTGGCGCCGGTGGTGGCTCGCGCGCGGGCGCGGCGCGATCACTGCAGCCGATGCCAAAGGCGGCGATCAGCGCGAGCGCACGCGCCGACACGGTTCAGCTCGCGGCCCGCTTCGCGCTGATCGTCTCCTTCGGGAGCTCGCAGACGTCCTTGTTCTTTGCCTTCGTGCGGCACGTCTTCCACAGCTCGTAGCGCTCGGTTCCCGATGACAGCTTCGCGAGCGTGACGTACGCGTACTCGTCGGGCATCAGGTCGCGCTTCGCGAGATCGACCAGGATCGTGCGTGCCTCGTCGGTCTTGCCGGTGGCGAACAGCGCCTCGGCGAGCATCGCGCGGAACCGCATGTTCTTCGCGCCCGCCTTGGACTCCGTGCGCGCCTTGAAGTGCTCGACGACCCACGCGAGGTCGTCCTTCGACGTGCGCAACCGCAGCGCGACGACGGCGCGAACATCGACGGTTCGCTCGCGGAGCTTCGCGGTGGTGAACCGCCAACCCTTGAGCGTCTTGCCGGCTTGCCGGTACATGCCGTTCTCGAGCTGCTTCTCCGCGCGCTGGACCAACCGGATGTCATCTTCGACGGTGCGCTCGACCTCGTTGCCGCATGCCTCCGAGGAGGTGGGTGCGGCGATGATCCCTGCGAGGACGACGAGCAGACTGGTCTTGAGCATGGTGCCTCCGGGCCGTGAGACGCCGCGGAGCGGGCCGCGTTGCGAGAATCTTCAGGGTCGCGGACGTTTCTCGTCGTGGCGACCGGGGCAATTCGCGACGGTGTGGCCTCTGTTGCGTGGGTTGCGATACCATCGCGTCGGAGGAAGTGATGCGAGCAACTCTCGTCGCGCTCGTGCTCGCCACGGGCATCGCCCATGCGCAGCCGAACCCAAACGCGGTCGCAGCCGATGCTGCGCTCACGGAGGGGCGCCGGCTCTATGACGTTCGCGAGTGGGACAAGGCCATCGCGAAGTTCAAGGAGGCGTACACGTTGCGCCCCGATGCTCCGTCGCTGTTCAACCTCGCGCAGTCGTACCGGCTCAAGGGTGATTGCGCGAACGCCGCCGGCTTCTACAAGACGTACCGCCGGAACTTCCCGAGCGAGAAGAACATCGAGAAGGTCGACAAGTTCATCATCGAGATGGAGGAGTGCGCGAAGACGCAGGCCGCGAGTGCTCCACCGGTCACCGAGCCGGTCACGCCTCCGGTCGTCGAGCCACCTCCCACGGAGCCCGTCGTGGTGACGCAGCCCGAGTTGCCCCCGCCGCCTCCGCCGGCGAGCGATCGAGGCTGGATGAAGTGGACCGGGATCGCGATGGCCGGCGTCGGGGTCGTCGGCATCGGTCTCGGCGTGAAGTTCGGGCTCGATGGTGGTGCCGCGAAGGACGATCTCGCCCGGGTCTGCGCGATGTCGTGTACGAGTGCCGAGGCGCTCGCGATCGAGGACGACGGCAAGGCCGCCAACACCAAGGCGTACATCTTCACGTCGGTCGGTGGCGCATTGCTCGTCGGCGGTGTCGTGATGTTCGTCGTGTCGCGCATGGGCGGCGGTGGCGAGAGTGAGACTCCGGTGGCGATCGTCCCGACCGTGGGCGGCGCGACCGCAACCTACTCGTGGGAGTTCTAGAGTGTCGATGCTCCGTACCACTGCCATCCTCCTCACGTTCGCGCTCGTCGGCTGCTACGAGACGAACGCGCCCGACTGCACGATCTCGTGCGCGACCGATGACGAGTGTCCCGGCGATCTGACCTGCGGCACCACCGGCCTGTGCACCGGCGGAGCTGCATGCACGCCGATCGTCGAGTCGTGCACCGCAGACGAGTTCCAGAGCTGCACCGACAGTTCGACGGCGCTGCGCTGCAACGCCACGGGCGACGGTACCGTGACCGAGAACTGCGGCGCGCCGGGCTGCAGTGCGGGCGCGGCCGGTTGCAACGGCTGCGTCGCGGATGCGTACAGCTGCTCGGACGCGAACACGCTCGCGCGCTGCAGTGCCGACGCCACCATGGTGAACATGGTCGAGAGCTGCACGCTCGGCTGCGCCGATGCGGCCGGTGGAACGGTGGCGCATTGCCGCACGATCTCGCCACTGCACATCCCGGATCTCTGCGACACGCCGGCGACCAACGCCACGTTCGTCTGGAACACCGCGGGCATGCTCGACACCAACGTCACGACGTCGTGCGACATGGTGGTCGCGCAGGCCAGCGGCCCGGCGCTGTGCGTGATCCGTGCAGGGACGATCACGATCTCTGCATCGCTGACCGCGACCAAGGCGTCGGGGACGCGAGTGCTCGCCCTCGTCGCGGACG